>NZ_JAMYRB010000021.1:0-81704 GCF_040321165.1 Mesorhizobium sp. M0500
CAGTTGCCTTCCGCACCGTTTCCACGCACCAATTCGACTGCCGAATTTCGTGCTCGCATAGGGCGCTGAACGGCGGTTTTCCACCGATAGTGTTGAAGAAGTCGGCGATGAAGCCGTCGATCCACTCGCACCGAAGCGTCTTGATTAAGGTCGACGCGACCTCCTCGCCTTAAGTGGCTCGGACGTTTGTTCCGAGGGTGCAAATCTTGGCCAATTTCCTGAGGTTCTGGGCGATGGCTGCAAGGTGGAACTCATCGCGGGCACCACAGGGGCCGCGCAATCGCAATCGATCGAGCTTCAGGATGCGCTTGAGGTGCGCGAACAGCATCTCCACCTTCTTCCGCTGATAGCGTGAGGTCTGGTAGGCGTCTGTCTTTGCGATGTCGCGGGCCATGTCGCGCGCGCCCTCATAGATCGAGCGCAGCACCTTGCGCGCCGGCTCCTTCGGGCAACAGCTGGGCTTCAGGGCACAGGCGTCGCAATCCAGCTTGCTGGCGCGATAGCGCATCATGCCATTCTCGTCGACGAGAGGGTGTGGCATCCGATAGGTCTTCTGGCGCTGCCTGAGCGTCTTCCCGCCAGGACAGATGTATGTATCTGTCGTCGCGCGAGAAGGTGCTATCCTTGCGCCTAGACTTGTCGAAGACCGGGATATGCGGCTCGATCCCACGCTCATGCACCAACCAGTTCAGCATTTCGGCCGAGCCGTAGCCGGTGTCGGCAATCAGCCGCTCCGGCCAGAGGCCGAGCTCGTCGTGCGCCCGCTCGATCATAGTCTTGGCGGCCGTCACCTCGGCTTGGCGCACCGCGGTCGAGGGCTCCACGTCCACGATGATGGCGTGCTCCACGTCGATCAAATAGTTCGTGCAATAGGCATAGACGGCTGGGCCACCCCAAGCGGCAGTCCAGCGCGCGGCGGGATCAACAGGGGAGACGAACTTGGGCTCCACCGGCGTGGCGGCCCCGAAGGCGGCGTCATCCAGAGTGGCGAGATACTCAGCCACGGCCCGCTTGGCTTTGGGATCGAGGTCCTCGGCCGTTTCGATCCCGCGCTGACGATGGGCGTCGGCGACGATCATGCTGGCATCGACCGCAAAGCCTTCGCCGCCGACGAGCCCTTCAGCTATGCAGCGCCGGACGACGGTCTCGAACAGTTCGCGCAGCAGGTCGGCATCGCGGAAGCGGCCGTGGCGGGTCTTGGAGAAGGTTGAGTGGTCAGGCACATCACCCTCGAGGCCAAGCCGGCAGAACCACCGATAGGCCAGGTTCAGATGTACCTCCTCGCACAGCCGGCGCTCCGAGCGGATGCCGAAGCAATAGCCGACGATCAGCATGCGGATCAGCAGCTCAGGGTCGATCGAGGGACGGCCGATCGGGCTGTAGAAGGGCGCCAGATGCTGGCGGATGGCGGACAGGTCGACGAAGTGGTCGATCGCTCTGAGCAGGTGATCCGCCGGCACATGCCGCTCCAGGCTGAAGCCGTAGAACAGCTCCTCCTGCATCACACTTTGCTCGCCCATCATCGACTCAATCTCCTCTTACGACGAAGATTGAATCAGTGCTTCAGGGCTGCTGCAACCCGGACTTTTTCAACACTATCCACCCCGGCCGGACCTTCCCGAGCCTCATCAGGCAATCTGATGTCTGAACGCACCAACCGACCACGTGCGCCAGTAGCAGTCATCCGATCGGACGAATCGAATGACCGCTTTGGCTAGTTCGGTTCGAATTCTTTTGCTCCAGGATGTGTTCCGCCGAACCAACCACGTAGGCATCTGGTACAATACCAATAACTGCAGGCCGGGGGTACGCGTCCGAGGAGGGCCGGTGCGTACGTCGCTGCGAAAGCGGTCCAATTGGACCCACAATCAGCGAACATTCATTTTCGTCTGAGCGCCGATACGTCTCACAGTGGCCTTATGAACTCGGAAGATGCGAGCAATCTCGGCGGCGGGTGGACCATCATTCAGCATGCCGATGATTTCGGAGCGCTGATCGGACGTGAGTTTTGGGCGACGACCACCTTTTCGCCCGCGCTCTTGGCCGCTTGAAGCCCCGCCATGGTGCGTTCCCGTACGATGGCTCGCTCGAATTCGGCGAAGGAACCGAGCATCCGCATCATCATGCGGCCTGCCGTCGTGGTCGTGCCGATTGCCTCGGTCAGTGAGCAGAACCCGGCGCCGGCGGCCTCGATCTTCTCAAGGATAAGGAGCAGGTCCTTGAGTGACCGCATCAGTCGGTCTAGTTTCCGGACAACCACGATATCGCCTTCTTCGCCAAGAAGCCGATGGAGCTCGGGTCGAACCCAGCGTCCTCCTGATGCTCGCTCCTCCGCGAGCCGCTTGCAGCCGGCGGCTTTGGCACCGCAGACAGGCCTACGCGCTTCTCTGGAAGCCATACTTGGCCTACTCTGTCAGGGGATCAGATGAGTCGCTCGTCACGAAAACGACGACCAAAGGATCGAAGAAATCGCTGGGTCGTCAGGCGCAGCGCGATATTTGGAGGTAACGATGAATTTCACGGACAGGCGCCTCTGGTACGGTGTGGCAGCCGTGATCGTGGTGCTGTTTGTGATCGGGTATGCGGCTGGGTGGTTTGGGGGCACACCGCCACCAGCGCCACAGCAGTAAGCGTACTCTGGTTGCGGTTGCCCGGTTTCGTGGACGATGCGAATTGGACGCGTTTGTCGTCCAAAGAACTGCAAGCGCCTTAGGCTCCAAAGAGATGCGCTAAACATCTTGGATTCGAACGCGCAGCAGTTTTGCCGAATTCAGGAACACCAGGACATCTGGCCCCAAGTGCAAAATCGCTGCCTGGATAGGACCGATCCAGCCCATCAGCGCTGCGGTAATGCCCAAAACGTGCACAACACCGACACCGACAAAAATATTTTCCTGAATTGTCCGGTAAGCACGTCGAGCAATTGCGCGCGCGCTGACAATTTTTGCCAGATCATCCTTCATCAATGCAATGTCGGCGGCTTCCAGTGCCGCCTGCGTGCCGCCGCCGCCCATCGCAATGCCGACATCGGCGCGTGCCAGCGCCGGCGCGTCGTTGATCCCGTCGCCGACCATCGCCACGCGATGGCCCTGCTTTTGCAGTTCGGCGATGGCGGCGACCTTGTCCTGCGGCATCAGATTGGCACGCACTTCATCCACGCCGAGTTCCTTGGCGATGGTCCGCGCTGTGGCCTCATTGTCACCCGTCACCATCACCATGCGCTTGACCCCGGTCGCACGGAGCTTTGCCAGCGCTTCGCGCGCACCTGGTCGCAATGTGTCGGCAATCAGAATCACGCCCGCGAATTTCCCATCGACCGCGACGTGAACCGGCGTCTGTCCGCCCTTTTCGATCGCATCGGAAAGCGGCACGCCGGCCTCGCGCAGCAACGATGCATTCCCGACCAGCACGGTGCGTCCGGAGACCGTCGCCTTCACACCGCGCGCCTGCAACTGCTCGTACTGCTCCGGTTCCGGGACATCGATTTTCATCCGGGCGGCATAGTTGACGACCGCTTTCGCCAAGGGGTGAGCGGACCGCCGATCGGCGGCGGCGGCAAGGCTGAGCAGATCAGCTTCCGAAAGCGTGCCGTCCTGCATCTCCACGCCGACAACCTCGGGCTTGTTCGCCGTCAGGGTGCCTGTCTTGTCGAACACCAGGACGTCGACCTTGGCCAAAGACTCCAGATAGACGCCCCCCTTGACCAGAATTCCACTGCGTGCGGCTCGCGCAATGGCTGCGATAATCACCAGAGGAGTCGCCAATCCGAGTTCGGCAGGCGATGTGAAAATCAGCAGAGTGACGATCATCCGAACGTCGCGGGTATAAAGATAAACCGCAACGAGGAAGATCAGCACGACCGGGATCAGCCATGACGCGACCTTATCCGCCAGTTTCTGGACGGGTGCCTGTTCCGCTTCGGCATTCTCGACCAGACTGATGATGCGGGCAAAGGTGGTGTCGGCACCAACCTTCTCGGTCGCGATGTCCAGGGCGCCGGATTCGACGAAGGTTCCGGCAAAGACATCGGCGCCGTCGCTCTTGTCCTTGGGAATGCTCTCTCCAGTGATCGATGCTTCGTTGACCGAAGCCGCTCCACCGACGACGGTGCCATCGACCGGGATCTTCTCGCCGGCCCGCACCAAGACAACGTCGCCCGCGCGCAAATTCTCGATCGTGACCATGCGTTCGCCACCTGGGTCCCGCACAAGTGCCACCTGGGGCACCGAGCCGATCAGGTCTTTGATCGAGGCTCGCGCACGATCCATATTCACATCGGCAATGAACTCTGCGATCAGAATGATCACCATGAGGACCGCGCCGGCGACGGTCTCGCCTCCGATCAGCGCTACCACCGTAGCGATGGTGACGAATATCTCGGTACCGATCTTGCGCTCTTTTACGAGGTCAACGGCGCCGGTTTTGACAAGCGGATACAAGCCGATGGCAACCGCCCCCCACAAAGCTTGAATGGGAATCAGCTGTTGCCAGTACAGAAAGGCCATCAGGCCGGTAAATATAATGCGAGCGACTTCGGTCCAACGTTCGCGTGTCATCAACACTCGCCAACCCGATGGAACAGCCTCAGCCGCCGGCTCAACGCTTTCGGTGGCTGCTGTCTCGGATTTCATGATTGGCTCGCTATCTGGATTGCGGTCTTGGCTTGAAGCGTGAGCGCATCAGGATCGTGTCCCAGGGAGTGGTGTAGTTGACGGCTTGGTCGCCGCAGCTTCCGGCATGGGCCGGGAATGATCAGCGCGCCACAGCAGGCTGATGAGCGGATCATCGCTCATTTGGCTGATGGTTTCCAGCGTAATGTATCTCGCCCGCTGCACGGCCCATTCATCGTTCTGCTCGAGCAGGATCGCGCCAACCAGACGGACGATGGCGTCATCATTTGGGAAGGTGCCGATGACCTCGGTGCGCCGCTTGACCTCGCCGTTGAGGCGCTCGATCGGGTTGGTAACCGGTATGATCATGACGGTGCCATCTGATCCCCCGCTGGAGATGCGAGATTTTCAGCGCATGTGTGACCATCCGGGACAGCGGCACCGGGAGCACGCCAAGTGCGGGCAGGCCGATGTATTCGATAAGCTGCGAGCTCGCGTTAGTAGCTGGCCGCCCCTGCGACCTGCCCGGTTGCGCCGAGAGCGCGGATCCGTAGGTGTCGCGTCGCCCGCCGGCTCCCGATTGTTCAAGGAGAGAGGGGGCATGACGTGTAATTGGAATGGCTATCCACCGCACCTTTGGGGAAGTGGTGTTCTGCGAAGATGGCCGGCTGCGCCATCACGGACGCCGACATGACCCGCTCCGGACTGGAGGGATTTGGCCGCAGCTTGAACAGGACGGACGAGGTCGTTGTCGAGGTGACCGGCAACGCCATGGGGGTGGTGCGGGTGCTTTCGCCTTTCGTCGACCGGGTGATGGTGCATCAGATCAGTCACGTTGGATCACGCAGGATACAGTTGGTTCGCGGGCACCGGCGACCTCGACGAGGCCATGGCGGCATATTCATTGGCCTATGTTCTGAGCCCATCTACCTCCGATGTTTCTTGCCGCCCCGTGGGAGAGTTCCTTCGTGCGAGCAGTTTGTCGATCCGCCGGCCATCCATGTCCACGATCTTGAAGTGCCAGCCGCCATACTCAAAATGTTCCCCGACCTCAGGCAGATGCCCCAGTCGAAACAGGGCAAATCCTGCGATCGTATGGAAGTCGCCTTCAGTTGGCCGTGCTCGAAAACCAAGGCGATCGAACGCGTCCTGGGCCGACATCATACCATCCACGAGAAGGGAGCCGTCTTCACGCTCGACGACATCCGGCTCTTCGCCTTCGATGTTGGGCAGGTCGCCGGCGATGGCTTCGAGCAAATCGGTCTGGGTAACAATTCCTTCCAGACTTCCGTACTCGTCGAGGACCATTGCTATGCGGACGGGCGCCTTCCTGAACTGCTCCAGCACTTTGAAAATCGGCGTTGATTCATGAACGACGAGCGGCTCACGGATGATCGCCATCGGATCGAGAACCTGCCCGTCAAGAACCTGGTCGAGCATGTCCTTCTTCAGAACCATGCCGAGCAGTTCATCGATACCGCCCTTGCCAACAAGGAGCTGCTCATGGCGGCAATCGCGGATCGTACGAAGAATCTCGGTTCGGTCATCATTCACGTCGATCCAGTCGATATCCGGCCGAGGCGTCATGATGTCACTGATGCGGCGCTCGCCGATATTGAAGACCCGCTCGACCATCTCCCGCTGCGCCTGCTGCAACAGCCCGCCTTCCTGACTGGCCGAGATCAGAAGCTTCAGCTCGTCTGGCGAGTGCAATGAATCCTCACCGGTTCCCGGGCGCAGGCCGCAGAGTCGCAGAACGAGGTTGCCGAGACCATTCAGCATTAGAATCGCCGGCCTGAGCAGAAAGAGAAACAGACCGAGCGGACGCACGACCCAGAGCGCAGTGTCTTCGCTGCGCTGGAGCGCCAGACTCTTTGGTGCGAGCTCGCCAAGCACGATGTGAAGCGCGGTGATGATGATGAAAGCGATCGCGACGGCGACAGTGTGTGAGCCCGCAGTCGCCAACGACCCGAGCAGCCCGATCAAGAGAGGCTCGACGAGATGCGCGAGAGCAGGTTCGCCGATCCAGCCGAGTGCCAGCGATGAAATGGTGATGCCGAGCTGGGTCGCCGCCAGATTGGCATCGAGATTGTCGACGGCCCGCTGAAGCGCTGCCGCGTTCAGCCGCCCAGCCGCAGCGAGTTCGGCAACTCGGCTTCGGCGCACGGCGACCAGGGAAAACTCGGCGGCGACAAAGAAGCCGTTTGCGGCCACGAGTAGGAGAACCGACAGGATTCCAAGAATGTCGCTCAAACTGCCATCGCCTGTCGGCATGATATCCTCTTAATGACGCAATTGGATACGTCTCTGAAGCGCAAATGATGGCATTGCGCAATCGCTATCAGCATCACGATCGCCAGAAACATAATCCCCTGATGGCGATGGTGGTGCATCTACTAGCGACTGATCACGGTGCGGTCGAATACGTTGAATGCGGCAAAATGCGTGGTCCAGCCGTGGCTTGCAGCGCGGGTCATGTACCGACGCGCCCCGTTCTTGGCGTGGATGCGCAGATCAACATGAAGGCAGACGGCATCACGCAGCCCGTCGACAAAGCTCAAATGATTGGACAGCTTGAACTGCTGACGGTAACAGGGCTGAAGCCAACGCGTGATCTGCAGATGATGTCAAGCGCCTCTCCGCAAAGAGGTGACGCTTGATAGGGGGCTGCTTCCGTGCAAATGCTCCGGCATGCGAATTCTCCTCGTCGAAGACACGCGCGACGTTGGCGAGGCTATCAGCCGCCGCTTCGAAACGATCGGCCACGCAGTCGATTGGGAGACGGACGGCCGTGCTGCCGCAGAAATCCTCGATTTCACCTGCTACGATCTCGTCATCCTCGACGTCATGCTGCCCAGCCTCGACGGGTTCGAAATCGTTCGACGGCTCCGGCAGGCAAGGAATACGACCCCGGTTCTGATGTTGACGGCCCGTTCCGAGATAGAGGACCGCGTTGGCGCGCTTGATCTCGGCGCCGACGACTATCTGGTCAAACCGTTCGATTTCCGGGAATTGGAAGCGCGCGCCCGTGTTCTGCTCCGGCGGAAAAGCGGCGAGGCGACCAACATCGTACAGTGTGGCGATGTCGTGCTCGACCGCGGCAGCCGCTCAGTGCGAGTAGGCAGGCGCGAGGTGCAATTGAAACGACGCGAGATGACGTTGCTTGAGATACTGGCGTCGCGGCCAGGCCGCGTCTTCAGCAAAGATGAACTTATCGATCAGCTTTTCGGGTTTGACGAGCCGGCCAATCAGAACGCGATCGAACTTTATGTCGGGCGGCTGCGCAAGAAGCTGGAAGGCGCCAAGGCGCAGATCGTTACCGTGCGGGGCGTGGGATATCAGCTGGCTTCCGATGATACCGGCTGAGCCTTCCCTTTTCACGCGCCTGGCGGTCCGCATCTCGCTGGTGCTGGGCCTGGGCGCGGCTCTTCTGGTGAGTGCGGCGTCGTACTACGCACGTACCGCCGCCGATGACGCCTATGACCGGCTTCTGCTTGGTGCGGCCATCCAGATGGCAGACAGCCTTACGGTTGAATCCGGTTCGCTCATCATCAACCTGCCGGTATCAGCTTTTGAACTCCTGGGCCTCGCCAGCCGCGATCGCATCTTCTATCGCGTGATCGGCCCTTCCGGCGCGACGCTGACAGGTTATGCCGATCTGCAAACAGAAGTTGATCTGGCCGCAATACACGATGTCCCGGTATTGGAATCGGCGCATTATCGCGGCGAACCGGTTCGGATTGCGGTGGTGGCGCGCGCACTGTCCGATCCAGCCGTATCCGGTTGGGCGCATGTCATCGTTGGGCAGACCACGGAAGCCCGCCGCGCGCTCGCGGGTGAATTGACTCTCAGGGCGACCGTCCTCCTGGCGATCATGAGCATATTGGCTTTAGCTGGAGCGATGATTGCTATTCGCTATTCTCTGCAACCGGTCAAGCATCTCGGAGCGACGCTCCGCCGTCGCGATCCACAAGACCTGACGCCGGTAACGGTCGTCGTACCGAGAGAATTGCGGCCCTTCGTTACTTCCATCAATTATTTCATGAGTCGGCTCGACGAGCGCGTAAAACTCCTGCAGCGCTTCATCGCCGACGCGGCGCACCAGATCAGAACGCCGCTGACAGCGCTAACGGCGCAGCTCGATCTGTTGAGTCAAGCCAAGCTGGACAAGTCGAGCCGCCAGCATCTCGATCGCGTACAGCAGCGCGCCAGCGAACTTGCGCGCCTGACCAACCAGTTGCTCAGCCACGCCATGGTCATCCATCGTGCCGATTCCGTGCAGCTTCAGCCGCACGGTCTGGCAGATGTCGCACGGCGCGCTTTCCGTGCGGCGGTTCCGATAACTATCGATCCGGACATTATCGTCTCCTTCGAGGCGCCTGACGACGAGCCGGTCGTGCTTGCGGACGCCGTCAGCCTTCGCGAAGCGATCGTCAATATCATCGACAATGCCTTGCGCCATGGAGTGGTGTCGCGCCTTGAGGTCAGAGTACGCAGCGACGGTACGCGTGCCCATCTCGAGGTCGAAGATGACGGACGGGGCATTCCGCCGGGCGAGTGGGAGCGGGTCACGCAGCGCTTCGAAACGTCCAAATCTCATGACGGCAGCGCAGGTCTTGGTTTCGCCATCGCGTCGGAGGTTGCGGCGGCTCACGGTGGCGCGCTGACCTTTCGCGAGACAAGCAAGGATGGCGGGAAGGGCACGCAAGGGTTCACCGTCACCTTGACGTTGCCCATCGCCACGGAGAAGACCGGATGATAACGGGAACATTGCCGACATTCGGTTTGATGGCTGCCGTCCTCCTATGCATCGGTCACGCGGCAAGAGCTGCTGAAGGAAGCAGCGCATTTTTGCCTTCGTCTCAGCCGGAGAAGGACCGACTGTCGATCCACGCCGCGACCGATCTGGCGGCTATGGAACCACTGATCCGGGATTTTCAGTCCGTTTTCCCCAACGTGGCAGTCGAGTATGTTGAATATGTCACCAACGACTTGCAAAGGAGTGCCAGTGAAGCCTGTCGGACGGACGCGGTGCTGGGCGACATCTTGTTGTCTCCGTCGGTCGACCAACTCGTGAAGCTCGCCAATGACGGCTGCGCGGCGCCGCACGTGTCGGCCGAAACCGCGCATGTCGCCAATTGGGCAAACTGGCGCGACGAGGTATTCGGCTTTACCTACGAACCGGCCGTCTTCGTCTATAACGCCCGCCTCGTGCCGTCCGGCGACGTACCGCGCACCCACATCGAACTCGCCGATCTTCTCAGGCGGCGGATCGATTTTTATCGCGGACGGGTCGGAACGTTCGACATCCGACTTTCGGGCATCGGCTACCTATTGGCGTTCAGTGATGCGCGGCAGACGACGGCGGTCTACGGTCGGCTTCTGGAAAGCATGAGCCGAGCGGAAACTGTGGTGCGTTGTTGCACCGCGGAGACCCTTCAGGACGTTGCAAACGGGAGCCTATATATAGGCTACAATATGATCGGGTCATATGCCTACGCAGCGGCCAGGGGCAATTCCGATTTGAGGGTCGTTGTCCCGCGGGACTATGCGCTGATACTCAGTCGTGGCGCGCTCATTCCGAAGACGGCGCCGAATATGGGCGTTGCCAAACGATTTCTCGACTACCTTCTGTCAGCCCGGGGACAGAAGGTTGCCAGGGATAGCGCCTTCTTCTTTGCCGAGAACGGGCAATTGCCTGAGGGAGCGGACGGCCCGGAAAAACTTGGGGAGTCTGGTATCGCGCGCGCCATACGCATCGGCCCTGCGTTACTTGCCGTACAGGACGAGGCGTTGCGCCGCCGCTTCATCGAGGATTGGAGCAAGTCCATGATCGATGCGCAGGGCCAGCGGCCGTGACGCGTAGGATGCCGCTCCAAGATTTCAACAATTCGGCAATACGTCGATGTGGCCGATCCCGCTGTCGTCGACAATCTGATCACGACCCATCGGGCCTAGTCGGCTGAGCAAACCTCGACATCGCCGTGACAGGTTGGTGACAGGTCAGGATGATACTCGCCTTTTGTGCCTGGAGGAGGTACGATTTAGGCGAACTTGGAGGAGACCGTAATGAAAAATCGTCTTGCGACGATGATGGCCGCGTTTTCGCTGTCAGCCGCTTTTGTGACGCTTGCCGCCGCTGCCGAGATCCCCGCCGGGTATCCGGACAACTACAAGGATCTGGTGGCCGCCGCCACCGCGGAAGGACACCTCAGCATCTATTCGACGACCGATGCGGCGCTGGTCCAGCCCTTGCTCAGGGACTTCGAAGCAGCATTCCCCGGCATCGCCGTCGAATATTCCGACCTCAATTCCACCGAACTCTACAATCGCGTCATTGCCGAAACCGCTTCGGGCCAAGGCACGGCAGATGTCGCATGGTCTTCGGCTCCGGATCTGCAGATCAAACTTGCCTCAGACGGCTATGCGCAGGAATACAAATCCGTGGAGGCGGCCCACCTTCCGGCCTGGGCGTCCTACAAGGACATGGTCTATGGTACCACCGCCGACCCGGTGACTTTCGTCTACAACAAGCGTCTCGTGCCTGAAGGCGATGTTCCCGCAACCCACGCCGATCTTCTCAAGCTGATGACCGGGAAGACCGCAGAATATGATGGCAAGATCGCGTCCTACGATCCGGAAAAATCCGGTGTCGGCTTCTATTTCTACAACCAGGACGCCAAGAACTGGACCGATTCCTGGGCGCTTAACAAGGCTTTTGGCAAGGCCCATATCAAGCTCTACAGCTCCGCCGGCTCGATGATCGAGAAGGTCACGTCTGGCGAACATTCCATCGCTTATGGCATCTTCGGCTCATATGGCCTCGCCAAGCAGGCCAAGGACGAGAACCTCGGTGTGATAATCCCGAAGGACTATGTCCTGGTGACCACCCGCGCCACCGTCATTCCGGCGGAAGCCCAGGATCCCAATGCTGCGAAGCTATTCGTGGACTATCTGCTGTCGGCGCGCGCGCAGAAGCTGATCGCCGACGACATCAAGCTCTATGCCGTTCGTGATGACGTTGAAGGGGCAACCACGCTGGCGTCCATAAAGGCCGCCGCCGGTGAAAACGTTCACCCGATCGCGCTCGACGACAAGCTGCTCGAAGGTCTCGACGAGACGACACGGCTGGCGTTCCTCAACGAGTGGCAGAAGGCCATGAAGGGCGAGTAATCGCTTGATCGGGAGTGCCTCCACAGTCGGCTCTCTCACCCTTCTTGCTATTAAGAATCATCGGAACGGCGCGCTTGCGCTCTTGCTAGCGGACGGCCCCCGGCTTTGTTCGAGGCGATCATGCCCTTCCGTGTCTTTCGTATCAGCACCAACCTCCTCGCCATCCTGGTGGTGCTGGCACCGGTCACCCTGATCATTTATCAGAGTTTTCTGTCCGCGCCTTTCTTCCAGAAAACCGCGCATCTGTCGCTGAACGCCTACAGCTTCATCCTCGCGGACGCGGATTTCTGGCTAGCGCTGACGACTTCGCTCAAGCTCGCGGTGGGCATGACGGTGATCGCAGTTCCGGTGGGAATCCTGCTGGCGTTCATCATCGTGCGCACCGACGTGCCGGGCAAGCGCTGGCTGGAGCCGATCATCCTGATCCCGGTTTTCATGTCGGCGGTGGTGCTGGCCTTCGGCTATGTGATGACACTGGGACCAGTCGGCTTCGTCTCGCTGGCGGTCAAGTCGATGATCGGCTACGTGCCCTGGAATGTCTATTCGGTGACATCGATCGCGATCATTGCCGGGCTCACCCATGTCCCACATGTCTATCTCTATGCATCGGCGGCGCTCCGCAACGTTGGCGCCGACCTCGAAGAGGCGGCACGCACCGCCGGCGCTGGCCCTTGGCGCGTCGCCGCCAGTGTGTCGCTGCCCATGGTGATGCCGGTGGTGCTCTATGCGGCGGTTCTGGTGTTCTTCCTCGGTTTCGAACTTTTCGGCCTGCCGCTGGTGCTTGGCGATCCGGAAGGCGTGCTGGTTCTCGCCACCTATCTCTACAAGCTCACCAACAAGCTCGGTGTTCCTTCCTACCAGTTGATGGCCGTAGTGGTGGTGGCGATCATCATGATCGCGCTGCCGCTGGTGGTGCTGCAGCGCTACATGCTGCGCAACGCCAGCCGCTATGTGTCTGTCAAAGGCAAGGGCAGTCGGCACAACCCCATCCGGCTGGGCGCTCTTCGCTGGCCGGCCTTCGCGCTTGTGGTGGCCTGGTTCGCGGCCACCGTGATCATACCGGTGGGCGGCGTCGCAATTCGTTCACTGGTGACAAGCTGGGGCGTCGGGGTGAATATCTTCCAGGTGCTGACGTTGGATCACTATCGCGATCTCGCTGACTATCCGAATGTCATCAGCGCCATTCTCAACACGGTCGGCGTCGCGGTGGTCGGCGGCGCGGCTTCGATCGCGGCCTATACTGCCGTGGCACTCGCCGGTCACCGCTCGAACGCACCCCTGACCAAAGTCGTCGATTACGTGGCCATGATACCGCGGGCGATGCCGGGCATTGTGGCTGGCCTTGCCATGCTGTGGATATTTCTCTTCTTCAAGCCGATCGCACCCCTGCGTGCCACGATGATCTCGGTATGGCTCGCCTATACCATTGTGTGGTTCGCCTATGGCATGCGGCTGATTTCCGGAACGCTCCTGCAGATCGGCAAGGAGCTCGAGGAAGCCGGCCGGTCAGTTGGCGCCAGCGAGGGCCGGGTCGCCAGGGACATCACGCTGCCGCTCATCCGCGGCGGCATGTTCTCAGCCTGGCTGTTGATCTTCCTGATCTTCGCCCGTGAATATTCGACGGGCGTCTATCTGCTCGGACCGGGAACCGAAGTGATCGGCTCGCTCATGGTTTCCCTTTGGGGCACCGGCGCGATCGATCTGGTTTCCGCTCTCGCCGTCATCAACACCGTCATCATCGTGACCGGTCTTGCCCTCGCAATGCGCTTTGGAGTCCGCCTCAATGACTGATATCATCATAGACGGCCTGCGCCTCAGTTACGGCACCCTCGAGATCCTGAAAGGTGTGTCCTTTTCGGTCGAACCGGGTCAGATCGTCGCCTTGCTCGGCGCGTCCGGGTCCGGCAAGACGACGCTCTTGCGAGCGGTCGCCGGTCTGGAGACACCCAACAGCGGCAAGATACTGCTCGGTGACAAGCCGCTTTTCGATGCCGGGCAGAACATCAATCTGGCGCCGGAAACGCGCGGTCTCGGGCTGGTATTCCAGTCCTATGCGCTGTGGCCACATCGGACGGTGTCCGAGAATGTGGGTTATCCCCTGAAGCTGCGCAAAGTGTCCCAGGCAGATGTTGCGAGCCGCGTCCAGAAGGCTTTGGACAGCATCGGCCTCGGCAAACTGGGCGAGCGCTATCCGCATCAGCTCTCCGGCGGACAGCAGCAGCGCGTGGCGCTGGCCCGTGCGCTGGTCTATGAGCCGAACGTGATTCTGCTCGATGAGCCGCTGTCCAATCTAGACGCCAAGCTACGCGAAGAAGCGCGGATCTGGCTGCGCCGCCTCATCACCAATCTCGGGCTATCGGCGCTGTGCGTCACCCATGATCAGGTGGAAGCGATGGCGCTCGCCGACCGCATCCTGCTGCTCAACGGCGGCCAGATCGAACAGGACGGAACGCCCAAGCAAATCTACAACAAGCCGAAGAGCCTGTTTGCAGCAGAGTTCATGGGTGCCAGCAATCGCCTTGACGGCGTGGTCACCGCCATCAACGGCAACCGTGCGGAAATTGTCGCCAACGGCATCCATCTTGTGGGCAGCGCCCAGCAGGAGCTGACCGTCGGCGCCAAAGTCACCGCACTCGTCCGGCTTGAGCGGGTGACGTGGTCCGGGGAGGACGGGCCTGGACGTATCGCCATGACCTGCGTCGAGAGCCTTTTCCTTGGCGATCGGCATGAAGTCATTTTCGAAAGCAATGACCTGACAATCCGGACCTATTCCCGGGACGCCCTTCCGTCCGGCCAATACTATGTCGAGTTCCCGTTCGAGGATCTGATGGTCTTCGCGGCGGAATGAACTTCGGCTTCACTACGAAGAGGATCATTCTTGCCAACCGGCATAAACATCCTCGAGCGGCTGACCTGCCATCGGTAATTTCCTCCATCTGAGATTAAAGTCCGGCCTCGATTGAAGGGCGGACTGATGAAGAGAATGCGGTTTACGCAAGAGCTGATCATCGCGGTCCTGCGTGAGCATGAGGCGGGGCAAAAGCGGGCGACCTGGCGCGCAAGCATGGGATCTGCGAGGCGGTTAGCCTTACACACGTGTCGAAGGCGTGTTCGCTTGCGCATCACCGGGTATCAAAGCTAATGAAACCCGGAGAGGACTTGGCTGCTTCTGCAGGTGAAAAGTGCTGACTTTCTCATGGTTCTATCTCGCGTCGTGCCTGCTTGCGCTTCTAGCGCTCGTCGCCGTTCTCGAACTCGGACTGCTTCCGGCACTGCTTTCGGGCCTTCTCGTGTTCAACATCGTTCATTTCGCCGCACCGATGCTCCATCGAATCGGCGTCTCCAACAGCCTGACGAAAAGCCTTGCGCTGACCTTGGTGGCATTGATCTTCACTCTCCTGGTAGCCGCCGCTATCTTTAGCGGCATGTCGCAATTGACTGGCGGTTCGGAGAACGTCGTGACGCTCCTCAAGAAGATGGCCGAGATCATCGATACCGCGCGCGTCCATCTCCCATCCTGGGCGATGGCCTATTTTCCGTCGAACATCGAGGAACTGGAAGTCTTCGCGGCCCGGTGGCTCCGCGAACATGCCGGCCAGCTTCAACTCGTTGGGCGGGATGTTGGCGTCCTGGTGGTCCACATTGTCGTCGGCATGGTGATCGGCGGCTTGATCGCGGTGAGCTCGGCGGCGCCATCGCGCGAGCCCGGCCCACTGGCGGTCGCGCTGGCGGATCGTGTCAACATTCTGAGCAAGGCCTTTCGCAACATCGTGTTCTCGCAAATCCGGATTTCGGCGTTGAATACGTTTCTGACGGCGATCTATCTCGTCGCTGTTCTGCCGTCCTTCGGCATCGATCTGCCATTCATCAGGACAATGATAGCGCTGACTTTCGTCGCTGGCCTTCTGCCGGTCATCGGCAATCTGATCTCCAACACGGTGATCGTGGTTGTCAGCCTCAGCATCTCCTTCCTTGCAGCGCTCGGCTCGCTTGCCTTTCTCATCATCATTCACAAGCTCGAATACTTCGTAAACGCCAAGATCATCGGTTCGCGGATCAATGCGCGTGCCTGGGAGCTTCTTCTGGCGATGGTTTTCATGGAAGCCTGGTTCGGTATGCCGGGTCTTGTCGCCGCGCCGATCTATTATGCCTATCTGAAGGCTGAACTGACGATGCGCGGGCTAATCTAGGGTTAGGGCAGGTGGCGATTTGACGATGCAAGCAAGGTTGCCGGGAAACCGCGCAAATTTGGCCACTCGCTGAACAGCACCATCTTGGTTAGTGAACCCTCAGGAGTTTCGTGACTGATTTGAAGGCCCCCGTTTAATAGCACGCCCCCTGCAAAGACATTAGACAGCGCTAAAACGTAAATTGTCCGGAGGCATGTAATCTGCTAGTGTTTGATCACCGACAAACGGCTCTGGAAAGCCGTGCGTCGGACATCATGCACAAGATCAACTCAAACCGGAGAACGGCCATGAAACGGCTTCTGACGGTCGCTGCCCTTTTGGCGGCAGGCAGTTTGGCTACGATGCAAGGCGCAGCCGCCGACGACGCTGCGATGATCAAGAGCGCTGAATCTGCTGCACCACCTGCCGTGGCAAGCGGCGCTGCGGTCTACGCCGCGGATGAAAAGGGCGCCATGCGCACCCTGCGCGAGGGCAAGAACGGCTTCTGGTGCATGCCAGACAGCCCGTCCACGCCCGGCCCGGACCCAATGTGCGGCGATGCCAATGCGATGGAATGGGCGATGGCATGGATGGAAAAGAAGGAACCGCCCAAGGGCAAGGTCGGCTTCATGTACATGCTGTCCGGCGGTACCGATGGCAGCAACACCGATCCCTATGCGACGAAGCCCGAGGAAGGCAACAATTGGATAGAGACCGGCCCGCATGTGATGATCGTCAACGCAATGGACATGATGCAGGGCTATCCGACGGACCCCAAGCCTGACACATCCAAGCCCTATGTGATGTGGCCGGGCACTCCATACGCACATCTCATGATCCCGGTTAAGTAGCTGAAATGGAGTCACGCGGGCGCCAACGCTTGTTTCGCCCGCGCTTGTCCTGATAATTACAAACGCTTGCGGCGTCCGTGACCTTCAATCGAGAGTCTCGGCGGTCGGTAGCGTGTTGGCCTGATCTCCCATCACTTCCGGCAAATGGAAAGTTTCGTGACAGCTCGAACAGTGGCGGCCCTGCAATACCAAATATTCGTATATTCGTCAGGAAGTGCATAGTCTTTGATGACCGTCGTCGCGGGAGGAGTTCGCGTTGAACCGGACTATCCGAATGATCGCCACAGTTGCGCTGTGGAGCGTGCCATTATCCGGCCAGGCGCTTGCGCATGCTCGATTGGTCGAGGCTACTCCAGAGATCAATAGCACCATTGCCGCTCCGCCCACTGAGATTCGACTGCGCTTTAGCGAACCCATTGAGGCTCGATTCTCGGGCATCGATCTTTCGGGGCCGGATGGTGCGAAGATCACCACGGAGATCGCGGTGCAGGATAAGGACATGGTGGCACCTGTATCAAGGTCCCTTGCGCCGGGTGTTTATCAAGTTGATTGGCACGCGCTGTCAGCAGACGGGCACAAGGTGAAGGGCAATTTCAAATTTGAAGTCAGACCGTAGAAATGGACGTTGATGGCACTCTGGCCTTCGCCCGGTGGGTCTACTTCCTCTCAGTGATGATTCTATTCGGGTCGGCACTCTTCCCTTTCTATGCGCTAGGCAGAACCGCGGCTCCCGCGCTTGCGCCTCTACCCCGTAACATCAATCCTGCCCTCGCACTTGCGGCCGCAATCTTCGCGGCAATTTGGCTGCTGTGCTTTACGGCCGGGCTCTCCGGACGCGAGGGTATGGTTGACACCTTGCGCGGCGTCCTCATGGAAAGCGACTTCGGAACTGTTTGGTTTGTTCGCCTTTCGCTCGTTCTCCTGCTCCTGGTGATCAGTTTCTCGGGGCGGCCCGAATTGATCGTCGGGCCGGCTTTCTTGCTACTGACCTGCGAGGGTTGGCAGGGCCACGCGGCGGCGTTGGGCCTTCTAGGCTCACTGACTCAAGCTCTCCATGTTGCAAGTGCCGGGGCGTGGATAGGTGGCCTCCTGCCCCTCGGCCTGCTTATCGCGGCAGCACAGCGGCATCCATCCGAAGTCGCAGGCGTGGAAACCGTCCTGTGGCGCTTCTCCCGCTTTGGTATGGTGGCGGTTGCGCTCATTTTTTTGACGGGCGCCATGAACACTTGGCTCGTGCTTGGCTCGTTCCCCGATCCGCGCAACAGCTACGGTCGAATTCTCCTGTTCAAGATCAGCCTATTCGTCGCGATGGTCAGTTTGGCGGTCTACAACCGATACGCCCTGGTCAGCCGCATGAAGTCCGAACCGGCCAAAAGCTTGGGCACATTATCTCGCAACGTTGCGCTGGAGCAGATCATCGGGTTTGGGGTGCTTATGGATGTAAGCGCGCTGGGGCTTATGGATCCGTACGCGTGACGCGCTGACTTTGCAATTATCCGCTGGCAACGTTTCTGCAATTCGCGATCGACACTCACCTCTATCCGCCTGGCGCACAGAGTGGCTGGCCGGTCTGGCTGCCGATCTCAACCAACGTCGGGACGTGTGGAGCGCGGATATATGCCTGCCACCTAGACACGATTCCATGCGTAAACGAGTAACTGCCAGCCCCAGCCGGCCAGCGTTCATCGCTCCTTTGATCCCCACCCTGGTGGAGAAGCCTCCCGAGGGCCGAGGGATGGACACACAAGTTCGACGGCTACCGCGGGTCTTCAATGCGGACCGCGTCGGAGAATAACTGGCGAATGATACTACGGGGCGACGGCGCAGCCGCCGACAGTCGGATGGAGGTCGATCTCGTCGCAGCCGCTGGGCCCGCTAAATGGCATTCTTGACTAACGTGCCAGAGGGTCCATTTTTTGACCCTGCGGTGTGCTGATGTCGAAGCCCCTCTTTATCCCGGCGCTCGCTGCTATATGCCTGAGATCGCCGCTGGTGCGTGCCGGTAATGTCGATCTGGCGTTGGAAGCTTTTTGGTATTTGTCTTGCCCATGGACCTGACTTCGAACGAACCGTCGCTGCGGCCAGGAGACGCGGATGGACTCCGTTGTCCGGCGACGCAGCACTTGCCCCCGTCGATGACGTAGACGCCTTCCAGGGCTGCGAGGCGACCGGTGACGACCTCCCGGCCAAAACCATGATCGGGGTGACGTGCAAACTTGCTCCATAAAGCTATTCGATGTCGACCGCGCGCCATTCAAGGAGCGTTTCTTCGCCCGGACGGATGCCGAAACAATCGGCGAGGACAGAAACGGAATGCAAGTTTCCAAACTCTACATATTGACAGCCGGCAATCGCAAGCAGCTTGTCCATTTGACGTTCCCGAGGTCCGGAATCACATCGAACACGGTCATTGCAAGCTCGATCGCCGACGACTAGGGCGGATCAGCTGGTGTTATCTGCACGGGACGCGGGGCTTTTTGCGTTTGCAAGGAACTCGCGATAGGAATGCTCTGAATCGATCTGGAGCAGCAAATTGAGCGATCGGCAAAAGATCATCTGGATGATAGTGGTGGCAATCCTTGCTGGTATCGCGGTGATCATGCTCAAACATTGGCTGAAGGGCGACCTTGGGTAGCTGCCTCCTTAAATGAAGCGACACAGCCCTGATCGATCAAG
Source organism: Mesorhizobium sp. M0500 (assembly GCF_040321165.1). Lineage (NCBI taxonomy): Bacteria > Pseudomonadati > Pseudomonadota > Alphaproteobacteria > Hyphomicrobiales > Phyllobacteriaceae > Mesorhizobium > Mesorhizobium sp. M0500. The sequence goes on from NZ_JAMYRB010000021.1 coordinate 19,480, forward strand.
GTTGGGCTTTGGCCCGTCCCATTTCGGCCTGCTTGCAATGGCAGGTGTCCTGTCTGATGCGGAATCGACGAGCGAAATGTGAGCGAAAAATGCAACTGACAGGCATGGTATCAGGCGCGCTGTTGCTCGCTTCCGCCGCGGCAGCGAACGCCCATCCGCATGTGTTTGCCGAAGCGACGCTGGACCTGACCGTCGGTCCAGACAGAACGCTCAAGTCGCTTCGGCATCTCTGGCGTTTCGACGACCTCTTTTCCAGCACCGTGCTGATGGAATTCGACAAGAATTCCGACCTTGTCCTTGATGCCAAGGAACTCGATGAAGTCGCTCTCACCGTCCATGCGTCGTTGGCCGAGTACAACTACTTTCAGATGGTGACCTTGAACGGCAAGGACGTGACGATGGCGCCACCGCCGAAGTTCAGCGTCAGCTATGAAAACGATCAACTCGTCGTCCAGTTCGAAACGCAGCCGAAGGACCCGTTGGCCCTTGCTGGAAAAGTCAGCATCGGTGTCTACGATCCGACCTTCTACACGGCAATCGATTTTACCGACGACGACAAGCTTGCGGTGGCCGGTCTGCCGCAAGGCTGCTCACGTTCCGTCGTCCGTCCAGATCCGGACACGGCCATCGCGCAGAACCAGAAGAGCCTGACAGACGCGTTCTTCAGTGATCCGACGGGGACCGATCTCGGCAAGATTTTCGCGACGCGCCTCGAATTGACGTGCGGCTGACCCGGAGCCGGTTCGATGGCCATGTTCCAGACGCTGGTCGAGTTCCAACGCACGATCTACCTGGCGCTGGCCGAGCAGATCAAACTGCTTGCGGCCGGCGGCGGTTGGCTGGCGTTCACGGCCTTTCTGCCCATGGGCATTCTGTTCGGTGCGGCGCATGCGCTGACGCCGGGCCATAGCAAGGCTGTCCTGGCCACCTATCTGGCAGGATCGGACGCCAGCGTCCGGCGTGGGCTTCTGGTGTCGCTGACACTCTCCTTCACGCATGTAACGATTGCCGTGCTGATCGCGGCGCTCTCGTTGCCGTTGGTATCGATTGCCCTGGGCAGTGTTGGCCGCGCCCCGCTGCTGGAAGACGTCAGTCGGGGCCTGCTTGGCCTGATCGGCATTTGGATGCTCTGGCGCGCATTGAGCCACGGCCATCACCACAAGCATGAGGGCGAGGCCGTCGGCGTCATGGCCGGCCTGATCCCATGCCCGCTGACGCTTTTCGTGATGACCTTTGCGATATCCAGGGGCGTTCCGGTCGCCGGCATTCTTTTCGCAATCACCATGATGGCCGGCGTGGCGCTGACGCTGTCTTGCGTTGCGGTGCTGTCGATCCTGTTTCGTGAACGTCTGGTGCATTTTTTCGATAGCCGGCCACGCCTGTTCGATGCCATTTCCCGAGCCATTGAGGGCGCTGCCGGCTTGGCGCTTGCCGGCGTAGCCGTTTGGCAGATCACGTCGGGCTGAAATGCCGTGAACCAGATCGAGCGGTGGATCAAGACCCGTTTACCTGAAGGTCAGCCGTGTCTTCCTCGCGGCGCAAAGCTTCGACGTGCATCTGCGCTCGTCGGTGGAACAGACGGATAGGTGACGCCCGACGCTCGAAGTGGCGCCGGGCGACCCTGTATGCGCTAGATCATACGCTTGATGTCGATGTAGTCGCCTTCAGTCTGGATCGTCAGGGTCACGTCGCTGCCACCGCGGTTGCGCCAGAACCAACCGTGATTTCCATCGAAGGCGGCTTCAATGGCACCTTCGTCAGCTGGAACGCTGCGACCCTTTTCATAGCTGACGGACTGACCGCCGCCATCGCCGTGCGTCTCGAAGTTCACCACGCCACCGTCAGCTGTCCAGGAAAAGTTTGCCTTGGCGCCCTGCCGCATCACGAGCTTGACTTCGGCACCCTGGCCTGGCGCCAACGTGAAGGATAGCTCGTCTTGCCTTCCATCTGGGCGGATCGGGGCTTCCGAGGTTGCTTCGGTGGCAGGCGTTGTAGCAATGGCCGGAGCCTCGGCAGGAGCGATCTCTCCAACTGTCACATTGTCTTGGGATACCGCCTCCCCAGTTGGCGACGGCTGCAAAGCAGGCCGTTCGGCGGTCAGAGCGACGAGGAGGTTTTCAATTCGGTCCATGCGCGCCATCAATTCGGCCGGAGGGACCATTTGCGTCATCCGCTCGGTTGGTGCCTTCGCGCTGGCCATTTCGTCGGCTGCCGCCTCGGCTGCCAGCTGTGTCTTGATTTCGCCCATTCTGGTGAGGCCGAGCAATCTGCCTGCTCCGGTCGGGTCGATCGCATACTCGGACGGCATGACGACCGTGATGAGCAAGGCGAACGCCGTCAGCGCGGCAATGAAGGTGGAGCGCTTCAGCTGCGCTGACGTCGGCAAATCGGCGCGGCTGGGAAGGTCGGTGTTGTACATGATTCGGTTCCTTATGCGGCGACGAACAGGCCAGTGAGCTGATATCCGATCAGCAGGAATCCGGCCGTCATCATGATGACGTTTGCGGTATAGGCGTGGCGCCAGAAGCTTCGTGTCCGGCGCCAGCAGCCCATCACGATCAGGATGGCGCCAAGAGCCAAGAGCTGCCCGATCTCGACGCCGACATTGAAGGCCAAAAGGTTGGGCACCAGGCCGTCCGACGAGATGTTGTATTCGATGATCTTCGTCGACAGGCCGAAACCGTGGAAGAAGCCGAAGACCAGCGTCGCGATCTTGGTGTTCGGCTGGAAGCCGAGCCATCGCTGGAAAGCGCCCATATTGTCGAGCGCCTTGTAGACCACGGACAGGCCGATGATCGCGTCGATGATGTAGCTGTTGATGCCGACGTTGAAGTAGACGCCAAGCAGCATGGTCGTGGAGTGGCCGAGCGCAAACAGGCTGACATAGATGCCGATGTGCTTCATCCGGTAGAGGAAGAAGATCACGCCGAACAGGAACAGGATGTGGTCGTATCCGGTCACCATGTGCTTGGCGCCGAGATAGATGAAGGGCAACACGTTGATGCCCGAGATTTCCTGGATGTAGCCCTTGTCGCCGGCGGCGACGGCATGGGCAAAGGCTGCCCCGGCGAGCAGCGGCAGGGTCAGCAGAGCGATAAGCAGGGGCAGGGCGGGTCGCCAGTGGCCCCGGTCGAAGGGTTCTTGCATAAAATTTCCAATCTTCGTCGTTGAGGGTGGCCGCGCGAGCGGCCGCGATCATGCGGCGAGGAATGGTCTCGGCGGTCGCTCGAGCCGGAATGTCGTGCCCGGATCGACGGAAGTCGGCGGGTAATTCAGCCAGCCCCGTCCGACCTGTGGAACGGTCGGTGCGAAGTCGGCTGGCGTGCTCGCCGTCTCGTGCGAGTGGTCGGCCGCATTGTGCCCGTGAAAATGGCCAGCGCTCTGCTCGTCGGCAACGCCGTCATCGTGTGCGTGGTCATGATCTTCGATCTGCGCGGCGGCTCCGCCGTGACGTTCAACCGCGGTGGCAATCGCGATCGGATCGTGTGAGGTCGAATAGCCGAAAGGACGCAGCACGCCGAACATCATCGCTAAAGCGATGACCAGACAAAAAACTGTGCTGTGGATCCGATTCGGCATGAACGGCGATTATTCTCCAAAATCCTAACGAATGGTTGTTGACTGCACCGGAATCGAGGCCTCTTTGAGGCTTGTTGTATCCCCTCCAAGAGGATAGTATCAAGAGATGAGCAAGCAGCCTCATACCCACGAAACCCATCCCGATATCGTCAAGCGCCTGAAGCGGGCTGGCGGACATCTCAAGGGCGTCATCGACATGATCGAAGCGGGCCGGCCCTGCCTCGATCTTGCCCAGCAGCTCCATGCTGTCGAGAGGGCCATCGCGCAAGCCAAGAAGACCCTGATCCAGGATCATCTCAACCATTGCCTTGAAGACGTCGTCGGGCCGCTGGCGCGCGAGCAGCGCCGCTCGATCGACGAGTTCAAGGATATCACCAAGTACCTGTGAGAGAACACCATAATGGATAAGATACGCGACTGGTTCGGCTTCGGTCCGATGACGCAGGGCTTCGGCGGCCATGGACATGATCATGGTGATGGTGATGGCGGCCATGGCCACACCCACGGCGTCATCGATCCGACAATCGCCACGACGACGCGCGGTATCTGGGCGATCAAATGGTCATTCGTCGTTCTGGCCATTACGGCAGCACTTCAGCTTGTGGTCGTGTTCCTCTCCGGCAGCGTGGCGCTGCTGGCCGACACCATCCACAATGTCGGCGACGCGGTCACCGCCGTCCCGCTGTGGATCGCCTTCATGCTGGTCCGCCGCAAACCGAGCAAGACGTTCACCTACGGCCTGGGCCGCGTCGAGGATCTGGCCGGGATCGTCATCGTTCTCATCATTCTTTTCAGCGCCATCGTCGCTGGTTACGAGGCGATCGACCGGCTGATCAATCCGCGACCCATCGCGTTTCTCGGCTGGGTCGCCATCGCCGGTCTGATTGGCTTCCTAGGCAACGAAGCGGTCGCCGTGTTTCGTATCCGCGTCGGCCGTGAGATCAACAGCGCGGCGCTGATCGCTGACGGCTACCATGCTCGCACCGACGGCTTTACCAGCCTGGCGGTCGTGCTGGGCGCTATCGGCGTCTGGCTGGGCTTTCCGCTTGCCGATCCGATCATCGGACTGCTGATCACCGCGGCGATCTTCGCCATCGTCTGGCAGTCGTCGAAAGCCGTGTTGACGCGCATGCTCGATGGTGTGGAGCCCGGCATCATCGACGAAATCCATCATGCCGCCGAACATGTGTCCGGCATCGAGCGCCTTGGAAGTGTGCAGGCGCGCTGGATCGGCCATCGCCTACATGCCGACGTCGCCATCAGTGTTCCGGATGCGGCGACGGCCAAAGACGTACTGGGCGTCAGCGAAGCCCTTAAGGAGGAACTGTTCGCCCACTTGCCGGCGTTGGCGGAGGCGAATGTCCGCCTCGAAAGCTCAGCCGGTTCGACCGCCAAGCGGGGGGAAACCTCTCATGCTCATCATCATGCACCGGAGCCGTTCAAGGTCGTATGCGAGCTGGCTGCAGGGACATTGGAAATCGTCGATACGCCCGGCGGTGAACGGATGCGGCTAACCATCGATCGCCACGCCGATGATTTGACAGCGACTGTGATCATCGACCGACCCGAAGGGCCAGAGATGCTTCGCCTCGAGCCCGTCGCTGACAACCATCATCGGCTTGAGAGCACCATCGCCCCTGCCGAGCCGCATGAGTTCCAGGCGAGGTTGATCCTGGCCGCGAAGGGTCGCGAGCAGGTGCTGCCGTTCAAGATGGTCGAGCCGGAAGGTCACCATCACTGAGACAGGCAGGCCGTTCGCGCCAGTTCTCGACGAACCGTCATCCGCTGCAAGAAGACAAATATGCTTCAGGTCCTGGCCAATCGCACTTACCGTCATCTCTTCCTGGCCCAGGTCATCGCCCTGATCGGCACCGGCCTTGCCACCGTGGCGCTCGGGCTGCTGGCCTATGATCTTGCCGGCGCCGACGCCGGCGCGGTGCTCGGCACGGCGCTCGCCATCAAGATGATCGCCTATGTCGGCGTGGCGCCTGTCGCCGCCGCGTTCGCCGAGCGCCTGCCACGCCGCACCATGCTGGTTTCGCTCGACCTCATCCGGGCTGTGGTCGCGGTGTTCCTGCCCTTCGTTACCGAAGTCTGGCAGGTATATCTTCTCATCTTCGTCCTGCAGTCGGCGTCGGCAGGCTTCACTCCGGCCTTCCAGGCCTCGATCCCTGACGTGCTGCCCGAGGAGAAGGACTACACGCGGGCCCTGTCGCTGTCGCGACTGGCCTACGATCTGGAAAGCGTCGTCAGTCCCATGCTGGCGGCGGCGCTGCTTTCCGTCATCAGCTTCCACGGCCTGTTCGCCGGTACGATTGTCGGCTTCCTGGCGTCCGCGGCGCTGGTCGTCTCCGTGGTGCTCCCCAGCCCGCAAGCCTCGGAGCCGCGCGGCATCTATGAGCGCACGACGCGCGGAATCCGCATCTATCTGGCGACGCCGCGATTGCGCGGGCTGCTGGCCCTTAACGTTGCCGTCGCGGCGGCAAGCGCGATGGTGATCGTCAACACGGTCGTCCTGGTGCAGGCGCAGTTCGGCCTCTCGCAAAGCGACACGGCGCTGGCGCTCGCAGCCTTCGGCGGCGGATCGATGATTGCAGCCCTTGCCCTGCCGCGGCTGCTGGAGAACGTCCCGGACCGGGTTGCGATGCTCTCGGGCGCCGCGATCCTGGTCGCGGGCGTGCTGGTAGGACCGCTCGCCGGCAGCTACTATCTGCTGCTGCCGCTCTGGTTCGTGCTGGGGCTCGGCTATTCGCTGGCGCAGACGCCTTCGGGCCGATTGATCAGGCGTTCCGCCGATGCCGTCGACCGGCCCGCTCTGTTTGCTGCCCAATTCGCGCTTTCGCATGCCTGCTGGTTGATCACCTATCCCATTGCCGGGCTCGTCGGTGCGGCGATGGGATTGCCCTTCACCTTCATTCTGCTCGGCGTCATAGGCGCCGCTGCTCTGCTTGCCGCGATCTGGCTCTGGCCGAAACATGATCCCGACGTGCTTGTGCATACGCATGTCGATCTGCCAGAGGACGACCGTCATATTGGGGACGCGGTATGGTCGGAAGCGGGTTATGAGCATTCGCATGGCTACGTCGTCGATGATCGGCACCCGAAATGGCCCAAGACAAGCTGAGAGCTCGAAATGTCTGGCGAGTTCGCCATCTATGGCGGCCTATTTCTGACCGCGTTCGCTGCGGCGACCATCCTGCCGATGCAATCGGAAGCAGCCCTTGCGGGACTGCTTCTGACAGAAAGCTATGCTCCGGCTCTGCTCATCGTCTCCGCAAGCGCAGGCAATGTGCTCGGCTCCATCGTCAACTGGTGGCTCGGCCGCGGCGTCGATCGCTTTCGCGACCGCAAATGGTTCCCGGTGAGGCCCTCCGCACTGACGCGCGCGACGCGATGGTATCAGCGCTATGGACGATGGTCGCTGCTGTTGAGCTGGCTGCCTCTCGTCGGCGATCCGCTGACGGTCGTGGCGGGGGCGCTGCGGGAGCCATTCTGGAGCTTCCTTGCGATCGTCACGATCGCGAAGGTCGGCCGCTACCTCGCGCTGACGGCGATGACGCTGAGCTGGACTTAGCGCTTGTCGAGACCCGCGCCGGCACCGCGACATTACGCAGGATGGCGCTTTCCTTTGCCAAGCGCAGCGCTGCGCGCCAACTTGGATTGGCGCCGAATATGTCTATACAAATGGGAATGCATGTGTACAATCGCTACCAATCAATCAAAATGGGGAACTGAAATGATCACTCTCGACCGCCGCAATTTCCTTGTTTCCACCGCCGGCCTTGCCTTCGCCGCTGCGCTGCCACGCACCGCCTTTTCCGAAACCAACGACACGCTGAAGATTGCCATCGCCGCGGAGACCGGCGATCTCGACCTGCTGCAGAATGTTTCAACGCTGAGCACCTACACCATCGTCTTCGATGCGCTGATCCACTACGGCCAGAACGGTGCGCTTGAGCCGGGACTTGCCACCAAATGGACCATTGCCGACGATCAGCTTTCGATCGCTTTCGATCTGCGTGAAGGCGTGACCTTCAGCGACGGCACGCCGTTCGATTCCACCGCAGCCGAATGGAACCTCAAGCGATGGATGGGGGTGAGCGACTTCTCCTGGATCGGCATTTCCGATGCGTTCGACAGCATTGTCACGGACGGACCAAACAAGCTGACGGTCAAGCTGAAGCGACCGGTGCCGGCCGCACTCCTCGAACTCACCATCGTCCGCCCAGTTCGTTTCCTGTCGCCCAAGGCAGTCGACAAGGATGGCAAGCAGACGGCGCCGATCGGAACCGGTCCATGGATCGTCGAAAAATACGATTCGAGCGGCACCAGCCTCGTTCGCAACGACAAATACTGGGGCGAGAAGCCGCTTTTCAGCCGCATGGAATTGAAGGTGGTTCCCGATGAACTCGCTCGTGCCAACGGCCTCCGCTCAGGCGACCTCGATGTCATCGGTGGCGACTGGGTGGCGACGCTATCGCCGCGCCGCGCCCGTGCGCTGGAAAGCGACGGCATGAAGGTTGTTGCCGAGCCGGGCACCGCGACGATGCTGCTCGGCTATTCGCCGAAGTCGAAGATCATCGCCGACAAGGCCGTTCGCGATGCCGTCTATGCATCGGTCGACCGGGCGGCGATCGCCAAGGTCCTGTTCGAGGGCTTTGCCGACCCGGCCGCCGATCTGTTCCCGGCGAACGTGCCGTCGTCGGGCAAGCGGCATGACGTGCCGGTGCGTGACGTGGCGGCGGCCAAGAAGATACTTGCCGACGGGGGCTGGGCAGAGAGCGGCGGCGCCTGGACCAAGGCTGGCTCTCCTCTGACCATCGACTTTCTGGTTTCCGAAGAGTCCCTGCCGGGATCGCGGCGCATCGCCGAAATGATCCAGGGTCAATTGTCCGAGGTCGGTTTCCAGGTCCAAGTCTCCTCGGTGGACAATGCCACCATGCATGAACGGCGTCCGGCCTTCGACTATGATCTCGCTTTCTTCACCACCTATGGCGCTCCCTATGACCCTCACGGGACCCTTGGCAATGCCTTCGTCTCGACGGCGGACAGCGGGCCTGACGGCAAGATCTATGTCTCGGACGCGCTCGACGGCGTAGTCAAGGCTGCGCTCGAGGCGAGCGGCGCCGAACGCGACCTGAAGATGCAGGCTCTCTACGATTGGCTGCACGACAACACCGCCATCTGTCCGCTTGTCGTCAGCCAGCGGCTGTGGGCTCACAATCCGCGCGCAGAGAACTTCTCGCTTCCGGCGACTGACTACGACTTGCCGTTCAAGGCGATCACGCTGAAGGCCTGAAGACTTCGAGCCCGAGTGAGGCCTGACGATGAAACGCACGATCCTGCGACGGATGCTGCTTGCCTGCCTTTTGATCCTGGCGGCATCCGCGCTGACATTCGCCCTGGTTGCGGCGGCTCCGGGCAATGTTGCGGCGCTCATTGCCGAGCGTGCGGCAGGTCCTGGCGCTGACGCGCAAATGATCGCCAAGATTGGCAACGAGCTCGGTCTCTACGACTCGTTGCCGATCCGCTACGGACGCTGGCTTTCCGGCGCGCTGGCCGGGGATTTCGGCATCTCACTGCGAACGGGAAAGCCGATCTCGTCGGAGTTTGCCGCCCGCATCCCGATGACGGCGGCTCTGCTTGCCGGCGGCGGCATTCTCGCCTTCATTTTCTCGATCGCGCTCGGCATTGCCGGCGCCGTCAGCAATGGTGGCGTGATGGACAGGTTCCTCCATGCATTTTCGCTGATCGGCGCGTCGACCCCGAACTTCTTCGTGGCGGCGCTGCTGGTCATCGTGTTTTCGGTGATGCTGGGCTGGGTACCCACCTTCGGGACCAGCGGCTTCACCTCATGGCTTCTGCCGTGGGTGACGATCGCGCTGTTCCCGGCCTCCGTTCTCAGCCGCGTCGTTCGGGTCAACCTCCAGGAAGCGATGTCGCGGCCGTTTGCGACAACCGGCTTCGCCAAGGGCTATACCAGAACGCAGGTGCTGCTGCGCGAGGCGCTGCCCAACATCGCCATTCCGTTCCTGACGACATTCGGCGCGCAATTCACGCTGATGATCATCGGATCGATCGTCGTCGAGACGGTATTTGCATTGCGCGGCGTCGGTGCCTTTTTCATCGAGGCGATCCGCTTCCGCGACTTCATCGGCATGCAGTCGGTGCTGCTGCTGTTTGTCGTCTTCTTCGTCATGGTCAATTTCATCGTCGACATGATTTGCATCGTCGCGGATCCGCGAATGCGCCGGGCGCGGGGAGCATGAGGCGATGAACATTTCCGCTATCAGGGACATCAAGGACTGGCCGTGGCTGGTGCTGCTCCCCGTAATCGGCTTTGTGCTGATCGGCATCTTCGCTCCTGCTATCATGCCTTACGATCCAAGTGCGCAGGACTATTCGGCGACACTGGAGGGCATGAGCTGGAACCACTGGCTCGGCACCGACTATCTCGGCCGAGACGTCTTCAGCCGCATCGTCGGTGGCGCCCGCATTTCCCTGGTGGCGATGGTGATCGTGCTTGTGGCCGCGTTGGCGATCGGGGTCACGATCGGCTCCTTCGCCGGCTATGTCGGCGGCCGTGTCGAGCTCGTCCTTATCAGCATCATCGATATTGCGCTGGCACTTCCGAGCCTGGTGATCGCGCTGGCGTTGATCGGCATTCTGGGCACCGGCTACTGGTCGATGATAACGGCGCTCACCCTGGCGTGGTGGGCGAACTATGCCCGCATGAGCCGCGCCGTCGTCACCGCCGAGCTGCAGCAGCCCTATATCGAGGCGGCCCGCGTGATGGGCGCCGGCCATCTGTGGATTTTTGTTCGCCATATCCTGCCGCATGTGCTTGCCCTCGTCGTGGTCTATGCAAGCGCCGACGCCGGCGCTCTTGTGCTGGCCATCGCCACGCTCAGCTTTCTCGGACTTGGCGTCGCACCGCCGACACCGGAATGGGGCCAGATGCTGGTCGACGGCATGAGCTACATCGAGGAGGTGCCGCGCCTCGTCGTGCTGCCCGGTCTGGCGCTGACGCTGGTCGTGGTCAGCTTTAACCTTCTGGGCGAAGCCTTCGCATTGCAAAAGGTGCCGCGGCCGGTTCGCGGCGCGACGTTGCGCAGACGCCGAAGGGCGCGCGCTCGCGAAGAAGCCGAGCGTAACGCCGTCGAAACGGGAACGACTTCAGCATGAGCGACGCTCAGCCAATCTATTCGATCGAAGATTTGGTCATCGACCTCTACGCCACCACCGTTTCTGTGCGGGCGGTCGACGGGGTGTCGTTCAACGTCCGTCCCGGAGAAACGGTCGCGGTCGTCGGCGAAAGCGGTTCGGGAAAGACCGTAATGACGCTCGGTCCGCTCGGCCTGCTGCCCGAGGGCGTGACCGTGGACATGAAAGGGTCGGCGCGAGCCGACGGAAGCGAACTGCTCAGCATCGGTTCCCGGCAATTGTCGGACCTGCGCGGGCGCTATTTCGGCGTGATTTTCCAGGACCCGATGAGCGCGTTGAACCCGATGCTGAAAATCGGCCCGCAGCTGGCACGCCAGGCGCGCCGTTTCGCTGGCCTGTCGCATGAGGCAGCGCGCAAGGAAGCGGTCTCGCTTCTGGCGCGCTCCGGCATCCCGGACCCCGAGGATCGCTATAACCGCTATCCGCACGAAATGTCGGGCGGCATGCTGCAACGCGCGATGATCGCGCTGGCGCTGGCGGCCCGGCCGCGCGTGCTGATCGCAGACGAGCCGACCACGGCGCTGGACGCCACGGTCCAGGCGCAAATCCTGGAGCTCATCCGTCAGATCCAGCGCGAGGATGGCATCGCGGTCGTGCTGATCACGCACGATATCGGCGTGGTCGCTTCCGTCGCCGATCGCGTCATCGTGCTTTACGCCGGCCAGGTGGCGGAGGAGGGGACGGCGATGGATGTGCTGACCCGGCCAGTCCATCCCTATACGCGCGGGCTGCTCGCATCGGTGCCGGATTTTCGCGCCGACGAACGCGCGGCGACCCGCGAGATACCTGGCCTGCCGCCAAACCAGATCAGGCTGGAACCGGGTTGCCGGTTTGCCGAGCGCTGCGAACTGGTCGAAGCCGGTTGCCGGCAGCACCGGCCGCCGCTGCAGACGATATCCGCGTCGACGAGCCCGCACCGTGTGGCTTGCCCGGTCGTGCTGAAACGAGAGGGGATCGCCGTCCATGTCTGATGTCGCGGCGATCGAGGTCAGGGGACTAAAGGTCCATTTCGCCAACCGTTCGGGTGTCGGCGCGGTGCGGGCGGTCGATGGCATAAACCTGACGGTCGCGCGCGGCGCGTTCCACGGCATCGTCGGCGAGTCCGGCTGCGGCAAGACTACGCTGGCGCGCACCATCGTCGGTTTGCAGAAGGAGAGCGAAGGCACCGTCCTGATCGGGGGAAGGGATCGCACCGAATGGCTGAAATCGGACAGGAAGTCGTTCAGCCGCGAAGTCCAGTTCGTCTTCCAGGATCCGTTGGGGTCGATGAGCCGCCGCCAGTCCGTCTACCAGACACTGGAGGAGCCGCTGCAGATTCATCGCTTCGGTTCATCAGTCGAGCGCCGGCGCCGCATCGCCGAGCTTCTGGACCTGGTTGCGCTGCCTGAGACGGTGCTCGATCGGCTTCCACGCTCGCTTTCCGGCGGCCAGCGCCAGCGCGTTTCGATTGCGCGCGCGCTCGCGCTGAAGCCGTCCATACTGGTCTGCGATGAGCCACTTAGCGCGCTCGACGTTTCGATCCGGGCGCAGATCGTCAACCTGTTCACGTCGTTGCAGAAACAGCTTGGCCTGACCATTGTCATTGTCGCGCATGATCTGGCGATCGTGCGCGAGGTCTGCTCGAACGTGACGGTGATGTATCTCGGCCGCATCTCGGAAGCCGGCCTGACCCGCCCGCTGTTTCGCGAGCCGGCCCATCCCTACAGCCAGGCGCTGCTGTCGGCTGTTCCTTCTCCCGATCCTCGCATCGAAGCCGGGCGCCGCCGGATCATTCTCGCCGGCGATCCGCCAAGTCCCAGCGCGCCGCCTCCGGGGTGCCGGTTCAACACGCGCTGTCCGGTGGCGATCGATGTCTGCCGGGTCGAGGAACCGATGCTGCGATCGGTGCCGCATGGCGGCGTGGCAGCCTGTCATCTGGCCGATAGCGGCCGCCGCCCGGTTATCTGAAAGATGGCGTTTCTGCCCCCAACGCGTTTCGCGAGGCTGACTGTCATTGCCGGTGTCCTGCGCGAGCTTTTTTTGCTGGTCACTGCCGCCAAGGTCGGCCGTTATCTTGTTCTTGCCGCCGTGACGCTGAGCGTCATCTGACCTCGCGAAGCTTCTCCAACCTGAGCGGGTTAGGCCCGACTGGTTCGAAGGAGCCAGCCCAAGAGCCACGTCTGATACAGGCGGACGGGAAGCCTAGCCCTTCTTGACGGCGACCTTGTCGAGGGGCTGCGCGCAGGCCTTTTGCCAGCCTCTGCGCGTCGCGGGACCGGCCAACCAAGCTACGGTACAGCGCGCGAAGGGCTCCAGCCAACATGGACATTGTTAAGACATTCCTGTGGCCGCGCGCCAGGCCTGCACAACCAAGCTGTGCTGGTTCCAGATCATCAGCGCTCCACTGACAGCCATGAGCGCGACCACAAGGCCGCGGAACTGTCTTCCACTCAGGCGTTCGAGCCAGGGCTTGGCCAGCAGATTGGCAAGCGCGGCGCCCAAACCCGCGGCTGCGCCGTATATGGCCGCCTGACCACCGAGCGTCCCGAGTCCGGTGAATACCGCGACCTTGACGACATCGGTCACAAACGAGTTCACGGATTTCGTGGCGACCAACGTCTCCTTCTCCGAACCGTAGTTCAGATAGAGCGAATTCAGGACGGGTCCCACCGTGCCCATCAGCGCCGACAACAGCGCGACGATCAGGCCGGCCGGGAGGAACCACCAGCAGCGGGCTCGATAGCTCCGCTCGCGCGCGCCGCCGCGAAATTCCCAGACAGCACTGATCAGATAGATCCCTATGAGTATCTGGAGCCATTCCGCCCGACTGTTGGCGAAGAGCCAGGAGCCCGCCGCGGCGCCGGCGATGGCGCCGGGCAGGTACCAACGGACCAGGCTCCAATCGATGTTGCGCCGAAACGCCAGGGCGCGGATGGGATTGCCGATGAGCTCGGTCAAGGTGATGACCGGCGCAACCGCCGCGCTGCCTGTGATGAAAGTCACGGCGGGGATCAGCAATAGACCTCCGCCTCCGGCCGAGAGGGTGTTCAGCGCCCAGGTGAGGAACCCCGCCAACGCCAGGAGGCCTAGTCTAATCCAGTCCATCGGATCAGAACGAAGCGGGCCTTCGATCGTTCCGAACGCATCGGTTCGCAAAAACCCGGCCCGCCTTTTGAGTCTCGTGTGCAATGGAAATAATCACCCGTTACCGGGCCAAACGCGGGCGCCCGGAAGACCGGACTCCGGCGCACCGTACCGCCGATACCTTTGAAAGCTGGTTGAAAGCGTACCGCCTAACCAGCCGGAGTTACGGTGAAGTCATCAAAATACACGTGACTGTCGGCCTTCGACCACAAGCCAACACGCCCGGTCACCGGCTCAGGCAGCGTGTCCTGCAGGTAGAGCTTGCCGTCGACATAGCCTTCGACCTTGGTGCCGGCGATGCGCACCTTCAGGTCGTGCCATTCATGGGTTGAGGTTGGGGTGTTCTTGACCCAGGTCACCGACGAGCGTTTCCCCTTTTCGAACTTCCACAACACAAGGTTGTTCTCCAGAGGGTTGGCGCGAATCGTGAGATAGTCGCCATTGGGCTTAAGGTTGAACAATATCCCTGCACCCTGGTCGATGCGGCCGCTGATGCCCTCGAAACGGACGGCGATCTCTCCATCGCGGAAATCCGGCACGCCCTCAAGAACAGCATAGGGGAAGTATGCATAGGCCTGGACGCGGTCGAGGAACTCGGCGTACCGCTCCCCATAGAGGGCCCGCGCCTTGTCTGCGAGACCAGCGGAAGTCTGTCCCTCCTTCCATTGGCGCCCGTCGACGGCCAACACCTTGTTGTCGCCTTCCATTTCGATCCGCCAAATGCCTACCACGCCGGGCATCGCCTTCGAATCTGTGCCAACTTCCTCGTCCGAAAAATTGACGATGTCCGGCGAGCCCGCCGAAGCGGGCAGCAGCAAGGCCATCAAGCCGACACCTGCCGCGGCAATTGTCTTGAGGCTATGTAAGATGTTCACGGCTGATCTCCTTCTGGCTTGAAGTGTATTTGATGGCCGGTGCGCGGCGGCTCCGCCACCAAGCAACCCAGACGAGCAGCGGCAGGCCGCCGACGAACCAGGGAAGCGCGATCCACGGAGCCGCGACGAGCGGATAGCCGGGATAATCGCCGGCCCCGGTCGCCGGCACGGGCAGGGGTACATTTGCGGTGCCGGTAGATCGACTGACGGCCGACCGGCCGCCATAGCTGTACTCGACTTCGCCATATGACTCATCGCTTGCGCTGCCGACAACACTCTGCTGGTCGCCTGCAAAACGGATGACAATCCGTGGAATGACCCGTTCGAGCTTCGATAGGACGTTTGTTCGCAAATCGGCGTACCGGGGGTCTTCGGGCGCCAGGTGAACGGTGACGGTCAAGTGATCGCTGAGTTGCGCCAGGGCCTGTTGGTCGGCAAGCGAGAAAGAGTTCCGTCGGTCCTCGGTCGCATCGGCCGACCATCTGATCTGGGTAGCCGCGACCATCACAAGACAGGTCGCCACGAGGCAGATGAGCGAACGGACAAGCTTGATGCGCACGGTAGCACCCATGGGGAGCCAGATGGCAGCGAGTGCGGCAAATCCAAGAATCGCCGCAAGCACCCCGACGACCAGACTGAGCGACAACAATCCGAGCTCAAAGGTGTGCAGCGTTTGCGTGAGCGACAGCCGCGACGACCAGCCAAGGAGGTCGGGTTGGCTGGCCGCCGCGAAGTCGATGACCCACGATCCGAGTGTGAAGCCGAGTGTGACAATCGCCGCGGTTGCCGCGCTCTCGGTAAGCGCAGCTGCGAATAACGCGATGGCGCCGACCAACAGGCCGTAGAGGAGATGTCCGAGAACAAGATTCAGGGTCTCGGCGACGAACAGATGTCCGCCCATGAACTCCCAAATCGCGAGCGCAGAGAGCGCAGGGATACTGGCAATGAGCCAAGCTGCGAAGACGGCGACCAGCTTGGCGCCAATCAAAGTCGGCGGTCGATAGGGCAGCTGGATCAGGAGCCGCAAGGCGCCGGACTCCTTTTCGTTGCCGAGCACGCGTATGGCAACAAAGGGAAACAGCAGCGTAACGGCGACGTAGAAGCCGCCGAACGTCGGAACCAGTACGCCGTCCAGCGGGGATAGTGCGCTCGCGAGCCCAGGCGAGGTGAGGGCAGTAGCGCTCGTTTCGCCGTAGAGCGACACGGCCTGAAAGAAGCTGAAGCCGACGAGAGGGCAGAGCATCAGCAGCATTGTCCAGAGCGGCCGGCCGCTCGCCATTTCCCGCAGCTCCTTGGCCAGCAAGGGGCCGAAGGGAGCGTCGAGCGGTACCGCTGCCTCAGGTGAGCGCAAGGAAAACCTCCTCCAACCCACCGGAGAGGATCCCCGCACGCTCCCGCAAGTCGCCCAAGGTCCCGACGCCGCGCACGTGGCCTTCTGCGAGCAAGACGAAACGGTCGCATATGCGGTCGGCATCGAGCAGCTGGTGTATGGCGAGGACGAGGCTGCGCCCCTGCGCCGCAACCTTGCGCAGCACGTCCATGATCTCGCGGGTCTGTCGCAAGTCGAAGCCGTCGAAGGGCTCGTCCATCAGCAGCAGTGGATGCGGCGTAATCAGGGCAAGCGCCAACATCAGTCGACGGGCATACCCTTTGGACAATGCAAGCACCCGCTTGTTCAGCACCGGTGCAAGTCCGACCGCCCTAACTGTGTCCGCGACGTCGAGGTCCGATGTCCGGTAAACACCGGCGAAGAACGCGAGCACCCGTTCGACATACTGGTCGCGCCACGGCCGGAGGCCGTCGGGGAGGTAGAAGATCGATCTCCGGCGCAATGCGGGTGGCAGAGGGGCGCCGTGCCAGAAAATCGTCCCCGAGTCGGCGGGAAGAACGCCGGCAACTGCTTCGAGCAACGTGGTTTTGCCGGCTCCGTTCGGTCCGATGAGCCCGAGAACTTCGCCGGCTTCGACCGTGAAGGCAACGTCCGCCAACGCTGTTTGCGGGCCGTAGCGCTTTGTCAAGGCGTCGACCCGAAGGGCGACTCCGCTCGCTGGCGGTGTCGCGATTTGCGCCTTGTCAGGCATCCGGCTTCGCATCAACATCGGCTGATTCCCTCCCGGCGTGCGATTGGGCATTGCCCGGCCGAACTCCGCCGTTGGACGCGCGCGCGGACGCCCAATCTAGCTCTTTTTGACGGCGACCTTGTCGAGGGCTGCGCGCAGGCCTTTCGCCAGCTTCTGCACATCGTCGTTCGCCCAGAAATGCATGAAGAAGAGCCGCGGCTGCTCATCGAGCATGTGGCTATGCAATGCCGTGATCTCGATGCCGTTGCCTTGCAACGCCCTGATAACCGGATTGACCTCCTTGGCAGTCAGCACAAAGTCACCTGTGATCGCCGTTTTGCCGCCGCCAGTCGACTGGAAGTTGATCGCTATGGCGGAGCCCAGGGCGGCCGGCACATCCATGCCATTTTCTTCGACCGGTTCTGCGCGCGGTATAGTGAACTGGTAGACCGCGCCGTTGGCCTTGCCTTTGTAGCCAATAGCTTGGTCGACACCCGCCGTGTCGAACTCGATCTTCGAAGCGGCCGCCGCCTGCGAACCGGCGGATGCAGCCATCGGCGTCTTCGTCAGAGCCAAGCCGGCATGAAGCGCTGTGGCGAGTGCTACCGGATCACCTTGGCCGAAGAGGTGCATGTAGAGCGTCATCGGCTGCGCGCGCAGCAGGTGGTTGTGCACCGCGGTGATCTCGATGCCGCCTTCTTCAAGCTTCTTCATGACCGGGTTCACCTCGTCCTGCGTCAGAACGATGTCGCCCATGACCATTGCCTGATTTCCCATGGGATCGAAGGCGATCCAGCCTCCGAGCGCAAAGCCTGGCTTCAGGGATATGCCGTCGAGCGATACCTTCAGGTCGGTTCGTGGCAAGCCAACTCTATAAACGCCGCCAGGCATTTCCGATCCGGATTTGCCAAGTGTCTGCGCGACAGTTTGCCAATCGGGTGCCGCTGACGCCGGTTGGAGAAGCGCCGACATCGCTATCAGCATTGCGCCGGTGATGAGTTTTGCACGCATGGATTTCTCCTTGTGGTCTGCCCCAATATGCCCAATGACTTTCAATCCGAGACGCTAGTCGCGTGCAGAGGGCTTCTGCAGCACGCCCTCCAGGAAGAACGTCCCATCCGGGTCACGAAGCTGTACTGCGGTATCTGAGATCCATACCTGATAGCAGGTCTCTTCGCCTTCAACGGAAATGCAGAGCTGCCCCTTCTCGACGCGCCACTTGCCGGCGTTCTTCTTGCCCATGTCGTAGCGCACGATCCGTCCGTCGCGGCCGAACGCATCCGCCCAATGAACGTCGTCCGTGAAATCCATGCCGGCGAACTTGGCCTTGATCTCCTTGCCCTTGAGGTGCCGGAACGTGTCCGCCGCGTCCGCGGCATTCACAGCAATCAGGCTGAAGCCAAAGGCGATGGCGGCCATCAGCCGCCGACCAACCGTAGCAGTTCCCGGGCTGTTTCTTTCGAGGGTAATCATCTTTCAGGCCGCCGCCGTAGGCTTCATGGCCGGCGGCCAGCTGTGCGTCTCCGCTTTGCGGCGCGAGGCCCAGGCATAAAGGGCATCGTAGATGACGAAGCCGTGCCTCAGCACCTCATGGTCGTCCGGCGTGACGTCCCGGAGCCCCATGGAGATCGCAAGCAGTCCCGCCGACTGTGGCATGAGATCGTGCCGATCGGTGTCGGCGCCGCGCACGATCGAGGCGATCGTCACGATCGCCGGATCGCGCTCGAGGCCGTATTTCGAGACGAAGGTATCGAAGCTGCAGCCGTCACCCACATGCGTGAACTCGACACCGGGCACGTCATAGGGTGTAGCGCCCGTCTCCTGGGCAACTGGGATCACCCGATCCGGCGGCACGAACAGGAATTCTGGCTCCGTGTCGATGAAGCGGGCGATCAGCCAGGGACAAGCAATACGGTCGATCACCGGACGTTCGCGGGTAACCCATTTCATGGCCTTGTCTCCCTTTTGGTTGGCGCCACTCAGCGCGGCCTACTGCTGCGAGACCGCCAACGCTACGCCTGGTTAAAGAATGATACAAGTGTTACATTTATCTTACCCGTGATACGGTTCACTTATGAGTGAATGGAACAGCCCTGGCTGCTCCTTATCCATCAGCTGCCGAGCAAGCCGGCCTCTCCGGGTGAAGATCTGATGGCGCGCACCGAAATCTTGCGGGCCAAGACGGGACACGTTCTGGACATCGGCGCAGCGCTGGCGGTTATCCTGCTCGGCGTTTGGCCGCTGATCCGGAGATAGGTTTTCGATCTTGGCCCACCCCGCCGCACATCCATGTTTGGGGTCCGCCGTGACATCGACCTGGATCGATGCCAACGGCTGTCCCGAAGAGATGTGCCGTTCGGCCCTGCCAGCATCGACGAATATGGCAACTTCGACGGAACCGCCACCCAGGCCGACCTTCCCACCGCCGTCGCGCCGCCAACCCGAGCGCGCTGCGCCGAAGTTCTTGGCTTTCGATACATTTCCGCTGCCATTATATCGCGAGCGCGCGGCGGTCGCATGACTCCTGTGGCGACAGCGACAGACTATTGCTGCGTGTTGAGCGCCCGCCTCAAGCTCTGCGCCAACGCCTGAGCATTGCCGATGCCCCAGTAGTGCAAGAAGATGATCCGCGGGTCTTCAAAGAACATGTGATTGTGCACCGCCATTACTCCAATCGCTCCAGCTTGCAGTTCACGGATGACCGAACGGACTTCATTTTCCAGCATCGCAAAGTCGCCGCAGACCGCGGCGCGCTCGTCCGTGCCCTGAAAGGCTGCCCATGTGTTGTAGCCCATTGCGGCATCAATATTGAGCTCACCACAGCGTGTGCAGACGACGGGCACGGATGGGCGCGCCAGGACAAACTTGAGCACGCCATCCTTGCTCTCGCCCTTGTGCTCGACAATCGCCTCAAGCGGCGGCGCGTCCAAGCTACTATTCACTTTCTTGATGGCGGGTTCGACAGGATGCTTCTGGCGCACGATCTTTATCGCTTCAAAAATCCTATGCGCTCCTGTCGCCAACGCAGTTTCATCAGCCGTACCCTCGACATGCATAAACATCACGCGCGGCTGCTCGCGGACGAAATGATTGTGTAGGGCTGTTACGTAAAGGTTCGCCTGGATCGCTGCGGCCATCGCGTCCTCGATTTCATCTTCGAGCACGACGATGTCACCCATCAGCGTGGCGTGATGCGCCCCCTGTTTAAAACTAACCCAGGAGGTGAGGCCCATAAACGGAATGATCTCAAAGCCGTCCAGGGTCATTCTCACTTCACTGCGCGGGACCGATAACTTGAGCACGTCACCCGTGGTCTGTCCCTTCAGTCCGGTAAGGGATTCAATAGCTTGGGTATCGAGCATCTTAGACCTCCTCGTTTCATCGAGCACTAACCGAACCCGATTTCCGTTGGCGCCACACAATGAATCGAGTGCCGAACGCCAACGCCAGCGTCACCATTCCAATTATAGGTGCAGGGGTGGTATGAAAAAGAGCAGTACGAAGCAGCCAGCCCACCTGGGATCATTGCCAGCAGAAGGGCGGGACCGGCCCGCTCGGCGGTCGCACCAAGGGCACCGAAAATACCCGTTCCGATGATCATGCCGGCAGTCATGAGCGTAGCTGCGGTGCGTCCGACGGCCCGAGTCGCGGATGATCCTGACTGGCTAGCCCCACCCGAGGCTGTCATTTCGGCACCTCCTGTCAGGCATCAGCGAGACAGTCTGCGAGACGTCAACGCTACGCCTGAATATAATATGATACAAGTGTTGCATTTGCCTTTCTCGGTGATACGGTGTGCTGATGAGCGAAGGGGAACTTGGGACCGAGCAGCGCTGGCTGCTCTTGATCCATCAGCTGCCGACCAAACCAGCCTATTTCCGGGTAAAGATCTGGCGGCGGCTGCAGGGTATCGGCGCAGTTGCGGTCAAAAGCACAGTCTATGCGCTGCCCGCCGATGCAGAAACGCAGGAGGATTTCGAATGGCTCCTGAAGGAAATTATCGACGGTGGCGGTGAGGCGATGGTGTGTGAGGCGCGTCTGATCGACGGCCTGACGGACGCACAGGTTCGGGCGCTGTTCGATGCCGCGCGGGACATCGACTATGCAGAGATCGCCAAGGCAGCGCGCGATCTAACGGCGGCTATCGACTCCGACAAGACCGAGGATCGGCGCGCGGATGCCCGCGCGCAACTCGGTCGAATGCGCAAGCGGCTTGCCGAAGTCGTGGCGATCGACTTCTTCGGCGCCAGCGGGCGGCTCGCCGCCGAGGGACTGATCGCCGAGCTCGAGGCTCAGCTTATAGAGGACAAGGCCATGACCAAGGAACCGAAGAAGACGGCCGAGCTGGGTGAGGTCAAGGGCCGGACCTGGGTCACGCGGCGGGACGTGCATGTCGACCGCATCGCCTGCAGCTGGCTGATCCATCGCTTCATCGATGCCGATGCAACGATCCGCTTCGTGGCGGGCAAGGGACACGTGCCAAAGGAGGGCGAATTGCGCTTCGACATGTTCGAAGGCGAAATCACCCATGAAGGGGACTGCTGCAGCTTCGAGGTACTGCTCAATCGTAGTGGCATAGTCGACCCGGCGCTGCAGGCCATCGCCGAGATTGTTCACGACATCGACCTCAAGGACGGCAAGTTCAGTCGCGAGGAAACCACCGGCATCGCCAGCCTGATCGCTGGGATCGCCATGGCCAATGCGGAAGACGAGCAACGGATCGCCGAGGGTGCTTCGGTGTTCGACAACCTCTATCGATATTTCCGCCAGAAGCGCGGGTGAGGGGAACCAATGACCAGCGTTCGTGCCGTCCATCCGAATGCGCTCGGTGATGACCCTTCGCATGGCATCCCCTTCGGCGAAGCAGTGCGGGTCTGGGCGCGTGTGGCGGCGCTGAGTTTTGGTGGCCCGGCCGGCCAGATCGCGGTAATGCATCGCATCCTCGTTGAGGAGAAGCGCTGGATCGGCGAGACGCGGTTCCTGCATGCGCTGAACTACTGCATGCTGTTGCCAGGACCGGAGGCCCAGCAGCTCGCCGTCTACATCGGGTGGCTCCTGCATAAAACCCGAGGCGGGCTCGTGGCCGGCACGCTGTTCGTATTGCCGGGCGTGATCGCCATCATGGCGCTGAGCTGGATCTATGCAATCTTTGGCAATGTCGGCGCGGTGCAGGCGCTTTTCTTCGGTCTGAAGGCCGCCGTCCTCGCCATCGTGCTCGAGGCGGTTATCCGGGTCGGCAAGCGGGCGCTCAAGAACAAAGTCATGATAGGCCTCGCCGCCGCCGCCTTCATCGGGCTCTTCCTGTTCCATGTCCCATTCCCGCTCATTGTCCTGACGGCCGGAGTGATCGGGTACGTCGGCGGGCGGGCCGGGCTGGCAGCGTTCATGGCGGGCAACGGCGATGGCAAGGTCGGCGGCAAGCAGGTCGCCGACGCGGAATCGGCGCTCGGCGAAGGCATTCCTGCCCATGCTCGCCCGCCGGTCAGCTGGTCGTTGAAGATCGGAGGCGTGTTTCTGGTGCTATGGCTGGCACCTGTCCTCGGCCTTTTCGTGCTGTTCGGGTCCGGCAATGTCTTCGCCGATATCGCGGTCTTTTTCTCGAAGATGGCGGTCGTGACCTTCGGAGGCGCCTACGCCGTCCTCGCTTACGTGGCGCAGCAGGCTGTCGATACCTATGGCTGGCTGAAGCCAGGCGAGATGCTGGACGGCCTCGGCATGGCGGAGACGACGCCTGGCCCCTTGATCATGGTGACCCAGTTCGTCGGGTTCATGGGCGCGTATCGAGCGCCGGGATCGCTTAATCCGCTGCTCGCTGGAACGTTGGGCGGCCTGCTCACCACCTGGGTCACCTTCACACCTTGCTTCCTCTGGATATTTGTCGGTGCGCCGTTCGTGGAAACGTTGCGCAGCAACAAGGCCTTGTCCGCCGCGCTGGCGACCATAACGGCAGCCGTGGTGGGCGTGATCCTGAACCTGGCGGTGTGGTTCGCGCTTCACGTTCTGTTTGGAGCACTGGGCGAGGTCAAAGGGTTCGGCATGACGGTCGATGTGCCCGTGCCCAGCTCCGTCAACATCGCGTCGCTCGTCCTGACATTGAGTGCGCTGCTGGCGGTGTTCCGTTTCAAGATCGGTATGCTCCCGGTGCTCGCCGGCTGTTCGATCCTCGGGCTGCTCTACGGGATGGCAACGGGAGCGATCTAACCCGTGCAGCCAGCGCCGCTTACCAGTGGTGAGGAGGCATCGTTGACGTTACAGTGGCTCGCGCACGGTTTGCGCAAAGCTATTTCGAAGCGGCGCTTCAGGCTGCTTCCTGCCGGTGCTGAGCCGACTGCTGCGAACCTGCTGATATCAAGGGGACTGCGGGCGTTCGGTGACGGTCTGGTCAGCATCCTGCTTCCCGCCTATCTGGCCACGCTCGGCTTCGACGCCTTCGAGATCGGAACCCTGTCGACGGCGACGCTCGCGGGCTCAGCCGTCCTCACCCTGGCTGTTGGGATCGTCGCGCATCGCTTCTCCCGTCGAGCGCTGCTGACCGCAGCGGCTGTCCTGATGATAGCAACGGGGGTCGTCTTCGCTGTCGTTCACGACTTCTGGCCGCTGCTTCTCATCGCGTTCGTCGGCACGCTGAACCCATCTTCAGGGGACGTCAGCGTGTTTCTACCGCTCGAACATGCGCAGCTTGCGCAGAGCGTCACCGACCGCGACCGCACGGCGCTCTTTGCGCGCTACAGCCTCATCGGCTCTCTCGCCGGCGCCGTCGGAGCGCTGGCCGCAGGAGCGCCCGACTTTCTCCGCGACGCCATCGGCCTGGAAATGAAGCAGGCCCTCCAGGCAGCTTTTCTATTTTATGCCTCACTTGGGTTGGCGGCGGTGCTCCTCTATCGGCGGCTGCCGAGTGACGCGCCTGATGCAGGCAAAGTGTCGGCACAGCCATTGCGCAGGTCTCGCTCCATCGTTCTGTCACTCGCAGCGCTCTTCAGCCTCGACGCTTTCGCAGGCGGCTTCGTCGTCCAATCGTTGTTGGCCCTCTGGCTCTTTCAACGGTTCGGCCTGTCGCTCGCCGCGACCGGCGCAATCTTCTTCTGGACGGGTGTCCTTTCGGCTGCGTCCTATTTGGTCGCTGTGCGAATTTCCCAGCAGATCGGACTCATAAACACGATGGTGTTTACGCACCTTCCGTCGAGCCTCTGTCTGGTGCTCATCCCGTTCATGCCGAGCGTCGCTCCGGCTATCGCTCTTCTGCTGATTAGAAGCGCGCTGTCGCAGATGGACGTGCCGACCCGCACATCGTACGTCATGGCCGTGGTGACGCCCGAAGAGCGGGCTGCCGCGGCGAGCATCACCGCCGTCCCCCGCAGCCTCGCGGCGGCCGCCAGTCCAGTCCTCGCAGGGGCTCTCCTTGCCGTCTCCAGCTTCGGCTGGCCCCTGATCATCGCCGGTGGGCTGAAAATTATCTACGACCTTCTGCTGCTCGCGACATTTCGCAGTGTTCGCCCTCCAGAGGAGCACGGGGGCGGGAGGAATGACATGTCAGTCGGCCATGATCGAACTGGCAACGACGCGCGGGTTTCCTGGTGGCGTTGAAGGCAGGACCACCAGCCGGACAAATTGCTTACGTCCGCCGGCAACGAGGATGTAGAGACGCGAGAACTCCTCCGTATCGCGATCTTCGGCAATCTTCTCGGCATCCGTACGGGTGAAGAAACTCTTCCGAAATGCCTCTTGATCGATATCGGGAAATGCCAGCGTACACGTCTGCACCGGTTTGCCGCTCATCGTTGCCTTGGTGGTGCCGATGATGGTTCCTGCTGGCAATCCTTCCTCCGCTTCGGCCACCAGCCATGCCTCCACTGAGGTTGGATTAGCGATTGGCGCGAGTTCGGCGAAGCCTGCTTCGGCAATAAGTGTCCACCTGCGTTCGTGCGCGGTCTCTATCATGCGCTCGAAATTGGGACCCTCGGCCAGACAGGTACGGTGAAATTGTTCGACAGCCTGATCCGCATCACTGGCGGCCTGCGCCGGCGACATCGTCAGACCCAAGATGGTCCCTGCCAACGTTAGAAATTGGAACATGTCTATCTCGCGTAGCTGATTGTGGACGAACCACTTATCCTGAACGGGCTACGACACTCGTTGTTCCGGACTGTCGGCGTCTGCATGGCCGGTATCTTGATGGAGGCGCGAAGCGCCTGCGCAGTTGATGCAATGTTCAGGCATCTGGCAACTGATGGAACCATGCCGCACTGGGTTTCGATGACGGACCCTGCTACAGACCCACTCACACCGCCGGGCGGGACCATTTGATCACGTGCTGAGTTCCTGGAGACATCTCCCGGCGCTCGCCGAGGAACCTGCATGTCGTGCTCGCCGGCAACTAGCCCCGGTGGTTTTTCGGGCACTTGGCCTATGTCCCAGTCCACTGTGGAAACTTGTTAAAATCCCTTACGGCAAAGGTTTTCGAGGTCCGCTTTTGCCATTCCCTCGAAGCCCAGCGCGGGAAGAATATCATTATCTCCCTTAAGATCGCGACCGTAAGCCGCCGAGAATATGGCAATTCCAGATTCATGGAGAATCGCTGAATTTCCGCTGATCTTCCCCAACAAAACGGTCGGCAGCAGCCCGAACGGAACGTCCTCGAGAATATAGCGGCTTTCGATGGTTGACGGGCCGAAGCCGCCGCGGCCTTGGCGATCCATCTCCTGGTTCATTTCCGAAACGGTGGCCATGGGGACGTGAAACGACAATGAAAAATGCTCTTCAACTGTGCGCACGGCAATTCCAAAACGGGCGGCGATCGCCAATCGTTCCGCGTCCAGAGCCTCGATAAAGCGGCCGACAGCCGGGGTGACGTTTCCGGCCTGGCTCCACTGTTCTCCCTTCTCCATGCGTGTGAGATTAAGAAGAGCGATCCCGAGATGGTTCTGCGGATTGAGGTTGCTGAGCGCGATCGCAAGCATGCCGTCGCGCTTGACGAAACGATCGCCGAACAAGCTCGTGCAAAGCTCGAACCCTTGGTCCTGAGCACTGAAAGGCAGCGTCGCGACATCCAGTTTCTGGCGAACGGTTGCAACATCGATTTCGGCTGGCCCGCGCTGTTGCCCGGTCACGAGCGTGGTACCCCAGACGACGATCGGCAGGCTAACCTTCCGGTCCGCAAGCCGCTTGGAGAGATACAGTGCCCCAAAGGAACTGTGCGAGCTGATGATAACCGGCGTTCCGTCCCTTAGATAAGGAGTGGCAGCGTCCATCACCATCTTGTGCCCGTAAGCCGGCAACGCGATTATGACGACGTCGGCATCGGCAATGGCGTCTTCGCAATCCTTGGCGATGCGCACCTTAGTCGTTGCCTTGATAGCTCCGGTAGCCTTCAGCAATCCACCGGCGGCCAGCGCCTTGGTGCGTTCTCCGGAAGGCGACCAAAGCATAGGGTCATGTCCCGCTTCGGCCAGATAGGCGGCAAGGCCGTAAGCAATCGCTCCGGCGCCAAGAATGCTTACGCGCATAAGTTCCCTCCTGTTGCGGGCATTGCAGCCTCCATTTCTCACTAGGAGGTTCCACAAATCGGAGCCGCATCTGCCATCGTCGGCTTCTGGCGATGGGATTCCGGCCTGAGCCCGCGATTGCAACATGTCTCAGCGAATATTCGTTTCCGCTTGACATATATCAAAAATGAATGAGACGATGTCAATCATACGGATTGCGCATGTAGAGAGAACATGGAAACCCGCGACCTTCAGAGCTTCCTTGCGGTTGCTGCCAGCGGCAGCATTACCAAGGCGGCTGACATGCTCGGTCGTTCCCAACCTGCAGTGACACGCACCATTCAGGATCTCGAGGCAGAGCTCGGCTTCGAATTGCTGCACCGTCTTGGTCGGCGGGTGCAGTTGTCCGAGGAGGGTGTGGCCTTCGAGGAGGAGGCGCGGCGCTTGCTGATGTCCTTCACCGAGCTAGCGGCGCGGGCCAAGATGATTGCCGCCGGCAAAGGTCGGATTCTGCAAATCGTTGCGACCTCTGCGATCGGTACTGGCTTGATCCCGACGGCCATGGCCGAGCTCAAAGGTGTCGAGCTTCCAGACGAGACGCATCTCGGGCAGTTTCTCCCCTCGATCGTCGCCCAGGAGGTGCGCAGCGGACGTGCCGAGATCGGGTTTTCGAGCCTGCCGCTCGATACGCCCGGTCTGGATGTCCTGCGGCTCTATTCGGCGCCTGATGTTGCGGCCGTGCGGGAGGACGATCCGCTGGCTGAACTTGACGTGATACCGCTTTCCGCCTTTGCCGGTCGCCGCGTCGCCACACTGCTCAACCCCCTACGTTTCCAGTTGCATGTCTCCAAGGCATTGGCGGCCAGGGGCATCGATACCGGGCCAGTGATCCGGACCAATACCGCGTACGGCGCGTTGCAGATCGTGCGCCAGACTGGCGCTGCGGCAGTCATCGATCCCCTCACCGCCTATGGCGTGGCCCTGCCTGGGGTCGTCATTCGCCCGATCGACGTGACCGTTCTTTTCTATTGGGGCGTTGTGGCTGCCGAGAAACGCCCCCTTCGTCCAGTCGCGCAGGCGTTGATGGATGCGGTCGAGGCGGTGGCTGAACGGTCGATCGTCGGCTCCAAGAAACTAGATCCGACCCTCGCTGGCCAATTGGTGAGCGATCCTGCATCCGGCACAAATCACGGAACGGGAATATGAAGCATACCCCCGCCGCGCCAACGCCGACAGGTCTTGCTGCGCTCGAAGCGCAGTTCGCGCAGGATCTCGACTTTCTCGAACTGCCCGCCAAGCCATGGGTTCCCGCGCGTTCGCACGATGGCGTGCCGGTCCGTGATGTCGTGGTGATCGGCGCCGGCATGTGCGGACTTGCTGCCACGGCAAAGCTGGTGCTGACCGGGATAACCAATGTCGTGGCCTATGATGCGGCTCCGGCCGGGCTCGAAGGACCATGGGTAACGTTTGCCCGCATGCAAACGCTCCGGTCGCCGAAAACCCTGCACGGTCCATCGCTTGGCCTGCCGCAATTGACGTTCCGCGCCTGGTTCACGGCGCAATGGGGCGTTGAGGCCTGGCGGTCGCTGGACAAAATCCCCAAGGGCCAGTGGATGGACTACCTGGTCTGGTACCGCAAGGTTCTTGGCCTGCCGGTGCGCAACAGCGTGCGCATGACCGGACTGGCAGCCGTTGGAGATCTGATTGCGATCGATATCGAAGGCGCGGAAACCGGCCGGGTTCTCACCCGTCGTCTCGTTCTGGCCACTGGTCGGTCCGGGTTGGGCGGTTTTGCCGTGCCCGATTTCCTCAGCGGCATCGATCGCGCCTATTGGGCCCATTCTGCCGACGACATCGATTTCGACGCGCTGAAAGGCAAGCGCGTGGCGGTGATCGGCGCTGGTGCCTCGTCCATGGACAATGCCGCAACGGCACTCGAGGCGGGAGCCGGCTCTGTTGACATGTTGATCCGGCGCAAGGAAATGCCGCGCATCAACAAGCTGACCGGCATTGGCAGCCCGGGTGTTGTACTCGGCATGCATCACTTGCCCGACGCCTGGAAGTGGAAATTCTTCGATTATACCGCCTCGACCCAGACACCGCCGCCGCGTTCATCGACACTCCGCGTGTCTCGCCACCCCAATGCTCGGTTCCTTCTCGACTGCGGCATAGTTGCGGTGAAGGAGGAGGCAGGGACCCTGCTGGTGGAAACCACGCAGGGGCCGATGCGCTACGACTTCCTGATCGCGGCAACCGGCTTTTCAAATGACTTCAGCGGCCGCCCGGAATTTGCGGCGATCGCCCCACATATCCGCACCTGGTCGGATGGCCGATATAGGCCGGATATGGGGCCGGCTCGTGCAGGCATGTCGGACGCGCCGGATCTTGGTCCGGCCTTCGAGTTTCGCGAACGCGTCTCCGGCTCCTGCCCGATGCTGGCGCATATCCACTGCTTCAACGACGCCGCGATGCTGACCCATGGCAAGGTCTCCGGCGACATCCCGGCCGTCAGCGCCGGGGCCGACCGTCTCGTCCGCGGCATTGCCGCATCGCTGTTTGCCGAGGATGTCGAAACCCACTTCGCCAATCTGATCGCTTACGACACGCCCGAACTTCTGGGCGACGAATGGGTCGATTCAACTCCCTTGCTGCAGAAGGAGGCCGCGTGGTGATCGACGCGATGGACAAGGCTGCCGGCCTTTCACCGGATGATACCCTTTTCGCCGCAAGGCGGTTTCGGCCCGAATTCGTGCGAGGGGCAGAAGAATGTCGCCTCTCGGTGCTGCAGCCGGCAACCGATCAGGGGCTGGCGCCGAATTTGCGTGTTGCTCTTGCCCGTCGAATGGCCGCCCTGAACGCCGATCCGGTCCTGGTGGCCGAATATGATGTGCAGCTGGCTCAGCTAGGTCCGACCGAGCAGCTTCTGGCTTTGGCCCAGGGCGAAACGGATTTGATTGAACCCCTGGCGACCATCGTCCGTCATGTTGACCTGATCACCCTGACGCCGAAAAAGGCGGAAGCGAGCCATATCGCTCTCCTGGAGAAGGCTGGATTGAACAATCCTCAGATCGTCGCGCTCTCCGAACTGATTGCCTTCGTCAACTTCCAGACGCGGGTGGCGACCGGCTTGCGATTGATGAGGTCGTCATGATTTCGTCGGTTCGTCTGAAGCCATTGAATTGGCGTCCGTACATCGCGCCGGTCGAGCTGTCCGAGGCCACGCCGGAACAGCTTGAAGCGATGAAGGTCACGCCATCGGCCAAGAAGGTTTCGGAATATGTGCGCACCCTTGCCCACGACCCAGAGAGCTATCTTGCCCGCACCGTCCTGTTCAACGCGATCATGTATGTCGAAGGCGGGCTCGCCCGTCCCGATCGCGAGCTTGGCGCCTTGGGCGCCTCGATCGTCAATGGCTGCAAATTCTGTGCCGTTGTCCACGCCCGCAGGCATGCAGAGCTGACCAAGAGCGACCAAGTGGTCACCGCACTTTATGTCGACAAACCTGAAGCGCTCGGGCCCCGCGATGCGGCAATCTACAGCTTTGCCCGCCGCCTGTCGGCGGCGCCGTCGGAAGCGACGGCAGACGATATCGCCGCGCTGCGATCAGTTGGCATGGATGACCGCGAGATCATCGACTTGATCCACGCCATATCGATCTTCGGCTGGGCGAACCGGCTGATGCACGTTCTCGGCCATGCGGAGAGCGGGTGATGATGTCGCATGCGGTCAAGGCACTCCGTCCCACACTGTGAAGGGCACCAACCAGAATGCTTGAACTCAAAGATATAAAGCTGTCCTACGGAAGCACGCAGGTCCTGAACGGCGTCAATCTCTCGGTAAAGCGAGGTGACGTCGTGTCAATCATCGGCCCAAGCGGCACCGGCAAGACCACCCTGCTGAAGTGCATCAACTACCTGGTTAAGCCGGCATCTGGAACCATCGCATTCGATCAGATTCGGATGGATTACCAGCGCGCCGACAAGGCAGCCATCCAGGCGATCCGGCTCCGGACAGCGATGGTCTTTCAGCAATTCAACGTCTTCAAGAACATGACCGTCCTCCAGAACGTCATGGATCCGCTGGTCGTCGTGCAGCGCAAGTCCACGGACGAGGCGCGTGAAATCGCGCTGCGAGAGCTCGAAAGGGTCGGCCTCTCAGCGAAGCGGGACAGCTATCCGTCCCAGCTCTCAGGTGGCCAACTCCAGCGTACAGGCATCGCACGTGCGCTGGCGGTTCGGCCGGATGTGATGCTCTTCGACGAACCGACATCATCGCTTGATCCAGAACTGGTCGGTGAGGTTCTTAAAGTGATCAAAGACGTCACGTCGTCCGGGATTACTTCGCTGCTTGTGACCCACGAGATGCAATTCGCAAGGAACATCTCAAACCGGATCGTCTTCATGGATCGTGGCGTAGTTGCCGCCGATGGCAGTCCGGCTGAGATCTTCGATGCGCCTTCCAGCCCACGACTTGCTCAATTCCTGCAGTCTGAACTCGCTTTTCAATAATCCAACAAGAAGGGAACCCAAGAAATGTCTGCAATCAAATCCAGTTTTTCGCGTCGTTATGCCCTGGCCGTCGCCGGCGGCATCGCAATTGCCCTTGCGACAGCAGGGATCAGTTATGGTCAGACCGTTCGGACAATCAAGATCGCGACCTCTGCCGAATCCAAGCCATTGGCTTGGGGCGCGCTCGGCGTCGAGCCGCAAGGCTATGAACCCGATCTACTGAGGGCGATCAACGCAAAGCTGCCGCAATACAAGTTCGAAATGGAAGGTGTCTCCGACATCGCGCAGGAAACCGGCCTGGCCACAGGCAAATACGACATCGCGGTCGGTGGTTACTACAAGTCACCCGAGCGCGCCAAGCAGTTCTTCATTCCGGAAAACCCCATGGGCGCCAGCCTGATGAAGATCTACAGCAAAAAGGGCAGCGGCATCAAGGAAATGAAAGATCTGGTCGGCAAGAGGATCGTTCCGACCACGGCTGGCGGCGGAACCTATAAGTTCATCATGAACTGGCAAAAAGAAAATCCGCAATACAAGCTTGACGTGACGGCGTCGAGCGCCGGAATCCCGTATCCAAACCGTTTGGATGAGGTTCAGAACGGCAAGTTCGACGCGCTGGTCCTGCCTTCAAATCTTGGTGAGCAGACCGTCATCGATGAAAAGAAGCTCGACATCGTGGCGTCCGAACCGGTCTTCAGCAACAACACCTATATGCTTATTCACAGGTCAGATGAAAACAAGGTTCTGGTCGATGACGTGAACAAAGTTCTCAAGGAGTTAAAAGACGACGGCACGATCGAAAAGCTATCGCAGAAGTGGTTTGGCGAAGGCATCGTCAAGTATATGAAATGATTTGATCTGAGTAGATATCGTCAGCGGCAAGGCTGAATTGCAAGAAGGAGCGTTTCAAAGTGGATGTTTCTGCTATGATTCCCGAGTTGCTCTCGGCATTGCCGCTGACGCTCGCTATCACGTTTACCGCCATGTTGGTCGGCTTTTGCTTGGCGCTCGTTGCGACAACATTGCGGATTCGCAGGATACCAGTGGTCAGCCACCTCACCGACCTCTACGTGTCCTATGCCCGCAGCGTTCCCGTCGTCCTCCAGTTGTTCGTCGCGTTCTACGGGCTCCCCCTATTGGTGGCGCTGTTCGGCTCCGCAGATTTCTTCTCGCCGACGATCGCTGCGATGGTCGGACTGAGCTTTTACCATGGCGGCTATCTGTCGGAAGTCCTGCGGCCCGCATACCTGGCCGTCGATCGCGGCCAGCATGATGCAGCCGACAGTCTCGGATATACCTTTCGCCAGAAGATCACCCGCATCGTGGGCCCGCAAGCGGTGCACTTCGCATTGCCCGGCTATGGAAATTCCATCATCTACCTGATCCATAACGTTGCGCTGGTCATGTACATTGGGGCGGCCGACGTGATGGCGACCGCGCATTTGATCATGGAGCGCGACTATAACCAGTACCAGTTCGAAACATACCTCGTCCTGGCCGTCATCTATGCGCTGATGTGCCTGATTGCCTGGTTCATCGTGCACTTGTTCGAGCTTCGCTCGCCGATGCAGGCGCCTGAGGCCACGACAACAGCTCAGATCAAGAACGCGGCCATCGCCAGCGTCTGACCTAAAGGGTATTAAACCATGTTCGATACCGAAATTTTGCTCCAGGACACCCAGGAAATTCTGGGCGCCGTACCCGTAACGCTTGCCATGGCGTTCACGATTTTCGTCCTGTCGACGATCGTCGGCAGCATTTTTGCACTCGTCGAATATAGACGAGTCCCGGTGCTGCGAGAGCTCATCATGGCTTACAAGATCGTCTTCAAGGGCGTTCCGATGGTCATCGTGATTTTCCTCGCCTATTTCGGTCTGCCCCCGGCATTCCAGTTCCTGCTCTCGTTGCTCGGGATCAACTTTAACGGCCACGAAACACCCAACTCGGTTATCCTTATTATTGCGGTGACAGGCTGTATCGCTGCGTTCCAATCCGAGATTATCAAGGGAGCCTTGAACGCCTTCGACACCGGTCAGTCAGACGCCGCCCATTCGCTTGGCTATACGAACGGCCAATTGTTCCGACGGATTCTGTTTCCCCAGGTGGTTCTCACGGCAATTCCCGACCTGACAACCTCGATGATGGTCATCATGAAGGCGCTTTCTCTCGGATTCGCCATCGAGGTTGTCGATATCTTCGCCCAGTCCCAGCTGACCGCCGCGCTGAACTACTACTACCTCGAAGCCTTCGTGATTGCCGTCGTGATCTACATGGTGATTGCCTATATCGTCACCCAGATTGCCGACAGGCTGGAGCAAGCCCTTAGGGTACGGACCTGAGCGAAGCGTCGTCGGAACCCGCGCATCAAGGCGGAGGAACTCAAGGCTCTGTTGAGAGCCTGCAAACAGCCGACGTGCGGGGCCAGCTCGCAGCCAGATCTGTGGGCTTGTAATAGACACCTTGGCGGGGCCTGCGGCCGAAGGCTTGCTCGACGGCCAGCGGCGCGTCCAATTGCGCGCCGGATTATCGCAGATTGGTCAGATCCACTGGACGATTGTTGATGATCGCTTCCATGGAGAAGAAGCCTGTCACCGTAGCCAGGTCGAAGTTCGTGATCAGTTTCTGGTAGAACGCATCGTAGCCGGACATGCCTTGTGTCACAACCTTGATCAGATAGTCCCAGTCCCCTCCGATCCGATAGAAATCGATCACCTCCGGCAACCGTTCGACATGGGCACGGAACGCCTCGCTCCACTCCTTGGAATGGTGGCGAGTGCGGACCATTACGAAAACCGTCAGGTCGAGTCCCAGCGCTCGCAGATCGATATTGCTGTGCGACCCCCGGATAAGACCTAGCGACTGCAGGCGCTGGATCCGCCGCCAGCACGCGTTCTGAGACAGGCCGACCCTCTCCGCCAAATCTCGCTGCGAAAGGCTTGCATCGATCTGCATGGCCGTCAAAATCTTCATATCAAATGCATCGATTTTCGCCCGATCTTCGATCATCTGACACGCTCTTTGCAAGAAATTGCAGAAAATAGGGGAATTTTTTCGACCGTGGAGCAGGCTACAATCGGAGTCAATATCCGAGCCGGGGAGAATGACCGTGCAAGCAGCTCGCCCAACGACGAGGCAGACCGAGACCCCTCTGTCAAAGTTCCGCCAGGCGCTGAAGAAAAAGGCTGACGTGACCGCCGACCTCCGGGATGGGCTTGTGGGATCGACGGCGAAAATCGTGGGTCCCTACGGGCAAAAGGACTTGGTGTACGCCGACTATGTCGCGTCAGGCCGCGCACTCCGTCAGATCGAGCGCTTTGTGCTTGAGGAGGTCCTGCCGTACTATGCCAACAGCCACACGGAAGCCTCGTATTGCGGAGGCTTCATGACCCGCATGCGTCGGGAAGCGCGCGCCCTGATCGGTCAATTCTGCGGGGCCACCGAACGGCATGCTGTGATCTTCACCGGCTCCGGCGCTACGTCGGGGATCAACCGCCTCGTCAAGCTATTCGGCGTCGCTGAAGCCGTGGCAGCGGGCAAGCGCGCTCGGATCATTATCGGTCCCTATGAGCATCACTCCAACATTCTGCCCTGGCGCGAGAGCGGGGCAGAAATCGTGGAAATCGCTGAGCATCCGTCTGGCGGGCCGGACCTGTCTCAGCTCAAGGACGCGGTTGGCGGGGGGGCGTCAGATCTGACGATATGCTCGATGTCCGCGGCCTCGAACGTCACGGGCATCACCAGCGATGTCGCGGCCATCACCGTGATCGTGAAGGCCGCCGGCGCAAAGATGATCTGGGACTATGCGGGCGCAGGTCCTTACCTGCCGATTTCCATGTCGCCCGCCCCTGATGCCCAGATCGACGCGATAGTTGTTTCGCCTCACAAGTTCCTCGGGGGTCCCGGCGCCTCCGGCATTTTGATCGTTCGACGCGACGGACCTTCGACGAAAACGCCGTCGTGGCCAGGTGGCGGGACGGTGAAGTTTGTCTCCCCGAAGACACACGATTACAGCGACAGCCTGGAATCCCGCGAGGAAGCCGGCACGCCGAACGTGATCGGCGACATACGAGCCGCGCTGGCCTTCATCGTCAAAGATGCGATCGGACTCGACGCGATGACAGCGCGCAATCGCGAGCTGGCGCGTCGTGCCTTTCGCGCATGGAAAGCCCTGCCGCGGCTGGAGCTCCTCGGTCTATCGGATCCTGAGCGGCTTCCGATCTTTTCTTTCCGGGTCAAAAACGGAAAGGACGGCTACGTCCACCAGCAGCTGATCACGCGCATGCTAAGCGACCGGTTCGGGATCCAGGCGCGCGGTGGCTGCGCCTGCGCCGGCCCGTATGTCCACAGACTGCTGTCGATCGACGACGAACGGTCCGAGGAAATCAGGCAAGCCATTCTCTCCGGCGACGAAATGAAAAAGCCGGGATTCACCCGGCTGAATTTCAGCGTTCTGCTGCCGGACGAGAAGGTGCAGTTCATACTCGATGCCGTGGCGCAGATTGCGTCGGACGCAACGGACTTCGAGCGTGACTACGACCTCGATCCTGGCCGGGCGATCTTCTTCCCGCGAGCCGCAGTCGAGGGCATTGCCCATGCAGCAGCCTGAAGTCGCCGGGTTCTATGATGCACGGACGGGCAGCATCCAATATGTCGTTGCATGCCCGAGTTCACGAAGATGCGCCATCATCGACCCCGTACTCGATTTCGACGAAAAGTCTGGCTCGACAGCAACGACAAATGCGGACGCGATCCTCGACTACATCAACAGCCACAATTTGAAGCTCGAGTGGATCCTGGACACCCATCCGCATGCCGATCACTTTTCGGCCGCGCGCTATCTCAAGGCGAAAACCGGCGTGCCGACAGCTATCGGCGAGCACGTGAAGCAAGTGCAGCGGATCTGGCAACGGATCTATAACTTCTCGGATTTCCCGTGTGACGGCTCACAATGGGATCGGCTGTTTTGCGACGGCGAGACCTTCAACATCGGCGAGCTGGAAGCGCGCGTCATGCACTCGCCAGGACACACCTTGGCGTCGATAAGCTATATCATCGGCGATGCAGCGTTCATTCACGACACACTTTTCATGCCCGATAGCGGCTCCGCCCGTGCAGATTTTCCAGGTGGCAGCGCAGCTGACCTATGGAAGTCGATCCAGGACATTTTGAGCCTACCCGATCCGACGCGCCTCTTCACCGGGCATGACTACAGGCCGGGAGGGCGCCAGGCTCTGTGGGAGAGTTCGGTAGCGGAGCAGAAAGAGAAAAACCCGCATGTCGCCGGTCATTCTCGGAGTACGTTCATCAGGCTTCGGGAGGCCCGAGACAGGACATTGCCAATGCCAAAACTCATATTGCATGCCCTGCAGGTCAATATCCGCGGAGGGGAACTGCCTCAGGTCGAGGAAAATGGCCGGCGTTATCTGAGGATACCGCTCGACGCGCTGCCAGCATCGGTCTGGGGTTAGTGACGAATCGGATGGCTCTCTCCAGCAGTTCCTGCCCGCGATCGGTTTCAGGATCACTGATCGGGTGTACGCTCGGTCCGATTGGCGGAGGCGGGTCGATCCTCGCTACGCCCTATCGATGTACGTCGTCGGAATGAGCATCCTCGGATGCGCTCTCGGAGGTGATCGCGGCAAGCAATTGCGGTGGCGCGTCTGCAACACTATTATCGATCATGTTCTGAGGAGGTATCTCGGATGTGGAATAGGATCGCCAAGCTTCGGTTATCGAGCCGCACCTGGGAGGCAATTCTTCTGGGGATGAAAAGCTTGAGGCGAACCCCAAATAGCCGATGTATGTACTGGTGATTTGACGCGATTCCATAGACAGCATCGTTGGCGCCACGAGATTTTCGCGTACAGCTTCGGGATTGCGCCCGGCCGCGGGCCATCACGCACCACATCACGGCACGTCGTTCAGATTTGTGTAGTGCTTCAGTTTAACGAAATCGAAGTTCCATAAGATAGATTACGCGACTTTCATCAGACGAAGTTGACATTTCTAAGTATCCCACGTATGCCTGACACTCGCTGCAAGTCTTCTGGTTGTCGAGAGGCAAGCAGATCAGTTCTACATCAGTAACTCCTACTCGACGTTCCGTTTCAGAAGATCATTTTTACTTAAGATCGTCTCATCGTCTAATGAAACCGGACGGGATGACCCACTTTTTCTGGAACGCCCGGGGGTCGGCGTCCCAGGTCAGACCATCGGCTTCGCTCGCCTGCTCTCTCGGCGCACTCACTTGTGCGGCATGCAATAGACGCCCTCAGATTCCATGAGTACCGCGCCGCCCTTCAACTCACTCAGTGCGCCGACCCACGCTTTCGAATAAGTGCGGCTGGCATCCACGGCCGTCAGCCAAAGACGCGATTGTCGGCCAGTTCGACTTTAGCTTCCTGCTGCAAAGGACTTGCCTGCACGGTCTGTTGATAGTGGCGTTTGATCCTGACATTGCTGGCCGGGAACTCAGCTTCGTTGCTGCCGTAGTTCAGCACAAAACCAGTGTGCTCCTCAGCCACTGAGCAACCGCCATCACGCTCACACACGATTTTGGCAGCCGTCCTGCAGTCCCATTTCAGTGAAGCGGGCCACATAGGATTGTCCACGCTTGATCGCGGCTTGTCGCTCTGACCAGCCGCCGTCAACACTGCGCCTGTGTTCAAAATCACAGTGGACAGGAGAAGCGCCTTGAACATTACAAACCTCCCTGAATTACGACCCCATAGTACCTCGTCCTGCGTGATCGCCTGGCTCGTGGCATGTTGAGATTGAACCAGCTTTTCTGGCGCACGCCGTTCGCGTCATCATACTCGATGAACCAGGGATTTCCGCGCACCGGTCGAGGGATGGCGTAGTAGGTGGGGCCATTCCCAAGGGATTGCCCTCGATCGTTCCCCGCGGTTTGGATTGTTGCTGCAACCACCTTACCGTCGATTTCGATTTGGACCTGTCGAGATCCGTCTCCATGATACCCGCCGAGGCCGCTGTCTTTCACAACGACGGGCAACGTGAGCCTATCGGATGAGATGCGCCAGATGCTCCGTTCTTGACCCAGTCCGGGCCGGTCGGAGTTGGCGCCAACCGCTTGCCAGCCAGACGGACAATCCTCATACTTCTCAAATTTCGCGGCGCTTGAGTTGGCTTGCGGACAGATGGCCAGTTAAAACCCGGGGCTTCCATCGCCGCAATCAACTTGTAAATTGGCGGATAGCACGAGGGGGTACCCTGCCAGTCGCCGGATAGACATAGGAGCACCTGGCAGCCCCATTCCGACGTGCATCGAGCAACCCTTTATCGGGCGGTAAATAGTGTGGAGGGATGTCCAGCCGCCCCTTTGTCTGGTGAATGAAGTACGGCGGGGTTTCAGCTTTGGTTTCATGATGAAAGGTTTCCAACCTGCAAAGAAAAAGGAGAGAAAATGTTCCGTTATCTAGCGCGCCGTTATGATCGTAAGCACATCCTGAGATCATTAGAACGTCAGAGGCGTATTCATGATAAGCTGATTCCATTTTTTCATGATGGTTCTGACGAATTGGTCTTCAATGAAATTTCCAAAGGCGAGGTGTTTTTCGCGCCTATATTGCCGACTGCTCCGTTAAGGGAAGAAGCGGATAGTGTTACCTTCCAATCTGATATTTCAACTGAAGACGAGGCGAACAACACGTTTGAATGCGTTGTTACCGACAGTGGATTGAAACAACATGCGCTTGTTGTGTTTCATCATTGGTATGCTCGGAGCCGGTATCCGGCATTTTCCAAATACTTCGCTGGAAAGGGCATAACGGTTATTGAAGCTACACTTCCGTATCATTTTGGGCGGGCTTCGAATGACTATTCTGAGGAAAAGCTTTTCAACGCGAATTTAGGGCGCACTGTCCAGTCGATGAGACAGGCTGTCCTAGATGGCCGTAAGATTGTTCGTTGGCTTTATAGTCAGGGGTATCAGAAAATCTCGGTTGTAGGGATGTGTTTGGGTGGCACTGTTGCGGGTCTCGTTGCTGCCCAAGAGCAGAAGGTTGATAAGGCGGTTCTCATGGTATCGCCGGGAAGCCCTGCTGATCTCGTCTGGACTGCGGAGACCATGACGGCCTTACGTGGTCGTATTGAACCGTCCATGTCACTGGAAGGACTAAGAACCGCTTGGGGTCTCATCGATCTAGAGAAGCATCTTTTCGGCCTTACACGTCCTCGTCTGGATTTGATGTTCTTGCTCGGTAAGGACGATACGGTTGCCCGCCCAGGAGGCTCTGAGCGTCTCATTGAGTTGCTGGCGAAGTGCAATCTTCCACCTGAGGTCGTGCGGCTGAATTGTGGGCACTCATCTATTGGAATGTTCCCCTACAATTTGATCGCGGCTCGGAAGGTTCTTCGTTTTTTGAAAGAAACCCCGACCCTGTCAGAGCTTTGGGAGGTTCGCGGGTTTCGCTACGACTTTAGCGAAGTTTGAGCTATTTGATGGCTCCGCGCCGGATCGCGGCCAGGGCGCGCGGGATGCGGTTCGGTCCCTCCCCTGCCCTCCCCCGACCAGGTCGCGCATGCGCGACAGCTCATCAACGACGATATCAAGCCGGCCGAGGTCGCCCGGCTCCTGAAGGTGCATCGCGCGACCTCAGCCCTCGCAGTTCAGCCGAGAGTACAAGAGCATCTTTGGCAACTCGCCGATTGCGGATCTGCAGCTCTGAACTGTACCGGGCCACTTGTGACAATGAACGACCACCTTGCTTAAAGAGTAGTCATTCGCCGCGGCCTGCGACGCCGACGGGATAACGACAGCCGGCCTTCCCCGGCGCTTCCCTACTGCTTCAGCCGTGTCGACTGAGACTCTCGCGCTGCAAGACGTTCAGTTTCGGCCTCTTGTCTGGACGCGACTTCACCAGATCGGGCTGCGGAATAGAGAGCCGCGGCCTCGCCCAACCTGACCTGATCGGATTTCGGCACGGATGGATGTTCAAACGATTTGCCCGAGGCTGTCGCACGAGCGATTTCGCGTGCGCCGTCTTCACCGAAACGGGCTTCAATCGATTTCCTGAAGGTGGCGATCTCCCGACTGACCACCTGATCGGCTGACACCATCTTGAAGGTTTCGGCCCGCTCGCGATCATCCTTGGCCATTGCAATTTTTCCGAGCGCGGCTTTCGCCCGATCCGAAACATCCCTTACCTCCACCGCATCAGCCCTCATCCGCTTTTCCACATCACTGCGATAGGCCTGTGCTGCCCGGTTCTCGTACTCGGCGGTCCGGACAATGTTCGGGCCAATCGCGGCGGCGGCCTGTTGAGCCTCGGTCCGCTCTTCCCTCGCCCTGGCGCCGGCGAAGAACCCTTCCCTGCCCCGCAGCTCGCCGACCAAGCTGGTATCCGCCGATAGACGTCGCGCAGCACTTGTCGGCCCGTCTCGCGCGATGATGTCATCGAGACGCTGGGTTGCCGCTTTCGGATCACGATAGGCGGTCTCCAGATAGATTGAGCGAGCGTCGCGCTCGCGCTGTACATCTGCATCGCGACTGACAGCGACGGCGATGCTCCGTTCGTCGATCGATCGCCCAAAGCTGTCGCGGCGCACGCCATCAGCATTCACATCCTGGAATGCAACTATCAGCACCCTCACGTCCGCTGGCCGGTCGGCTGTGGTGCTGGGCGACCCCTCTTCATTTCTGGCATCTGGAACAGACTGCCGAGTTTCGGTCTTGCCTGCCACGGCCCGATCATCGGCTGGCCCACGACGATCGCTGTCTCCTGCCTTTTTTGACTTCGGCGCCACGACGGGCTCAGGCGTCGCGCCTCGATGCTCAAGCCGACGCTGGCTCTCCGCGTCGTTGGCAATGGCGCCGGGCTGCATTTCCGGTGTGCGCGGATCTACCTGACGCATGCCCGCGCGTGCCTCCTCGACAACTGAAGCCATCGGCTGCTCCTCCTTTTCCCGGCCATTCTGAGCTTGCCCAACATGCAACGCTGGCCGAGCGTTCTCCGCCGCCCGTCCCTCGTCTAACTTCGCCCGTTGTTCCGCGCTGAGTTCATCGCGCGTTGCATAAGCCACTGACGCCGCCTTGATCTCGTTGCGGCCGATCTGGCGGGCGAGCTGCCGCAAATCGCGCGCCGTCTGCGTCGCCACGAAGATCGTCGCGCTCTCACGCTGCCGCGTCAGCGCCACATAGCTCGAGGCGGCACGCCAGTGATGCGTGTGCATGAGATAGGTATGATCGAGCGTCTTGCCCTGGCCCTTGTAGATGGTGCCGGCATAGCCGTGCCGGAATCCAGAAAACTCCGACGCAGACCACTCGACCTTTCGCCCTTTCCGGCCTGCCGCCGCATCAAGCGAGACACTGATGCGGCCAAAATTCCGGTCGATGCCGGTGATGGTCCCGGCGTTGCCATTGTAGATGCCGGCGCCTTTCAGCGTATCCGTGAACTGCACCCGGTCACCGACAGCGAACGCGGCCTCGCCATGCTTGGTCGTAAACACAAAATCCTTACCCAACTCACCATGCTCGCGACGGACCGCGCGCAGATCCTTGTTCAGCGCATCGACATCCTTGTTGGTATAGGCAAACACGAACCGCGATGCAGACGGATTGGAAGCAGAATCCTTGGCCCATCGCTCGACCAGTTTTTCTCGCAATTCATCCTGCTTCGACGTCCATACCACCGCCTTATTTCGGGCGAAGGCCCGGAGCGCGTCTTCGAAGCGACCGTCCGACAGATCGCGTGCCGCCTCTCTCTGCCAGTCGACCTTCTGGCGTGTCACCTGGGTTATCTCGGACGAGCCGTGCTCTTTCTTCAGCTCGGTGAACAGCCCGCCGCGCTCGATCGAGCCGAGCTGCCGGTCGTCCCCGGCCAGCACAACCTTGGCGCCCGACAGCCGCGCTTCGCGCAACACTTCGCCGGTCACCTTGGCGTCCATCATCGCCGCCTCGTCGACCACGACCAAAGTGCGCCGGTCCCACTGCGCGCGGCCGTTCTTCAGCCGGAACAGTTCGGCATGAACGGTCGAGCTTCTGGCTAACCCGTCCTCCTTCATGGTCTGCGCCACCGCATTGGTCGGCGCGAGGCCGACCACGCGATAGCCGGCCGCTTCATTTGCCTCGCGGATGGAGCCAAGCGCAAAACTCTTTCCCGTCCCGGCCCGGCCTTCGACTATTTTTAGCCCGCCGGACCCCGTCGCATGATCGAACGCGGCCAACTGATCCGGCCGCAGTTCCTGCACGGACACGAGCCGCTCGCGCGCCCTTGCCCCAACATCGCGATGGGACCCTCCGGCCACGCGCCGTCCATCAGCAAGTGCCAAAACCTCCTGGTCGCGCACCGCCCGCGTTGTCCAGCGACCCACACTCTCGCCTGTCTCCCGGTCATGCAGCGCCAGCACATCGTCACGGCCGAGTACTTTGCCCTTCACATCCGCTCGTTCGCTCTCATCGAGAATGTGTTTTTTCAGATGCCGATCGAGATCGTACTCGGAAAAACTCGCCTGGTTGCGCGTCAGAACAGCCAGCACATGCTCCGGATCGCGCGCCGCTTCTTCGTTCGCCCGCCTGATATGCTCGGCCCGCACATTGGCCTCCGCACCCGGCGTGCGCA
The DNA here is from genome assembly GCF_040321165.1 of Mesorhizobium sp. M0500. Lineage (NCBI taxonomy): Bacteria > Pseudomonadati > Pseudomonadota > Alphaproteobacteria > Hyphomicrobiales > Phyllobacteriaceae > Mesorhizobium > Mesorhizobium sp. M0500. The sequence continues at coordinate 61,910 of NZ_JAMYRB010000021.1, forward strand.
TGCGGATCGGTCCGATGTGTTCCTGTGGCACCGCGCTCGTCGCATCCACCCGGATCGACAGCCCCTGTTCGGCAAAATAGCGGTTCTGATGATCGCGCCACAGCGCGCCCCACGCCTCGCCTTCCGCCACGATCGCCCGGCCCCCGCCCCGCTTGATGACGGGATCGAGATCACGCGCTTTTTTTGCCGCAAACCCTTCCTCCCCAAGACGCCGCGTCGTGATCAACAAATGCGCATGGTAATTGGCCCGCTCGCCCTCGCTCTCCGCCCCATGCGGCGCATGAACGTCCAGCTGCACCGCCAGCCCCTTTGAGACAAAATGTTCTTGCGCAAACGACCGCGCCAGCTCGACCCGGTCGTCATGATCAAGCTCTTGATTGGCCGGCAGCGCCAGCACGAGCTCGCGCGCCAGCTGCGCGTCCTTGCGTTTTTCCATGGCCTCGGCCGCATTCCACAGCGCATCGCTTGAGGCCAGCTCTGACGGCGCCCCTTCCGGCAACAGCACCTCGTGATGCTCCGGCGCCTCGCGGTGCTTGAAGTAAAACACCTCCCCGGTGCGCTGCGCCTTGATCGCCTCGCGGCCGTTGTAGGCGGCCGAGCGCACCGCGCTGCCGCCGTCGGATCGGGAGATGTATCGGGCACGGGCGAAAGCGATAGCCATTGCCGCAGGATGACATCACTCGCGCGCCAGCGCAAGCAAGCATTCGAAGAATGCATATTGCGTCTGCAAAAATCCATCAATCGGCTAATCGACGACAGACGGTTGGCACTCTGGCGGATGCTTACTGCGGAAAACGCCGAGGAACCTTGGTTGCAGCCTCCGGCATATACAAAAGGGGGTTGAAGAGCCTCGCGCCGGCTGGCACAATCCCTTCGGGCTTGGCGGACGGGGAAAAAACGGAGATTCTCGCCATGGCCCGCACCTCGCTTGCCGAACGCATGAGCCGCCTGGAGCAGCAGCGGGCCAAACTCACCGAACAGGAAGCTAGGCTCAAGGCGGACGAGCGCAAGCAGCGCACCCGCCGCCTCGTCGAGGCCGGGACCCTCATCGAACGGGCCGGATTGATCGATCTCGAGGAAGCCGCCCTCTATGGCGGGCTGCTGTCGCTGGCCGAGGGCGTGCGCGACAAGGCGCAACTCACCGAATGGATCAAGACCGGCAAAACCGCGCTCGATCGGGAAACGGTCGGCAAGGACGCAACGCACGAACCGTTGACCATCACCTTCCCTGCTCCGCTGCCGACCCCCTTCGCCACTCGCCTGCGCGGCGCCGGCCTGCGCTGGAGCAAAGTCATGCAGCACTGGGAAGGGCTGGCCGATCACGACGCAGTCGCCGCACTTGCCGCCGAGCAGAACGGCAGCGTGCGGCGCATTCATTCCACCGAGCAGCCCGATCGGGAGCCGGATCGCGGCCGAAAATCTGAACGCTCATAGCGCTGACGCCGGGGGACAAGATGTTCGGTCGGCTGTCGTACGATCTCGTCAAGACGCTGTTCAAGGCAGCCTTCGCCATCTTGCCACTCGTCATTTGGTATCCCGCCTGGCGCTATGCCCACACGCTGTGGGGCGACGCCTTGCTCGAATGGTATCGGACTGGTCTGTCGCCGGCATCAGTAATCTACAGACTTGGTTACGCGGCATGGCCATCGATCGCGCTGCTCGGACCGGCCATCACAATGGCGGCGGCTCTCCTGATGCGCCGATCCGGTATGGTGCTGCCCCTCACTGCCATCGCCGGCGTGTTGGGCATGGCCGCCGCAACGGTTTTCACTGTCTGGCCGGAAGCGACACGACTGCTCGGCAACCGGCCAGCCCATGCCTGGTCCGCCATTTTGAACGCAGCGGACACGACCATCTTCTATGCCGGGGTTGTCGGCTTTCTCGCGACCACGGCCGGCGTCAGGGTGCTGATGGGAAAATCGCTGCACGCCCAAAGCGTCAAGCCGGTTGAGCGTGCCTCCTCTGATATCTTTGGCCACGCCGACTGGATGGACATTCGCGAGTCACAAAACCTGTTCGGCGGTTCGGCCAAGTCGCCAGCCAATCCGCGTGGCGGCGTCGTCATCGGCGAAGCCTACCGCGTCGATCAGGATGCGCCGGCCCGGCGCGGACAAAAGTTTGATCCGCGCGATCCAAAAACATGGGGCAAGGGTGGCAGGTCGCCTTTACTCACCTTTGATCTCTCCTGGGGCGGCACCCACGGCCTCGTCTTCGCCGGTTCGGGCGCCTACAAAACCGTCTCCGTCTGCGTGCCGACACTGCTCACCTGGCGCGGGTCGATTGTCACCCTCGATCCCTCCTCCGAGCTGGCGCCGATGCTGACGGGCGCACGCACGGCGATGGGCCGGCGTGTCATCTCAATCGACCCGATGAAGGGGACCGGAGCCTTCAATGCGCTCGACTGGCTGGCAAAAGATTCGCCCCTCTTCGACGGCGACATCCGCTCGGTTGTCGACTGGATCTGCGGCGAGAAACACACCGCCACCCGTGATGCGCCGCACGGCACCTCCGGCAAAGCCTTCTTCGAGGGCCGCGGCAAGGCCATCGTCGAGACCCTGCTTTCCGACATCGTCTTCGACAAAAATCTGTCCGACGACAAACGCAATCTCGTCACTCTGGCGCAACGGCTCGCCTTGCCGGAGGCAAAAATGCGGGACGAGCTAGCCCGCATTTTTGAACACTCCTCCTCGCATCGCGCCCGCCATCTCGCCGGCCAATTGATGGGACTGGTGGCCGAGACGTTCTCCGGTGTTTACGGCAATATGAGCGAGCAGACCGAATGGCTCGCCAATCCCGCCTACGCAAAACTGCTGTCGGGCAACAGTTTTCGCACTGCTGATCTCGTTTCCGGCAAGCTTGACCTCTTTATCAACATCCCGATGAAGGTGCTGGAATCGACGCCAGCGCTCGCTCGTGTCGTTGTCGGATCCTTGCTCAATGCCGTCTATGAGGCCGACGGCGTCTCGCCAGGCGGACGCGTCGTCTTCCTGCTCGATGAGGTCGCCCGTCTTGGCTACATGACCTCACTCGCCCGCGTCCGCGATGCCGGTCGCAAATACGGCATCACGCTGGTCATGCTTTATCAGTCCGAAGGCCAGCTGCGCGAACAATGGGGCGATGGCGGCAAGAGCGCCTGGTTCGAAAGCGCTTCCTGGCGATCATACGCCGCGATCAGCTCGCTCGACCAGGCTCGCGCTGTCTCCGAAGCGCTGGGCGAACATGGCGTCGTGCTGAGCTCCGAGACAAAAAACCGCGGCAAGAGCGCAAAGCCGCTCGAGATCGGCACCGCCTCGACCGGCGCCTCCGAGCAGAGATCGGAACGCGGCCGGCGGTTAGCTACCGTCTCCGAGATCCTCGCCGATGCCCGGGCGGACGAGCAGTTCGTTTTCGTCCAGGGCAGACAACCGCTGCGCTGCGGCCGCGCGATCTATTTTCGCCGGCCCGAAATGGTCGCACGCGTCGAGCGCAACCGTTTCGCGCCCCAAAGCCAGTCGGGTTGAGCAAGAGATGCAGCGCGATCTGATCCCGATCATCCTTGGCCTTGCCGTTCTGATCGTCGTGCTTGCGCTGCTGGAAGCCTATTCCGGCGTTATCCTCCTCATCGCGATGACCGTCATGGGCTGGCGGCTGGCGCATGCCGACAAATATGGCCTGCCGGCATCGCGGAAATTTTTGCAGGGGAACGATCAGCGAGACGTTGAAACCAAATCCGCTCTTCCCATCCGGACGTCAAAACATCGGCCGCTCGATGAGGTGCTGGCCGAACTCGACGCCATGACCGGATGGCGCTCCGTCAAGGCGGAGGTCAGGAAACTGGTAGCCGTGTTGCAAGCCGAGCAGGAACGTCGGCGCCACGGCATCAACGCCGCCCCCCCAAGCCTGCATCTGATTTTCCTCGGCAATCCAGGGACCGGGAAAACCACGGCGGCGCGTCTCATGGGCGAGATTCTTTTCGCACTTGGCCTCCTCAGATCCGGCCATGTCGTCGAGGCCGATCGCAGCCAGCTCGTCGCCGGCTATGTCGGCCAGACCGCGATTCTGACACGGCAAGCCGTCGAGGCAGCGCTCGATGGCGTGCTGTTCATCGATGAGGCCTACGCGCTGGCGCCGGAGGGACAAAAAAACGATTTTGGCCGCGAGGCGATCGACACGCTGCTGAAGCTGATGGAGGACCATCGGGATCGATTGTGTGTCATCGCCGCCGGCTACACTGGCGAAATGCGCCGCTTCCTGGATTCAAATCCCGGCCTGCGCTCCCGATACACCAGGACAATCATATTCGAGGACTATTCGGCTGAAGAGCTGGCGGGGATTTTTCGTAACCTCGCCGACCGCGAAGGCTTTGTGCTCGACGCCGCGGCCGAGGACCAGGCCAACCTTGCCTGCGTCCGCATGGAGGCGGAAGGTGGAGACCATTTTGGCAATGCCCGCGCAATCCGCACGCTTTGGGAAGGCACGCGCGAGGCGCAGGCCATGCGCCTCGCGCGTGAGGGTGTCGGAAATGCCGGTCGCGACGCCATCATGACCATAGGGCCCGAAGACATTGAGACGGCGATGGCGACATACGAGCGGCAGGGGTCAATCACATGACGGCTGAAACGCTCTTCTCATCTGTGCGAGCCACACTTCTACGCTGGCTCAAACTTGTTCCCGCCCTGTTCCGGCGCGATCTGCTGTTCCGCTATGCCACGATCGCCGCTGTCCTGGCTTTGATCTTTCGGGCTGTCAGTATCGGTCAGGATGTCGCCGGCCAGCGCGACGATCGTCCCACAGACGCTGGAAAGAACGCCAGCACCCCGCCGACGGATCAGGATAATTTCGAACAGGGCAATGCGTCTTCGGCCGCGGGGTCGCAGACGACGGAACCGCCCGCACCTGGATCAACCTTGGAGCCGGCGCACGAGAAAACGCCTGCTGTCGCTCCAGGCCGGCCGCTACAAGGGATAGAAGTGGCGCCAGCGCCGCACGACAATTTTGGAACCGTGCCGATGGAAGGATCATCACCATGATGCAAAGAAAAAGTGTGGGCGGGCTGGCGCTCGGGATTGGGATCGCAGCATTGAGTTTCGTTGAGGGCCCCGGCTTCGCACTGGCGCAAGACCGGCAGCCAGAAACCCAGAAGCAGTTGGACCGCATCGAGCAGAAACTCGATTCGCTGATCGAGCATCTCGGCATCACCGGACAGGGCGGTGCGTCGGCAAAGAGCAACGACAGCATGCCCGCCACCGGCAACGATGACGCGAAGAAGCAGGCTTCCTCCGAAGGGGGTGCAAGCCAAGGTTACCAGCGGGGCGCGCTCGCCATCGCCCGCGCCGCGCCGGCCAAAAAAGACAATCTTCCAGATATCCCTGCCGACAGCGTCGGCAGCTTTGTCTATATCGGCGGCGCCATTCCCCTCAGTGAACCGTCGCGCAACGGTGTGCTCTACACCGGCCTCACCTCAGTCGAACTCCAGGGCTGGCTGAAGATTGCAGAGCCCGGCCGCACGCAGCTCGCCGTGGAATACCGCGCCACCACCGGATCCAACGTCTTTGTCAATGCCGGCTGCATTGCCTCGCTCTGGCTTGAAGACCGCTCGATTGGCTCCCAGCACGGCGAAATCCCGATGCCCGCCAGGGAGCAAAAAAGCGTCTCCTTCATCTTTGGCGCCGATCTCCAGCCGGGTCTCTACAAGCTTCGCGCCTGGCTGGCCTGCACCGAGCCGCGCGACCTCCGTGCTCTCAACGCTCAACTGCTCATCAAGACGCCTGGCGATATGAACCTGCGCATGATCGACAGCGGCGAATTGCTGCACCAGGGGTCGTAAAAGGTCATGCCGAGAACCTGCTCAGGTGATCGCCGCCTCCAGGAGTTACCGGAAAACATTTTGGCCTTGCTGTTGCCCCTCCTCGAGGTGCTGCGATTTCGGTCGGTACAATCTACTGCCGCGCCCGTCGTCGCCGTCGACGGGCCGAATGAATCCGTCCATGATCGGCGGCGGCGAGTGCTGCACCTGGGCGCTAATTCAAAGCGTCGTCCACTCTCTCCGTGACGCCCGTCCGTTTCGCTGTCGACCGGCCGCACTGAGGCTGATAGACATTGGTCTCCAGCCACTCTGCATGAGAAAAGCCCGGCGGCCGGGCGCTCCGGCGCCGGGGGTTTGGGGCACGTTCGCCCAGTCGGGCTCATTGAGGCGGCGCCCGATCAGCCACAGCCGCCTTGTCTCCGATGAGTTTCGCCGCGAGATCCGCCGGCAGCGGCATGAGATCGTAGCCGTGTAAGATGGTTGCATGGCGAAGATCCTCAAGCGCTTCGAACGCGCGATCGCGGGTGCCAAGCCAAAGACCGGGCTCGTCGGTTTCATCGTGCGGGAACGCGTGCAGGAAGTAGGTCCGAAGCGGTGGGTCGTAGCCGATGACGGCGTCTGGATCCGAGCGGACCTGTCCGGTGACGGTGCCACTGACGGTGATGGTGTAGCGGCTCATTGCAACCTCCTTTTGCCGATGGGGAAGCCGGCCCCTTGCGGAGCCGGCCACCGATGCCTCACTGGGGGTTGTTCCAGAGGATGACCTTCTTGTTCTCCTCGCCGCCCGGGGCGGGTGCGAGGTTGCCGAAGATGACGCCGATCTCCGGGGCTTCCAGCTTGACCGAGAGGTATTCCTCGCCCGAACGCTGGGAGGTGCGGTGCCAGCCGGCTCCGATCTCGAAGCCCGTGCGCTTGTTGACGATCCGGTAGTCGGGCGCGTCCTCGCGAGACTTGTTGGTGTTCGGGATCAGGGTGATCGGGGCGTTGACCCGGAGCGTGGCAAAGACGCCTTCCATCGAGCCGTCGGACTTGGTGGTGAGGTTTGCGATCGTGGTGGCCATGGTAGTTCTCCTTCGGTTGCATCGGGACCATTCCCGATGGCGCCAAAGGAGAGGGCCGTCCTGCTGCGGTCATCTCGGCGAAAATTCTGGAAAATTCTATTTGCCTAGAAATAACGGGCAGGCCCTTCGCCTGTCCGCAGACAAAAACAGAAATCGAATTTTCCTGAATATTCGCCGAGTGTACCCCCAACGGGGGTTGACCGCACAAAGCAGGCGGTCGTCTACAAAGGCGACATGAAACGGGAATGGCCCCGGATGGGACCGAAGGAAAAGAACTCAGGCCGCCATCAATAGACTAGACCGCCGACGCAACGCTGCCGGATCGCAGGAACATGCTGCAGCCTCTCGGGTCATGTCGTCGGCATCGCCAACACGTCGAACAGCAGCATGGCGCGTGAACCGCCTTGCGCGTTCGGTATGGCGGCACAGCGGTTTCAAGATCGGAGCCGGCTGGCAGCGAACTTCACGCCCCACGGTGGCGGTGCCTAGCAACCAGGTTGGATGACCAAGCAAGCAGGATGTTGTTCGGCACGCTTGCACCTGCTTCAGAGGCGAGAAGCGTCAGGAGGATCATCCTGCACAACGCCGGCTCTGCGCGTGGGCCGGTTTCGAAAGGGCCGGCTCATGCCGTTCATAGAAGTGGAGGTGGCGGCGCGGGGCCGGATCAAGCATATCGGAGGTCGGCCCCCCGGGCTGTCGGCGGAACCGCGCGTACATCATCCCGGCAATGCCAGACGCTCGTCCGGCATCATGCGGGCTTCGGCTTGGCGGCGAATGTCCGGACCGGCATGGCGGAGCATGGCGCACCAGTCTTGCACATTGTACGTGGTCGCCATGCTGCCCCTGGCCAGATCGTAAATGACGCACGGCTTGTTCGCGATGGCGAGCCGAAGCACGTTGACGGCCGTGCCGGGTGATGCGCCGTCCCAGACCATCATGCCAAAGTCGGCGCGCCGTGCCATCTCCCGGTCCTTGGCAGCGTGGAACCCGTGAGCGCCTTCAAGAGACGGGACATGGTAGGCAGCCCAGTCGCCCAGATTGTTGTGGGGTTCCTTGCCGGCATGGGAGATCCCGACATGCTCGTAGCCGTAGCCAGCGAGCAGGCCCTGCGCCTCGGCATCGGCTCCGGGCGCGTCGCCAATCAGCACGCCGTGCTCGGCAGCAACGATTGCGCCGATGCGAGCAATGGCAGGTTCCGGCAGCTCGAATATCTCGCGTGATCCGCCTATGAATATTATCGACATGGTGACTTTCCCTTCTCTCCAGCGTCCCCCGCCCCGCGCCGGCCGCCCTCTCCCTCTGGCCCTGCGCGAGGGATCGTCGCCCGAAGGCCGAGGCGGCGAAGCCGGCTCGGGGAACGGCGGGACGCCGCGACTGGAGCCCGGCTGGCCGCAGGCCGGCGCGCCCGGACCCTGCCGCTGCCGGAGGCGTTACGCGCGTGGAGCTAGTGACCTTTGTCGGCCAGCCAGAGGCTCACGTCCTGGATCGAGCGCATGAGCACCGACGGATTGTCCCGCGCGGGAATGAAGCCCCAGCTCTGCCAGTTGCGCTCGGCCTCGGCGTCTATCGCCCGCACCACCACCGCGCGGCCGCCGACGATGTCGGCGCTGGCGACACAGCGATGCAGCGCGTCCTTGACCAGGCCGCTGCCGACGCTTTGCCCGGCATGGCGGTGGCTGACGGCGAGTTGTCCGATCAGCAGGCAGGGGATCGGATCGGGCGGGCGTCCGGTGCGGAAAGCGCGGTGCGCTGTTTGGCTGGATCACGCCCGGCGCGAGGCCGTAATAGCCGACGACTGTTCCCTCGTGGTGAATGACCAGGACGCGGGTAAACCCGCGGGCCTGGTTCGTTCGCGCGAAGCCGGCCATCCAAGCGTTGAGCGCCGACTTGCCGCAATTGAAGCTGTCGAGGCGGTGCGCGTCATCGAGGAGTTCGATGCCTGAAAGCGCCACTAGCGGTTCCCGAACGGGGGCCGACGCAGCCGCTCGGTCGCCTTCGGCGGGGGCGCAGCGGCCGGGGCTGAGATCGCCTGCATGAAGGCGTCATAGGCTTCCGGGGACACGCGGATGACGGTTTCGTTGAGGATGGCCGCCTGCGCCTCGTGGAGTGCTGCGCGCCGCATGAACTCCGTGCGCGACAGGCCGAGCAGCTGCGCGCCGCGGTCGATGATGGTGAGATCATCGCTGCGAAACCGCATCGAGACGGATATCTTCCTATTTGCGGCGGCAGCCATGGTGCGTTCCTGTGCTGGAATGGGTATACGTCGGTGCAATGGGGCATGACACCGGATTTGCGTAACGAACATTCCTGCTCCTGCGACCGGCGTACAGGCATGCGGAAACGGCGGACTGATCCGATCCGAGGTATGCTCCCTGCCGCGAAAACAGAACATTCAATCCAGACGGCTGACGCGGCGGCCCTCGCTGCGCGCTTCGATAAAGGCGCCTGCGATCTTCATCATGAATGCCTTGCTGAAACGACCGAGGGGCTTACCGTCGGATTCGATGTACCAGGAGCGTTCGGCAATATCGTAGTTGTATTCGTCAACCACGATCCAGCAGCGTTTGAGATCGGTCAGACCGGCGCGGCGGCACTCGATAGCGGAGACTTCCAAACCGACCCGATCGCCGGGCGGTGGCTGGGTGGTTATCGCCAGGAGCGCGAGATGGGTCAGGCCATCTCTTGCGCCGCCGACAGCGATGACCACGCAGGTCGGCCGGCTCTTGCGGCCTTCCGTTTCGCCGCGCTCGTGTTGCCATGCCCAAAGATACGGGTAGGAAATCACCTGACCAGGCAGAAATCTACCGCTCATCATCGTATCCCTCCCCGCGCGCTAGTCGGTCGATCTCGGCGGCGAAGAGTTCCGTGTGTTCCTCCGGCATCTCGGAGACATGGTATGCGCGGCGGGGATCACTGCCGATGCGCATCCGTTCGTAGTGCTCGTAGCTCATCAGCACGAACCGGGGTTTGCGGTGCTTGGTGAGAATAACGGGTTCGCGGCTGGCAACGTCGGTGACGTCGCCAACCTGCTTGTTGAGATCCCCTGTCGTGAACTGACGCATGGCTGTACTCCTTGTCGATCTCCATATTATCCAGATTTTCTTGATTTGCAAGAAAACGGCGCTCACGCGCCTCCCTCCGCGAACCACCAGACGGGGATGCCGAGCCGACGGGCCTTGTCGGCAAGGTTGTCGGTGATGCCGGAGCCGGGAAAGACGATCAGGCCGTAGGGCACCACGGAGAGAAGCTGGTCGTTGCGGCGGAACGGAGCCGCCTTGGCGTGCCGGTTCCAGTCCGGCTTGAAGGCGATCTGGGTGACCTTGCGGCTCTCGGCCCAGCAGGCGGCGATGCGCTCGGCGCCGCGCGGGCTGCCGCCGTGGAGCAGCACCATGTCGGGATGCTTCTCGCGGGCCTTGTCGAGCGCCTCCCAGATCCGGTCGTGATCGTTGCAGTCGAGGCCGCCGGCGAAGGCGATCTTGGTGCCGGCCGGGACGAGCACCTCGGATTCGGCGTGGCGGCGGGCGGCGAGGAAGTCTCTGGAGTCGATCACCGACGCGGTCATCGCCTGATGAGAGACCTTGGAGCCGGTGCGCGGCCGCCATGCCGATCCGGTTTGTGCTTCGTAGAGGTCGGCGGCCTCATCGCGCATGATTTCGAGCACGTTGCGGCGCTCGATATAGGTGATGCCCTCGGAGGTGAGCCGTTCCAGCTCGACGGACTTCACCTCCGAGCCGTCCTGCTCCTGCTGGCTCGAACGCTGGGCCTCCTCGTTACGATCGAGGCTGCGGGCGACGCGCTCGGCGGCGCGGTGGAAGACGTTTGCGAAGGACCAGAGCAGGTCGTCGAGATCGGGTTCGAGCCTGGTGTCGCCAAGCATGCCGGCGAAGCTCTCGACGATCCCGGCGAGGCCGGCCCGGATCACCTCGTCGTCGGGAAGTGGCCGAGGATCAGGTTCGTCCTGATGCGGGCGATGGCCGTACATCTGCAGTTCGAGGATGACGCGGTCGGTCGGCGAGGAGGCGTGGTAAGGCTCGTAGCCGTCGTCGAAGGGAAGCTCGTAGGTCATGGCGTGTCTCCGTCGGTTGCGGCCGCGCCCATCGCGGCCTGACAGCGCATACCGGCCGCGCCCCGGGGCGCGGCCGCACCGAAGGCCGAAGCGAAGCGGAGGACGGCGCAGCCGTTGCGGCCGTGACCCGGGGGTGGCAGGGATCGCCTCTCGGGCAGGCCGCGGGCGCAGCCTCTCCGGCGGACCGCCGCCATGCCTGCAGGCTATCCGGCGACGCCGTGCCGGCCCGCCTGCCAGCCCGACCCGTTCATCCGGGCGACAGGAAGAGACGGGCATCATCCGGGACGAGCTGATCGCTGAGCCATGCCGCGAGATGGGCCGGGCCGGAATGGCGCAGATCGTCGTTGAAATCGCCGAGCTGCGGCCGCAACACCAGGGCGAGGATCCCGGCCTCGCCTGCGCGTTGGCTGAGGCGTTCGATGCCGTGCCGGCCGGCAGCGTCGGCATCGGCTGCGATGTAGAGGCGGCGGCAGCCAAGCGGAAGCCTCAGGCCGGCGAGGTGATTGGCCGAGGTGGCGGCCGCCACAGGCAGCGCCGGTATCACCACCTTAAGCGAAGCCATCGTCTCGAAGCCCTCGCCGGCCGCCATGACCGGGACGGGCATGCCGGGCTCATGGCCTAGCCAGATGCCGTTGCCAAGGAGATCCCCCAGCGAGCGGCGTGGATCCGCGAGTTGCGCCTTGCCGTGACCCGAAGGATCAAGCCAAGTCCGTTGCAGGCCGGTGATACGCCCGTCGAGGTTGGTGACAGCAGCAATCAGCGCAGGCAGGGTCTGCGTCTCGCCCGTTACGAGATTCCTATGGTAGCAGCCGGGATGGAAGCGCAGCGCGCGCTCGTGCGTCGAAAGCAGAATGCCGCGGCCGGCAAGATAGCGTTCGGCCAGCGTGCCGGCGATCGGCTGGGACATGGCGAACAGACGACGCGCAGCCTCAGGGGAGCCGCGTTTCGCGGCTGGCTGGCACTGCGCGCCAAGGGGCTGAGGCTGGGGCTGGGGCGGTGGCAGCGGCATGGAGAGGAAGCGACGTGCTTCATCCGCGATGTCACGGAAGTCGACGAGGCCGCAACTTTCACGGATGACATCGAGCAGATCGCCAAATTCAGACGTCGCCTCGTCGACCCACCTACCCGCCGGGCCCTTGGCGTTTGCCCTCAGCCGCACATGCATGGAACGGCCGCGCGTGTTGTGGACATCGCCGACCATCCAGTAATTGCCGGAGCGATGGCCGTTGGAGAGATATTCCCGGCACACCGCCTCGGCGTGTTCGCCAAGGCGGCGTGCCAGCTCGGAGGCCGAGCCGGTCATGATCGCCTCCCCTCAAGTCGCCGAGGTACGGTCGGTGACACCAACCAGCGTATGGCGGTCGAGGAGCGCGGCGAGGATGGCGGACCCTTGCGCGGTCGTCGGGATGAACAGCCGGAGCTTCCAGGCGATGATCTCGGAGATCAGTCCCAGCGCCTTCAGCCGAGGGACCATCGCGTCGGTGAAGCCGACCAATTCGACACGGTAGTCGTTCATGATCCGACTGCGGCGCAGGATCAGGCCATCGGCGAGTTGCAGTCCAATCCGTCCGTCGGCGAGCCCGGTCCAGGCATCTTCCGGCGCCAGCCTCGGCACATCGTCGAGACCCAGATTGCGGAACATGGTGGCGACCAGCGTCGGCGCGATGTGGCGGCCGATGATGCGCTCCCCGGCATCGGTCTGGATTCGATAGACTCGACAGTCGCCGTCCGGCAGCCGACGCCAGATCGGCAACAGCAGACCCGTCACGATGTGAAAGGTGCTGGTGGTGAACTCCGGGACGGCGGCGACTTCCGAGTCCCACAGCTCGCAGAAGAGTTTTCGGTCGGTCGGCTGCCAATGGGTTTCGGCAAGTGCGTCGAGGCCGAAGCGCAGCTCGTCGGTCGGCCGCAGCAGGCGCGCGCGATGCTCGACGGTTCCGTCGTCGAGCATCAGGCTCGCCGTCGGCAGCCGGATCGCCGCGCGGCTCGACCGTGTGTTCACCAACAGAACCGATTGGGGCTCCGCCCGGACGATGGCCAGCGCGTCGACGAGGCCGAGCGGCCGGATACGGTCCTTGCGCGCGACGGTGAGCACATGTGACTGCGCGCCGGAGACTGGATGGGTATAGACGGTCCTACGATCGGTGACGACGATGCTCTCCGCCGTGATCGTCTCCAGACCCTTGTCATAATTGCCGGCGGCTATGGCGCCTTCTATTCTTCCCGCCATCAACTGCTCGAACACCTCGAACAGCAGGTTCTGGGTCTCGATGCGCAGCGCCAGCAGGCGATTGAGCCAGGTCGTGATCGGCGGCAGCTCGTCGCGCAAACCACCTTCATCCGTCGTCAGCGACAGGCCGGTTACCGTCTCGAAGGTCGTGAGCGAGCAGCCGTCGATCTTGCCCTGGTGCAACAGAAGATAGAACTGGCGAAGGGCCGCACGGGCATAGGGGCTTTCGAGATTGTCCTCGGACCGGAACAGCCCTGCCCCGCCGGTCTGGCGCTGGCCGCGCGTGATCGCGCCAAGCGTGTCGAGCCGTCGCGCGATCGTCGACAGGAATCGCTTGCCAGCCTTCACGTTGGCGGCCATCGGCCGGAACAGCGGCGGTTGCTTCTGATTTGTGCGGTGGGTCCTTCCGAGACCCTGGATGGCGTTGTCGGCGCGCCAGCCGGCCTCGAGCAGATAGTGCTTGCGCAGCCTCTGGTTCCTGGCCCCGAGATCGGCGTGATAGGAGCGGCCTGTACCGCCGGCGTCGGAGAAGATCAGAACGCTCTTGTCGTCATCCATAAAACTCTGGGTCTCGGCCAGATTGGCCGAGCCAGGGCGGTTTTCCACGGCCAGCCGGTCGATGCCGTCGCGGCCGGTCTTCTCGACGATGCGGCGCGAGCGGCCGGTCACCTCGGCGACGGTGTCTGTGCCAAAATGATGGATGATCTGGTCGAGGGCGCTGCCGACCGGCGGCAGCGATGCGAGTTTTTCGATCATCTCGCCGCGCCGGCGAACCGCCTCGCGGCACTGGACCGGGTTGCCATCTTCGTCGTGGACAGGCCGCGAGTAGACGTTGCCCTCCGCGTCGGAATACTCCTCGAACAGTTGGGTCGGGAAGGAATGCATCAAGTACCCGCCGACATACTCGCGCGGCGTGATGTCGACATGCAGGTCCGACCATTCCTCGGTGGGGATCTCGGCAAGCCGTCGTTCCATCAGCGCCTCGCTGGTCGAGACGATCTGCACGACTGCCGCATGCCCGTCGGCGAGGTCCTGCTCGATCGCGCCGATCAGGGTCGGCGTCATCATCGAGGTGATCAAATGCGAGAAAAAGCGTTGCTTGGTACTTTCAAAGGCTGAGCGCGCCGCCGATTTGGCGTTGCGGTTCAGCGTGCCGGACTCACTGGTGATGTTGGTCGCCTCGAGTGCGGCGGTCAGGTTGTTGTGGATGACCTGGAAGGCGTCCGCATAGGCGTTGTAGATGCGGATCTGCTCCTCGGACAGCTCGTGCTCGAGGAGTTCATATTCGACCCCGTCATAAGAAAGCGAACGCGCCGCATAGAGGCCGAGCGACTTGAGATCGCGGGCGAGCACTTCCATCGCCGCGACACCGCCGTCCTCGATCGCGGCGACGAATTCGGCGCGGTTGGCGAATGGAAAATCCTCGCTGCCCCAAATGCCGAGACGCTGCGCATAGGCCAGGTTCTCGACGGCGGTCGCACCGGTCGCGGAGACGTAGACAACGCGGGCATCGGGCAGCGCGTGCTGCAGCCGCAGGCCCGCCCTGCCTTGTTGGGAGGGCGCGACGTCGCCACGCTCACTTTTGCCGCCAGCGGCATTGGCCATGGCGTGGGCCTCGTCAAAGACGATGACGCCATCGAAAGATTTTTTCGCCCCCGACGGGTTTTCTCCAATCCCTGTCTGGCTTTCTTTAATCCCCGTCTGGCTTTCGGGCCTCCCCGCCAAGTTTTCTCTGTTCCCCGTCGGGCCTTCGTCCCTCCTCGCCTCTTGGCCGACCCAGTCGAGTATCTGGGCGATCCGGGATTTCTTGCCCTCCCGCTCTTGCGAGCGCAGGGTTGCGTAGGTCGTGAACAGGATGCCCTCGGCAAGGCGGATCGGCGTGCCCTGCCGATAGCGCGAGAGTGGCTGCACGAGAAGTTTTTCCTGGCCGAGTGCTGCCCAATCGCGCTGGGCGTCTTCCAGCAATTTGTCCGACTTGGAAATCCAGATCGCACGGCGGCGGCCCTGTAGCCAATTGTCGAGGATGATGCCGGCGACCTGCCGTCCCTTGCCGCAGCCGGTTCCGTCACCCAAAAACCATCCGCGGCGGAAGCGGACCGCGTTCTCAGCACCTTCTGGCGCTGCGGAGACGACATCGCAGGTCTCGTCAACAGTCCAGGCGCCGGTGAGATGGCCGCAATGGGCTTCGCCGGCATAGATGACGCTTTCGAGTTGGGCGTCTGACAGCAGGCCCTCGTCGATGATCGCATCAGGAAGAAGCGGCCGATAGGAAGGCTTTGGCGGCGCGACGGCGGCCATTGCGGCCGACTGCACGAGCGACGTCGGATGCGGTTTCGCGCGGGGAATGTCAATCGACTGGAGCGCATAGGGTTCGTAGATCGTGTCGGTGAGCCGGCCGCCCTCCTCCGGCATCCAGTCGCGCAGCTCATAGGCGAGGGGGACAGCCGGCGTGCTGTTTGCCATGACCTGGCGGGCGGGCTTCGCCCGCGCAGTCGGGCGGACCGATTGGATGGCCTTCGGAGCAGCCGTTGAGGCACCGAGGGGTGCGGCTCTCGCTCCCGATTGGGCACCCATGTGCATGGCGGCATTGCGCACGATGCCGTTGGACAATGTACCGGTCGAGTTCGGAAAGCCGCCCGGTGTCCGGGGCGGCAGATCCGTGATCCAGGAGAGCAGCGTTTCGACATTCGTGGCCTTGCCCGGCGAGCCGGAGAAGCTGGTTGGGTCGTTAGCAGGAACTTTGTCGATGATGGTCAAGCGGGTCTCAGCCGTCGTCCCATGGCGGGCGTAGACACGGCCGTCGATCGCTGCGGTGAAGACGGTGGTGCCCTGCTGCTGCAACCGTTCGAAGGCCGGCCGCCATTTGGCGTTTTCGGGAGACAGCCCGGAGCCGGTGATGGCAACGAGGCGTCCGCCCGGACGCAGGCGTGCGAATGCGGAAGAGAGGTGCCGCCATGCGGCATCGGCGACATGGCCGTCGACATATGCGCCGACGCTGAAGGGTGGATTCATCAGCACGACGGACGGCTCCATGGCCGCGTCGAGATGATCGTCGATATGGGCGGCGTCGTGCCGCGAGACGGGAACGCGCGGGAACAGAAGGCCGAGGAGATCGGCGCGTGTCGCTGCAAGCTCGTTGAGAGCGATCGAGGCGCGCGCCATCTCGGCATGGACGGCGAGCAGACCGGTGCCGGCCGAGGGTTCGAGAACGAGGTCGCAAGATGCGATCGCCGCGGCGTGCGCCGTGACGAAGGCCAGCGGCAAGGGCGTGGAGAGCTGCTGCATGGCCTGGCTCTCGTCGGACCGTCGCGTATGAGTGGGAAGAAGTTCGGCGATGCGCTTCATCATCGCCAGCGTTGCCTGCGGCGTGGTGGACCGGGACAGAACCGCAGGGCCGAACCGGCGCAGAAACAGCACCTGGGCGATTTCGAGCGCCTCATAGGCGTCCTTCCAGACCCAGAACCCTTGCGCATCGCTGCCGCCAAAACTTGTCGTCATGGCGGTGCGCAGTGCGGCGGTGGTGACAGGCTCGCCCTGTTCGAGGAAAGGCAAAAGCAGCATTCCCGCCTGATGGATCGCCTGGGCGGTGTCGATGGCGTCTTGTGCCGGCGCCGCAAGGGAAGCGGCCGTACGTGCGACGGTTGAGGTGGTCGAAACAATGTTCATGGAGATGTCCTTCGCGAGATGGGAGTGGCGCCCGCGCCGGCACTCTCTCCGCGCCAGCCGGGCCGTACTCCTCTGGGCTCCCCTCTGCCTCTGGCGCCGATGCACCAAAGGGGTTGCACTCAGCACAAAGCCATGACTTGAATGCGCGGACAGGGATGCGGCGGCGACCTGGAGCTGCGGAGGTGATGCGACGGTTCAGAATTGGCAGTGCGGTCTACGAGGAGGGAGCGCCTGACCTGCAGGCGGCGCTGGCGAACGCCTATGCCCGCACCGAGCGTCCGCTATGCCTGTGCCGCGAGCCGAGCTGCCCGATGTACATCGCCCGCATCGGCGACCTTCATCTGATCAAGCGCATGCCGCTCAGCGGCGGCGGGCATGATCCGTCCTGCGATTCCTATGAATCACCTCACGAACTGTCCGGGCTGGGCGCGCTGATGGGCAGCGCGATACAGCTTGATCCGCAAAGCGGCATGGCGGCCCTCAAATTGGACTTCAGCCTGTCGAAGACAGGGAGCCGGGCAGCATCCGTGCCTGCGGGGCAAAGTTCCGCCAGCGCAACCGCCGATCCCAGGAGGATGTCGCTGCGTGGCCTCCTTCATTATCTCTGGCACGAGGCCGAATTGACGATCTGGACATCCCGATGGGCCGGCAAGCGACATTGGTGGAATGTCCGCTGGCATCTGCTCGAGGCTGCCGGGCAAATGACGGTGCGGGGCGACCCGCTCGCGAATATCCTGTTCGTGCCCGAGCCGTTTCGCGCCGAGAACAGGCAAGCGATCGAACATCGTCGCAATGCGGCTCTCGGCATGGCGCTCCCGCCGAAATCCGGCCCACGAAAGCTACTGGTTCTGGTTGGCGAGGTGAAAGAGATCGTTCCTGCCCGATCCGGTCAGAAACTTGTCATCAGACATTTGCCCGGCTTTCCCTTCATCATCGATGATGCATTGCATCGCCGCTTGCAGGCGCGTTTTGAGAAAGAATTGTCGCTGTGGGCAGCGGATTCCAGCTCACATCTCATGACGATCGCGACGTTCGGACTGAACCCGGCCGGCCTCGCCATTGTCGAGGAGATCGCGTTGATGGTGGTGTCCGAGAACTGGATTCCCTACGAGACGATCCTGGAGAAAAGGCTCGTCGATGGGCTGGCTCGTCTTCGCGAGAAGAGCGTGAAGGGATTGCGCTTTGACCTGCAACCCGACCAGCCGATCGCCAATGCGTTGCTTCAGAACAGGGACGAGCCGACAGCGCTCTTTGTCGTTCCGGCCGGAGCGGACGAGACCTTTGAAGCGTCGCTCGATGAAATGATCGCCGCGCGTCCGGAGATCGGCTCCTGGGTATGGCGGGTCGGCGAAAGCGATATGCCGCCGCTACCGCCTTGAATGTCGGCGGAATTTCCGTCGCTGCTTCAGTATGCCTTAGAGCGGTTCCTGATTTGACGGAATCGAAGGGGATTCCGGATCAGTCGGTTTTGTGATTCAAGATGCTGGCTGGAGTGGAGGCCAGCATCGGATGACGCGACCTCTTTCGGATGATCTTCGCGAACGTGTTGTAGCGGCGGTTTTGGGTGGCGAGAGCCGCCGGTCGGCCGCGAAACGGTTCGGCATTTCGGTTTCGGCGGCGGTGAAGTTGTTGCAGCGCCATCGGGCGACTGGCTCGGTTGCGCCTGGCAAGATGGGCGGACATCGCAAGAGGGTGCTGGAGCCGCACCGTGCCTTCATCGAGGCGCGTGTGCGTGAGACGCCGCATCTGACACTGCATGGTCTGAAGGATGAGTTGGCCGCACGCGGGGTCAAGGTCTCGCACAACGCGGTCTGGCTGTTCCTGCGCCGCGAGGGCCTGAGCTTCAAAAAAAACGCTGTTCGCCCTTGAGCAGGCGCGCGCTGATATTGCCCGCAGGCGTCAGCGATGGCGCTCTTGGCAGGCCGGCCTCGATCCGCAGCATCTGGTCTTCATCGACGAGACCTGGATCAAGACCAACATGGCTCCGCTGCGCGGTTGGGGGCCGAAGGGCGAGCGGCTGCGCGGCTTGGCCCCGCACGGCCACTGGCGCACGCTGACCTTCCTCGGCGCGCTGCGCTGCGATAGGCTCGCGGCACCTTGCGTCTTCGACGGGCCAATCAACGGCCAATGCTTCCGCGCCTATGTCGAGCAGCAGCTCATCACCGTGCTGAAACCCGGCGACATCGTCGTCATGGATATGTGTGGACGCCCCCGTCAGCGCAAGAAGAATCTTATATGAAGAATGAGGAGCGTGGTCGGGTGCTGACATGTGTCCGGCCTCTGATGCGGCGTTCCACATGCCGCGGGCCCGTATGGGAGTTCGCGGAGCGGGTCCAATTCAATCTCGCGTGCTCAAGGCACGTATCCATGATCTGGTTTTCCCGATCCCGTCTCGTTGACCGTTGCGCCATACTCTCCGTTTGACCTTCTCACACTTTCGAGGCCTTCCGGCCGAGCGGAACTAACCCGCCACCGCCGGAGCCCGATAGGTTCCGCCTTTCGCCATCAATGCCCAGACGATGCGTGCCGTCTTGTTGGCAAGCGCGACGATCACCAACATGGGCGGCTTACGGTCCAGCATGCGCATGAGCCATGGGTCCGCAGATTTCCCCTTCCGCATCGCCCAGCGCACGGCAGCGCTGGCCCCTATAATGAGCAGGCGGCGCAGAGTTCGTTCGCCCATGCGGGACGTCTCGCCAAGCTTCTGCTTCCCGCCCGTGGAACGCTGCAACGGAGTGAGCCCCAGCCAGGCCGCAAAATCACGCCCCCTTTTGAAGGTCTGAGCCGACGGAGCCAGAGCGGCGAGAGCAGTCGCGGTGATCGATCCTATCCCCGGGATAGTCATCAGTCGTTTCGATTCCGCGTCCTCCCTGGCGCGCCGGGCGATCTCGCGGTCGAGCACAGCCACCCTCTCATCCAGCGAGCGCAACTGTTCCACGAACAGACACAGGATCGGACGGGCGGCCTCTGGGATGGCGGAGCCATGA
>NZ_JAMYRB010000022.1:0-80993 GCF_040321165.1 Mesorhizobium sp. M0500
CTCCAGCCGAGTCCGAGCAACCCCGCAAGAAGCGGCGCAATCAGCAGCAGCAAACAGAATCCGCTCCGGCCGAGCAGATCGCTCCAGCCGAGTCCGAGCAACCCCGCAAGAAGCGGCGCAATCAGCAGCAGCAAACAGAATCCGCTCCGGCCGAGCAGATCGCTCCGGCCGAGTCCGAGCAACCCCGCAAGAAGCGGCGCAATCGGCAGCAGATCGAAGCGGCCCCATCGGAACAACCGGCCGAGCAGGCAGCGCCGGCAAACGACAACCAGCCCAACGTCAATCCGCGCAAGAAGAAGCAAAAACAGAACCAGCAGATCGAGGCTGCCCCGGCAGAACAGGCTCCGACTGTCGAGCCCGGACAAAAGCCGGGCAAGCGCAAGAAGCCTGCTGAATTGACCGGACCCGCCACGGAGGCGGAAGGCCAGCCGGCGCCGACCAATAAGGAAGCGACCCCACAGGCCCAACCGGCTCCGACCGAGCAGCAGGCCGCTCCCGTCCAGGGCGAACAGCCCCAGGACAAGATCAAGAAACGTGGCAAGAGGCCTGTCGGCGAACAGCCGGTGACAGGAGAGCAACAGCCCTCGACCGGCGAACAGCCTTCGACTGGCCAGGCCGCGCCTGTCCAGGGTGAAAATCCGGTCCAGGGTGAAGCCCAGGCCAATCCGAACGAGGCACCTGTTCTGGACAGCCAGAAGGATGTCTTGCGCAAGCGCAAGGGTGGCAAGGAGCGCGGCCAAAATGCCGGTAAGCAGCAGGGCAACCAGCCCGCCCAGCAGGGCGAGAACCAGGTGGAAGCCCCGAAGCCGGCTCCGGTCGATCAGGGGCCGCCGCCCACCGACGACCGGGCAGCCCAGCGGGAGATCAAGCCTGAAAAGATCGTTCCGGTGACCGAGGAAAAAGGCAAGCGCGTCGAGCGTGCGCCGGACATCGAGGATGTTCGTCGTCGTCCGCGCCCCCAGGGTGCCAACGTCGTCAGGGAATTCGGCGACCGCGTCATCCTCCAGTTCAACAACCAGACGTTCGTCGAAAGCAGCGATGCACCGCGCATGCACCGCGGCGCCAGGAATGTCTATTATGAGGACCTGTCGGGCGATCGCACCCGGGAAATCGTCGAGCGTGACAATGGTGTCCGGATCGTCACCATCCGCAACCGCTACGGCGACGTCATCCAGCGTTCACGCATCGCGCCCGACGGCCGCGAATATGTGCTGAGCTATGTCGACGAGCGGAACTATGACGATGATGCAGACTGGCGCGACCCGGGCGACGACCTGCCGCCGATGCGCCTTACCATCCCGCAAGAGGAATACATTCTGGATTCCGAAGAGGTCGAGGATCCGGACGACTACTACACCTTCCTCGAACGGCCGCCGGTCGAGAGGGTCCAGCGCCTCTATTCGATCGACGAGGTCAAGCGCTCGGCCCGCGTGCGCGACATCGCCCGCCGCATCGACCTCGACACGCTCAACTTCGAATTCGGTTCGGCCTCGATTTCCGACACCGAGGTCCAGAAGCTGGAGGGTGTTGCCAACGCCATGGACAAGCTGCTGAAGAAAAACCCGGCCGAGAGCTTCCTGATCGAGGGCCATACCGACGCTGTCGGCACACCGGAAGCGAACCTTGCTCTGTCCGACCGCCGCGCCGAGGCGGTCGCCGAAGCCTTGACCAACGCCTTTGGCATCCCGCCGGAGAACCTGACGACGCAGGGCTATGGCGAGGAGTATCTCAAGGTCAACACGTCGGGACCCAACCGCGAGAACCGCCGCGTCGCCATCCGCCGGATTACCCCCCTGGTAGCGCCGGTGGCCAGCGCCCAATAAACCGCAATGTGAACCGCGCGATTTGATCAACCATTGAATCGCGCGGTCATCAATCTTGAAACGCGCGGTTACCCATCCCAGATTCTGGAAAGGGCGTTCCCTGCCCTGTCCCGACTCCAGCGGGACACACGAGCCCCGCCGGTTCCCCTCCCCGGCGGGGTTCGTTTTTTTGAAACCTTGCAAACCGCCGCAGCCTGCCCGAAATACGGCGCTCCGACAACGGAGCCCGAATCGCCGCATGAAGCGCCTCGAACTCGCCATCGAATCGATCATTCTCGCCTCGCGCTGGCTGCTGGTCGCCTTCTATCTCGGACTGGGTGCGGCACTTGCCATCTATGCCGTGTCCTTCGGCAAGAAGCTGTTCGAGTTCGTCTCCGTCGCCTTCACGCTCGATGACACCGACACCATCCTGAAAATACTCGGCCTCATCGATGCCGCGCTGGTCGCCTCACTGGTGGTGATGGTGATCATCTCGGGTTACGAAAACTTCGTCAGCCGCTTCGATGAAAATGACGGCAAGGTGCATTGGCTGGGCACGATCGATGTCGGCTCTCTGAAGGTCAAGGTCGCCTCGACAATCGTAGCGATCTCCTCGATCCACCTCTTGCAGGTGTTCCTGAACTCGGTCTCCTACACGACCGACCAGCTGATGTGGCTGACCATCATTCATCTGGCCTTCGTTCTGTCGGCACTGATGCTTGCCTATATCGACCGGCTGATGGGTCTTGGCAAAGCCAAGAAAGCCGGGGAGTGAGCACGCGTCTGTGCCGGTCTTTTGAGAGATACTTCTGTAGCGAGATACTTTCCGTCAGTAGATACCTTTGATTTTGGTATCCGACCGGCCGAACACCTCGTCCGGCACAAAAAAGTCGGCGGCGAGCGGGCCTGTCGCACCCGGCGCATAGGCCGAGAAATCGCTGACGCCCTCAGCGCGCAGCACTTCTTCGTCAATGTAGAAATTGCCGGTCGCTTCACGCGACGGCCTGACCAGGATGGCGTATGCCGCATCGGCCATGATGTCGGGCGAACGGCTCATCGCCGCCACCGTCGCCCCGCCCAGGAGGTTACGCACCGCCGCGGTGTCGATGGTCGAGATCGGCCATAGCGAATTGACCGCAATGCCATCCCTGGCGAACTCGGCGCTCATGCCCAGCGTGCACATCGACATGCCGAACTTCGCCATCGTGTAGGCGACATGGTTCTTGAACCACTTGGCCTTCATGTCGAGCGGCGGCGCCAGATTCAAGATGTGAGGATTTTCCGCCAACCTCAAGTGCGGAATGCACATTTTGGAGACGAGAAAAGTGCCGCGCGCGTTTATCTGGTGCATCAGATCGTAGCGCTTCATATCAGTCTCCAGCGTGCCGGTGAGTTGGATGGCACTGGCGTTGTTGACGCAGATATCGATGCCGCCGAACCTCTCCACGGTCTTGGCGACCGCTTCGGCGACCTGTTCTTCATCCCGAATGTCGCACAGCACCGGCAGCGCCTTGCCGCCGGCCTGCTCGATCTCGTGCGCCGCCGTGTAGATCGTCCCGGGCAGCTTCGGATGCGGCTCGGCGGTCTTGGCCGCGATCGTCACATTGGCGCCATCGCGCGCGGCGCGCAGCGCAATCGCCAGCCCGATGCCGCGCGACCCGCCGGAGATGAAAAGCGTCTTTCCCTTGAGCGACATCCTTGCGCCTTCCTGCAACATGAAAGACACGATCCTTGCGCGGCTGAGAACCGCCGCGCAAGGCCCAACACACCGCATGCGGGTTACGCTGCGTCGGCCTTGAGACAATCTGAGCTAGACCAGCACCAGGCCCTGCCGCATGGCGATGGCAATCGCATCGGTGCGGTTGGCGGCACCGAGCTTCGTCAGAATCGCTGCGACATGGAACTTCGCCGTATGCACGGAGATGTTCAGCCGCCGCGCGATGACCTTGTTGGGGGCGCCCTCGGCCAGCAGCGCCAGCACCTCGCCTTCCCGCGGCGAAAGCGTCGGCCGGACGATATGCTCGTCAGTCGGTTCCTCTTCGAACCGGTCGCTGTCATGGAAGATCAAATCGTGATGCCGATCGGATAGAGCATGGCTGTCGCGCGAAATCCGGTAGCCCGCAGCCGCGAGCCGCGCGGCGGCGGCGATCAGCAACTCGTCCGCTTGCACCGGCAGCACGGCAAACACTGTATCGGCCGGCCGTTCGCGGGCCGCTCGCGACGATAGCAGCACGCGAGGCATAGCCGCGTCGACGAGCCCGCCTTGTAGCCCATGATCACCGACGATGGCGACATCCGCCGCCTCACGCCCGTCGACTTCGCCGGCCAGAACCGGCCGCAGATCATCGGTCGCGGCGAGAGCCGCAGACAGACTTCGTGCGCGCTCGGCGTCACCGAGCGCGATCAGCACCGTCAGCCGTCTGCCAGCGACCTCACCGCTTACCATCAATCCCTCAGCTCAGTGGTTTTTCACCGATGGTCAGGGAAACCTCACGATTCTCGCCGCCGCGCACCACGCCGAGTGTCACCAAGGCACCGGCGCTGTCCGGCCCGAGCTTGCGGATCAGCTCGCGCGGCCCATGCACCGTCTCTGCGTTCCACGAGACGATGATGTCGCCGAGACTGAGACCGGCTGCTTTCGCCGGCCCGTTATCGTCGAGGCTCATCACCATGGCGCCCTGTGTATCACCATTGCGGACCGGATGCAGGCCGGCGCCAAGATAGCCGCGCGCCACATGACCCTTCTCGCGCAGCGTCGTGACTGCCCGCTCGATCGTTTCGTAAGGCATGACCAGCGCCCGCCGGCGTGGCCCGAACAGCAGCATGCCGATCAGTCCACCCTTGGCGTCGAGCACAGGGCCACCCTCGAAACGGCCGCCGGCATTGACGGCAAGATTGATGCGCCGGTCGATCGTGCCGCCGCGCATTGAACGCCAGGCCGGGCCGACCTCGCCGACCGTACCGAAGGTAGCGAGCGAGGTGCCGTCGCTATTGCCCGCCACGACCGCCAGGTTGCCCGGCCGCACCGCATCCGCCTTTACCAGTGACGGGGCGCCCGGCGCGCCGGCCGGTTTCAAAACGGCCGTGCCGGTGGACGGGTCGCGGCCGACCAGTTCCGCCTTGACGGCTTCGCCCGAAGAAAACGTCAGCTCGATCTCCTCGCCGGCCTCGACCGCCTCCTCGGCAGTGACGAAATAGCCGTCCCGCCAGTGGAAAGCAGTTGACGTCCGGTGGTGCGTCGCGAAGCTGGCCGTCGCTGGTGCCGCGGCTGCCGCGATGTCGGCAATGGCGTCGGAAAACGTGCTCAGATTGAAATCGCTCATGATTTATCTCCTGGGTTCTTCGTGACCCAGATATCGCCCGGCAGGGCGATGGCGGATACTCGCCTGACGGCTAGTTGGGCATTTGACTGGCCATCTGGTCAGGTCGCGGCCGGTCCGGCCGCTCCGCACATATAGGCATTGTTCATCTTGTTCCAAACGGAGCCCTCGGATGGCCCTGCCCGCCCAGCAATTGCAATATGACGATGCCCTTCTCGATGCCTATTCGGCGACGGTCGCCGATGCCGTCGACCGCATCGGGCCCGCCGTCTGCCGCATCGAGCGCATCGGTGGCCCGGGTGGCCATGGCTCCGGCTTCGTCATCGCGCAGGACGGGCTGGTCGTCACCAACTTCCACGTCGTCGGCGATGCGCGCAGCGTGCGCGTGTCAATGCCGGACGGCGCCTCCAGGGAAGGCCGCGTGCTCGGCCGCGATCCCGACACCGACATTGCGCTGGTGCGCGCCGACGGCAACTTTGCCGACGTTGCGCCGCTTGGCGATTCCAAGCGTCTGAGGCGCGGCCAGATCGCCATTGCCATCGGCAACCCGCTCGGCTTCGAATGGACCGTCACCACTGGCGTCGTCTCGGCACTCGGCCGCTCGATGCGTGCCTCCACCGGCCGGCTGATCGACGACGTCATCCAGACCGACGCCGCGCTCAACCCCGGCAATTCCGGCGGACCGCTGGTGTCCTCGGCTGGCGAGGTGATCGGCGTTAACACCGCGATGATCCACGGTGCGCAAGGCATCGCCTTCGCGGTTGCCTCCAACACCGCCAATTTCGTCATCTCGGAAATCATCCGCTTCGGCCGTGTGCGCCGTGCCTTCATCGGCGTTTCCGCCGACACCACCAACCTGCCGCGCCGCGCAGCCCTTTTGTCGCAAGTGTCGAGCAGCACGGCGGTGCGCCTGCGCACCGTCGAAAAGAACAGCCCGGCGGCCAAAGCCGGCCTCAGGGAAGGCGACATTATTGCCGCCATCGACGGCCGTCCGGTCACCGGCGTCGACGATCTGGTGCGCATGCTCGACGCCGAGCGAATCGGCCGCGAGACACTGTGCACGGTGGTGCGCCGCTCCGGCATTACTCAGGTCACCGTGATGCCGTTGGCGCGGGCGAGTTAGCGCGCCGCAGCACGCTGCGCATATTGCGCCATAAATTCTGGGCTCGCCGGGATCGGCCTGATCACGTCGATCAGCACGCCGTTGGGATCCTTGGTGATGAAATGGCGCTGGCCGAAGGGTTCGTCGCGCAGCGTTCGCAGGATCGGCAGGCCAGCGGCGGTGATCCGCTCATAGATGGCATCCGGATCCCTGACCTCGAAATTGATCAGCAGGCCAGATGTGCGGCCCCGCCCTTCCTCCGGGATCGTCTCATGATCGCCCTGGACGATGCCGAGGTTGACGCGACGGTCTTCGGCCGAGCGCAGATGCACGTACCAGTCGGCCTCAAACAGCGGCTTGAAGCCGAAATGCGCAACATAAAAGGCTGCCGTGCCGGCAACGTCGCTCGTCATCAGCACCGGATAATAGCTCGTCGTCCTCATCTTTCCTTCTCCCGGCAAATAACATACAGTCTGCATGTAAATGGCAATAACATACAGGCTGCATGTATGCAACAGGGATCTGCTCGTCGCTCCAACCGTGATCGCACACGCGCCGAGCTCATCGCCGCGGCTCGCAAACTGTTCACCGAAAAGTCCTATGCCGAGACCGGTACACCCGAGATCGCCGCCGCTGCCGGGGTTACCCGCGGCGCGCTCTATCATCACTTTGCCGACAAGCAGGCGTTGTTTGCCGCTGTGGTCGAACAGGAGGCGCAAGCCGTCTCGGAAGAGATCGAACGCGCGTCGCCGCCTTCGCTATTTGCCCGCGATGCGCTGATTGCCGGCTCGGATGCCTATCTGGCTGCCATGCGTGCGCCCGGCCGTACGCGGCTCTTGCTGCTTGATGGCCCGGCCGTGCTCGGCCGCGCCGCCATGGATGCGATCGACAATCGCCATGGCAACCGTTCGCTGCGCGAAGGCCTTGTTGCCGCGATGCGCTCGCACTCCATGACGAGACTGCCTGTGGAAGCACTGACCGCGTTGCTCGCAGCCGCCTTCGACCGCGCAGCGCTCGCCATCGAAACTGGAGCATCGATCGAGGACTATCGCGCCGTTCTCATGGCGGTGATCGACGGCCTGTCTCCGGCTGCTCCTCGGGTATCTCACCCGGTTCGAACTCGTTGAAACAGCCTAGCTGGCGCTTGAACTGGTCGATCAGCCAGGCGGCCGCCGGTTTCGGGCTGCGATCGGCGCGGTGCATGGCATAGAGCGGCGAGCGGACTTCGCTGTAAGGCTCGAGATCGAGTTCGACGAGCCGGCCGTTCGCCAGATCATCGGCGATCAGCCACCGCGGCAGCCCGCCCCAGCCCAGCCCCTCGCGCATCAGCACGTGCTTGGTGCGCACATCCGTCAGCCGCCAGGTGCGGTAGGCGAAGACGCCATAGTCACGCCCGCGCGTACGCTCGGACTGGTCCGAGACGACCAGTTGGATGTGTTCGCGGACATCCTCCAGCGCCACTGGTCTCGGCAGCAGCGCCAGCGGGTGATCAGGCGCTGCGGCTGGCACCAGGGAGAAGAAGCCGATGCGAAGCAGATTCACGTCCGTCTCACCCAGAAGCCCCCCGATGCCGAGATCGGCCTGTCCGCCGACAACATGATCGAGGATAAGGCCAAGCGAGCCGATATGCAGACGCAGCGTCACGGCAGGGAACTGCGCCTCGAATGCCTTCAGCACCCGAACCAGCACCGGCGACGGTAGCGTCACGTCGACCGACAGCGTAACTTCCGCCTCCAATCCCTGCCGGTATCCGTCGACACGCGAGCGGATGCGTTGCAGCACGCCGACCATGCGCCGCGCATCTTCCAGCGTCGCCTTGCCGACATCGGTCAGTTGCGGTTCACGCGTGCCCTCGCGCTCGAACAGCTTCAGCCCGAGCTGCGCTTCGAGGTTGGCGATGGCGTAGCTGATCACCGATTGCGCCCGATTCAATTTGCGCCCGGCGGCCGAGAAGCTGCCGGTCTCGGCCACCGCAACCAGGATCTGCAATTGGTCAAGCGTCGGGTTCGGTTGCATCGTTCAATCCACATTTTAGATGGATAATATACAAAATATACCAGTTTTTCAAATGGGTCTGCGCACACATGTTTGCCGGGAGATTTTGATCCAACACTGGAGACCCCATTATGTCCATCCTTCTTGTCACATCGAGCCCGCGCGGCGCTGCCTCGCACTCGACCCGAATTGCTACTGAATTCGCTGAAAAGCTTGTTGCCGCCGATCCGTCGAACACGCTTGTCGTGCGCGACCTCGTCGCCAATCCGTTGCCGCACATCGATGCCGATTATGCGACCGGCATCTACACGCTGGCCGAAGCGCGCACCTCACGCCAGGCTGAAGTCGTTGGCGTCTCCGATGTCGTGCTGGATGAACTGTTCGCGGCCGATACGGTGATTCTCGCCACCGGCTTCATCAACTTCAACATCTCCTCGACGCTGAAGTCCTGGGTCGATCACATTGCCCGTTCCGGCAAGAGCTTTGCCTATGGCGAGAACGGCCCCAAGGGGCTCGTCACCGGCAAGAAGGTCTACATCGTACTGGCTTCGGGCGGCATCTATTCCGAAGGTGCGGCCGTGCAGTTCGATCACGCCATTCCCTACCTGCGCAGCGTGCTTGGCTTCCTCGGCATGACCGATGTCGAGGTCATCCGCATCGAAGGAGTCGGCATGGGCGCCGATGCGGTGGCAGCAGCGCTGGCCAAGGCCTCGACCAAGGTCGACGCCATTGTGGCCGCGACCGGTAATGCCGAGCGCGTCGCCACCGCGGCGTAAAAGCGTCAGCATCGTCTGAATTGTACAAGGGCAGGCGCCCGGCGCCTGCCCTTGTTTTTCGTTAGCGACAGCCTGTGGTGGGCCACACAACCGCCATTGGTTATTCCGCTTGTCTGCGCTATCGGTCGCGGATGTTCCTTTCCGTTGCCACAACGCACCGTCCGGCCACCGATCTCGGCTTCTTGCTGCACAAGCATCCGGATCGCCTGCACGAGACCGACCTGTCTTTCGGCAAGGCGTGGCTGTTCTATCCCGAGGCAACCGAAGAGCGTTGCGAGGCTGCACTCCTGCTCGATGTCGATCCTGTGGGCCTGGTGCGGGGCAAGGGCCAGAAGGCCTGCTCGACCAATATGTGAACGACCGGCCTTACGCAGCATCATCCTTCCTGTCGGTGGCGCTGAATAAAATGCTGCGGACGGCGATGACCGGTATATCGAAGGAGCGCCAGGAACTGGCCGACAGCGAACTGCCGCTGGAAGCCGTGGTCACGCCACTGCCAATGCGCGGCGGTGAGGTTCTGGTTCGAAGTTTGTTCGAACCCTTGGGCTGGACAGTCGATCTGACGCCAATCGAAGGAATCGGGGGTGCTGCAGGCGAGCCCCGATACGGCCATCTGAAGCTGACCGGCACGGGCCGGCTCAGCGCCTTGTTGAATCACCTCTATGTGCTGATCCCGGTGATGGACGATGCCAAGCATTACTGGGTCGGCGAAGCAGAGATCGACAAGCTGCTGTCCAAGGGAGAGGGCTGGCTGGGAAACCATCCGGCCAAAGACCTGATCGTGCGCCGCTACCTTGGCAATCGCCGGGCTTTGGCCCGCATCGCCCTGGAGCGGCTAGCTCCCGAGACGGCTGGCGAGGCACAACCTGCCGAGCTGCGCGTCACGCCCGAGGAAGCGCTTGAGACGCCTATCCGGCTCAACGATCTGCGCATGGACGCAGTTGTCCACGCCATTCGGGCGACGGGAGGAACCACGGTTGCGGACCTGGGATGCGGTGAAGGCAAGCTGCTCGACAGGCTGGTGCGCGAGCGATGGATCCACAAGCTGTTCGGTCTGGATCCGGCGGCGCGCGAACTGGAATGGGCCGCAAAGCGTCTCAAGCTGAACGAATTAGGCGGGCCGCCCGAGGGCCGGGTCACGCTGCTGCATGGATCGCTGACCTACCGGGACAGCCGTTGGGCCGCAGCCGACATCGCCGTTCTGGTCGAGGTCATCGAGCATCTCGACGAGGACAGGCTGCCCCTGGTCGAACGCATCGTTTTCGGTGAGACGGCGCCCAAATCCGTCATCGTGACCACTCCGAATGCGGACTACAACGCTCTGTTTCCAAGACTGGTCTCTGGCGCATTTCGCCATCCCGATCACCGTTTCGAATGGAGCCGGGCTCAGTTCCAAGCCTGGGCGGCCAAAATCGGCGAGATCTATGGCTATGCAGCCACCTTCAGCGGTATCGGAGCCGAGGACCCGACCCTCGGCGCCCCCACACAGATGGCGGTGTTCACCCGATGAGAGAACCCGATAAGACCAACCTCACCATTCCTGACTTCGCCCTCGTCGTGCTGATCGGCTCGACCGGATCGGGCAAGTCGACTTTCGCCGCCAAGCATTTCCTGACGACCGAGATTATCTCCTCGGACCAGTGCCGGGCGCTGATCTCCGACGACGAGACCGACCAGGACGTCTCTGCGGATGCCTTCGATCTGGTTCGCGAAATAGCCGGCAAACGGCTTAAACACCGCAGGCTGGCCGTCATCGACGCCACCAATGTGCGAGCCGCCGACCGCAAGGCCTGGATTGAGCTGGCGCGCAAGTGGCACGCTTTGCCCGTCGCCGTGGTCCTCGATCCAGGCGTCGAGGTGTGCGTCGCACGCAATGCGGTGCGAGCCGACCGGCAGTTCGGCGCCGGGGTCGCCCAGCGCATGACAACCGAGATCCGCAAGGGTCTTGGCGCCCTGCAACGCGAGGGCTTCCGCCAAGTCTGGAAGCTTACCAGCGAGGCCAGCATCGACGCGGCCGAGGTGTCGCGACAGCCGCTGTGGACCGATAAGCGCGACGACCATGGCCCGTTCGATATCATTGGCGACATCCACGGCTGTTCGGATGAGCTTCATATCCTGCTCGCTCGATTGGGCTACAGCATCGTCTGGTCTGAGCATCAGGGCGACCGAACGGTCACCGTGGTCCCACCAGAGGGCCGCAAGATCGTCTTTGTCGGCGACCTCGTCGATCGCGGCCCCAACTCGCCCGACGTGCTGCGCATTGCCATGAGCATGGTCGCGGCTGGAACCGCATACTGTGTCCAGGGCAACCATGAAGGCAAACTCAGCCGCTGGCTAGAAGGCCGCAAGGTCACGGTCGCTCACGGCCTCCAGCAGACTGTCGATCAGCTAAATGCACAGGACCGAGGCCTGCGCGAGGCGCTGCCGGCCTTTCTCGACGGCCTGCGCAGCCATGTCTGGCTCGATGGCGGAGGCCTCGCCGTCGCCCATGCCGGCCTCAAGGAAGAGATGATCGGACGCGGTTCCGGCGCTGTGCGCGAGTTCGCTCTGTACGGCGAGACCACAGGCGAGACCGACGAGTTCGGGCTGCCCGTCCGCGCCGACTGGGCCGCGGCCTATCGTGGCAAGACGGCCATTATCTATGGACATACGCCCACGCTATCGGCTGAATGGGTCAACAACACCCTGTGCATCGACACCGGATGCGTATTCGGCGGCAAGCTGACGGCCTTGCGCTGGCCGGAACGCGAACTGGTCGAGGTGCCGGCAATCCAGACCTGGTCGGAGCCGATACGTCCGCTGGGCGGGTCCGGTCCCGGTAAATCGGCACAGGCCGACGCCGACGGCGTGCTCGATTATCAGGATGTCTCCGGTCGCCGTTGGATCGAGACCGGACTGAGGGGCCGGATTGTCGTGGCCGAGGAGAACGCGTCGGCAGCACTGGAGGTGATGAGCCGCTTCGCGCTCTCGCCGCAATGGCTGATCTATCTGCCGCCGACCATGTCGCCGTCCGAGACCAGCAGCCAGGACGGCTGGCTGGAACGTCCGGAGGATGCCTTCGCTTACTTCCGCGAGCGCGGCGTTGCGCAGATCGTGTGCGAGGAGAAGCACATGGGTTCGCGGGCAGTGATCGCGCTCTGCCGCAACGCGCAGGCGGCACGCAGCCGCTTCGGGGTCCCTGGCGACGAAACCGGCGCAATCTGGACCCGCACCGGACGCTCCTTTTTCAACGACAGTGCCATGACGGAGGGCCTGCTCGCCCGTCTCCGCGCCGAGGTCGACACGGCGGACCTGTGGAAGGAATTGAACAGCGACTGGCTGCTGCTGGACGCCGAGATAATGCCTTGGTCGGCCAAGGCCGGCAGTCTGATCGAAAGCCAGTATGCGCCTGTGGCCACATCCTCTGCCGCCGGTCTCAAGGCCAGCAGCGAAGCGCTGGCCCGTGCTATTGCGCGCGGCGTCGATGCAGCCGGCCTGAACGCACGCCTTGAAGACCGGGCCGTCCGCGCAGCCAAATACGCCACCGCCTGGGCGCCCTACGTATGGCCAGTTTCGGGCGTCGAGGACCTTAAGGCCGCGCCTTTCCACCTGCTGGCCAGCGAGGGACGTATTTGGTTTGACCAGGACCATGTCTGGCACATGTCGCTCGCGGACCGTCTGGCTGCCCGTGGCGGCGTGGTCACGCCGACTCGAAGGCGTATGGTTGATCTGGCCGACGGCGGCGCGTGTGCCGAGGCCGTCGCCTGGTGGGAAGCGCTGACTGGCTCAGGCGGCGAAGGCATGGTGGTCAAACCACGCGACTTCGTCAGCCGTGGCAAGAAGGGGCTCATCCAGCCGGCGCTGAAGGTCCGCGGCCCGGAATATTTGCGCATCATCTATGGTCCCGAATATGACGCGCCCGACAATCTCGTCCGCCTCCGAGAACGCGGCCTGGCCGGCAAGCGCAGCCTGGCGCTCCGGGAGTTCGCGCTTGGCCACGAAGCACTGACGCGATTTGTCGCCAAGCAGCCGCTACGCCGGGTTCACGAGTGTGTCTTCGCCGTGCTGGCGTTGGAAAGCGAGCCAATCGACCCAAGGCTGTAGTAGCCGATCTATCCGAAGATCTTTTCGCCTTGCTCGTCGACCAGCTGGATGCCCTTTTTAATCGAGATGTCGACGGCATCATCAAGCCCGGCAAAGCGGTCGGCGCGGATGAATTTGTGCTCCTTCATCACGCCGTCGATCTCCTTCGAAACCACGCCGCAGGTCTGGTACTGGCCCTCCGCCTTGTAGGGCGTGGCGCTGATCAAAAATCCCTTGTGCTCGATCTGCTTTGCCGGCGCCGCTGTCTTTGGCTCGGCGGCTTCGTTGCCTCCGCCGAAAAGACGCTTCAGAAAAGACATGGGGTATCCTCCAACGGCAATCATCCTGCACCACATAGCGCGGTGCAGGATGATTTTCAGTACCGGTCCTTGGCCGAGCGGGCAAGGGCCGCAGCTAGCTTGGCACTCAGAGATCAGTCGCGCGACAACGCTTCCAAGGCCTCTGCGGCAGCTTCCAATATGCTGATTGCCTCGGCCTGCTTTGCTTCAGGCGCATCGGCGATTTCGCCGAGCGCGGCGCGCAGCCGGTGGCGCACGGCGCGAAACTCGTCGCGCTTTTCCGAGCGGCCGCGGCCGCGCCGGCCGCCGTCCTCGCCTTCATCGTTCCAGCCGAACCAGTCGCGCGCCTTCGCCATCTTGCGGCCGAAGCGCTCGAGGTGGTCGAGCACGTGGTCGATCATCTCGCGATTTTCGTTGAGATGCGCCTGCCCCGCCTCGGTGATCGAAAACACCTTCTTGTTGCCTTCCGGCGCAGAAACGGCGTAGCCGGCCTCCTCCAGGAAGGTCAGCGTCGGATAGACCACGCCGGGGCTCGGGCTGTAGACGCCGCTGGTGCGCTCCTCCAGCGCCTTGATGATGTCGTAGCCGTGCCGCGGCGCCTCGGCCAGCAGCGACAGCGTGATCAGCTTGAGATCGCCGTCGGCCAGCATGCGGCCGGCGCGGAACATGTCGCCCGGCCCGCCGCGTCCGCCGCCT
Source organism: Mesorhizobium sp. M0500 (assembly GCF_040321165.1). NCBI lineage: Bacteria > Pseudomonadati > Pseudomonadota > Alphaproteobacteria > Hyphomicrobiales > Phyllobacteriaceae > Mesorhizobium > Mesorhizobium sp. M0500. The sequence continues at coordinate 14,053 of NZ_JAMYRB010000022.1, forward strand.
CTCATGCCATGCCCGAACGGGCCAAAGCCGCCGCGCCCACCGAACTTGCCGGCCATATGCATGAAAACGCGCTCGGCGTGTTCGCCAAAACGATGATGCCCGAAATGATCGCCTTTGTGCATTGTCTGCTCCTTGAGTTATGTCTTACGATATATCTCAACTAAGTGCCCGCCACGGTCGAGTCAAGATATATCTTACGATGTATCTGAAAATGGCACCAGCAGGATTGATTTCGCCAGCGAGGGCAGCTAGAGGGTGCATGAGGGCCGAAGGCCGCTCCGTAAGCGTCTGACGTGAAGCAACGCATCCACCCCGGTCGTTCCGGGCAGTTACGCCGACAATACCGGCGAATGGATGCAAGGCGACGAACCGGATGCTTCAGGGAAATCCAAATGACCATGAACACCCCGCGCAGTAAGCTGCCTGCGCGCTATGCCGCCGTGCTCGGCCCGCTGGTGCTGTCGTTGCTGATGACGTTCATCGTGTCGTTCATCTCGACACTGAAAAGCCTTGGCTTCCAGCCCGACATGCTGGCCACTTGGCTGACGGCTTGGGGTCTGTCCTGGCTGGTGGCCTTTCCGACGCTGCTGCTGGTGCTGCCGGCGGTGCGCTGCATCATTGGCTGGCTTTGCGAGCCCGCGGCTCGATAGCAGGGCACGCGAAAGGCCTGGAAACAATCTCCGGACCTTTCGGTGCGGAGCGAATAATACCGTTACCAGCGGCCTTTGCGCCGATTCCAGGCGTAGAGCAGATCGGCGAAACGATCATAGCCATAGCGCGTCAACGGCAGTGCGCCGGGATTGCCGAACAGCGTTGCGAGCCAGCCTTCGCCGGGCGTCGTCCGCCATACAGCAATGGCAACATCGGCGCCGGCCAGCAATTTGCCGTCGGCGTCGATCGCATACAGCCGGCGCCGGATGTCCTCCAGCCCGATGCCGTATCCGGCCAGCGCCGCCGGTTCGGCATTGATGTCGCGAAATTCGATCCGCCCGGCCTTGACCGCCTCGATCAGTCGCCGCTTCTGCCGGCTGATACCGGCATCGCAGACCGGACAGCGCGTATTGTACCAGACAGTCAGCAGAGGCTTGGCCATGTTTCGAAACGGCACCAGAGGACACGCACGGATTATCCGAGAAATGCCGTTGCGCCGCAACGTGACACGATACCGGCGGAATGGCCGGTTTCGCTGATCCAGGTCGCCCAAAGGGTACGCAGCGGTTTTACGATAACGACATGCATAAAAAGAAGAGCTTAAAGCGCGTCGCAAGGGCCGTTCAGCGCGACGCGCTTCAGGAGCAGCGGCTCACCCGAGCGAGGTGATGATCTCGCGATAGGCATCCTCCGGGAAAGCCTTGAGCGTCCGCGTCCTGACGTTGCCAGCCGTCGCCAGCATTAACGAGAAACGAGCCAAGACGGCATCGTCGGGCGCTTCGAGCACCGCCACCATGTCGCAATCCCCCATGGTGAGATAAAATGCCTTGAATGATCCGCCCATGTCTCCCAGCATCTTCTTGGCGGCATCGAGCCGCTTCGGCGACTCGCGCACGTTTTTGGCGCCTTGTTCCGTCCAGTTGATCAGCACGATGTAAGTTGTCATGGCACACCTCCCTCCGGGGCCACGGAGCACGGCGTCAACCGCCGGGGCGGGCATCCGGGTTTGTCGCCCAGAGAATGCGTCCGTCGCGGAATTATCCTCTCGTAGGGCACGACACGCAAGAGCGGCGCGTTCAATCGTGATCGCCTCTGCCCAAACGGAAAAGGGCGCCACCGGCGCCCTTGAAACTGCTTATCCGTCACCCGGCCTCAGCTGTCGAGGAAGCTTCTGAGCTTGCGCGACCGGCTCGGGTGCTTGAGCTTGCGCAGCGCCTTGGCTTCGATCTGACGGATGCGCTCGCGGGTGACCGAGAATTGCTGGCCGACCTCTTCAAGCGTGTGGTCGGTGTTCATGCCGATGCCGAAGCGCATTCTGAGCACGCGCTCTTCGCGCGGCGTCAGCGAGGCCAGCACGCGCGTCGTCGTCTCGCGCAAATTGGCCTGGATCGCCGCGTCGATCGGCAGGATCGCCATCTTGTCCTCGATGAAATCGCCGAGATGCGAATCCTCCTCGTCGCCAACCGGCGTTTCGAGCGAGATCGGCTCCTTGGCGATCTTCAGCACCTTGCGCACTTTTTCCAGCGGCATTGCGAGTTTTTCCGCCAGTTCTTCCGGCGTCGGCTCACGGCCGATCTCATGCAGCATCTGGCGCGAGGTGCGCACGATCTTGTTGATCGTTTCGATCATGTGCACCGGAATGCGGATGGTGCGCGCCTGGTCGGCGATCGAACGGGTGATCGCCTGCCGGATCCACCACGTCGCGTAGGTCGAGAACTTGTAGCCGCGGCGGTATTCGAATTTGTCGACCGCCTTCATCAGGCCGATATTGCCTTCCTGGATCAGGTCGAGGAACTGCAGGCCGCGATTGGTGTATTTCTTGGCGATGGAGATGACGAGGCGCAGATTGGCCTCGACCATTTCCTTCTTGGCGATCGCGGCTTCGCGCTCGCCCTTCTGCACCTGGTTGACGATCTTGCGGAATTCCTGGATCGAAATCGCCGTCTCGGTGGCGAGGTTCTGGATCTCGGCGCGCAGGTCGCGGATGGCGTCCTTCTCGTTCTTGGTGAATTCCTTCCAGCCGCGCGAAGTCAAATTGCCGATCGAGCGGGTCCAGTTCGGATCGAGCTCCGAGCCCTGATATTCCTTGAGGAATTCCTCGCGGCGCACGCCATAGCTTTCGGCCAGCCGCAACAGCTTGCCTTCGTTCTGCACCAGGCGCTTGTTGATGTCGTAGAGCTGCTCGACCAGCGCCTCGATGCGCGCCGTGTTCAAGGACAGCGACTTCACCGCCTTGATCAGTTGGTCCTTCAATTCCTTCAGCCGGCGGTCCTGACTGGGCGACAGCGTGCCGGCGGCGGCCAGCCGGTTCTCGACCTGCTGGTCCTGCAGCTTGCGCAGTTTCTTGTAGGTGTCGGCAATGACGTCGAGCGTCTCCATCACCTGCGGGCGCAGTTCCGCTTCCATGGCCGCCAGCGACAGGCTCGCCTCGTCATCGTCTTCCTCGTCGTCGTCCACCAGGCCACGCGTGTCGCCGCCGACATTGGTGATGTCGTCCTCGTCCTCGCGCGAACGGCGCGACTTTTCCTCGGTCTTGGCTTCCTCGATACGCTCGACAACCGGCGCCTGCTTGGCCTCCGGCCCGGCATAGGTCGCCTCGAGGTCGATGATCTCGCGCAGCAGGATCTTCGATTCGTTGAGCTCGTCACGCCAGATGATGATGGCCTGGAAAGTCAGCGGGCTTTCGCAAAGGCCCGCGATCATCGTCTCGCGGCCGGCCTCGATGCGCTTGGCGATCGCGATTTCGCCCTCGCGCGACAGAAGCTCCACCGAGCCCATCTCGCGCAGATACATGCGGACCGGATCGTCGGTTCGGTCGGTCGGCTCTTTCTTGGTCGTGGTGGCGGCGACGGCGGTGCCGGTCTGCTCGGCGAGCTCGTTGGCGTCTTCCTCGGCATCAGCGGCGGTGTCGGCGGCTTCGGGCTCCTCGCCCTGCTCGTCGTCCTCGACCACGTTGATGCCCATGTCGGAAAGCATGGCCATCGTGTCCTCGATCTGCTCGGAGGTCACTTCCTCCGAGGGCAGCACCGAATTCAGCTCGTCCATGGTGACATAACCGCGCTTCTTGGCGGCCTTGATCATCTTCTTGACAGCATCGTCGGAAAGGTCGAGCAGAGGGCCATCGGTCGCGGCCTCGCGTTCGGTCTCGACTTCTTCCTTTTCTTTTGTCGCCATAGTCTTTATTTTCTCCAAGCGGCTGAGTATCAAAGCCGCGTAAGCTGCCGGTCCGGTCAAATTGGATGCGCTCCTTCCAGAACGCGCTTTACCGGGCCAGTAACTGCATCTCTCGTTAAGTCCAGATTAACCCTGATATCTGTGGCAAGCTGACTGCCTGTCCAGTGATCAGTACCTTACATCGCTGCATTCCCGTCGATGCCGGGGCGGGTTAACGTTTCGAATCGACCTGATTCCGCCATTCTGCCGGAAGGTCAAGCGCCTCTCGCATGATTCGCATGAAAAAAGCGAATCAATTACCCGACTTAGAGCACCGCACGCTTGATTCAACGCGCAAGCACGGCCTTACATTTCAGTCTTCTGGAGGCTTCGATCTAAACGCGCCCAGCTCTGCCCGACGATACGCCAAACCCTTCGATCAGCGCTTCCGTTGCCTGCACATCACGAAATTGCGCCTGGATTTCGACCAGGTGCCGGTAATTTTCGTCCGTGGGATCGCTGGCGAGCGCTGCTTCCGCCTGCTTCAGCTCCTTATGTAAGGTGCGCGCGCTGCGCTGCAAGTGGAGAGCTTGGCTGAACGCATCGCGAGCATCGTCGAGTGCTGCCGTTTCCAGCGCCGGCCATTGCCGCGCACGTTTGATCAGCGCCACCGCGCGCTGCCAGATCTCACCGCAGCCGGCCCGCTCGATCGTCGCGATTACAGCCTCGCGGTTGTTGGCCATATCGTGCGCCATGGCGTCGAGGATGGCCGCATGCAGCCGCTTCAGATCGGAATTGGCGAGATCGAGGAACTCGACATGGGCGAAATTCTCGTCGATCAGCACGGGATGGTTGACGAGGGCCGCAATGATCGTCGCCTCGCGCACCGACATGCCCTCGCCGCCGCGTTTGACCAGCGCCGAGCGGCCGAGGCTTTCGGTGATCGCGGTGCGCCCACCGGCACCGCCGCCACGTGCAAACTGTCCGCCGGGTGCTGAGACCCTGCCCGGGAAGCGCTCACCGGGTCGTCCGTCCTGACGTCCCTGGCGTCCGCGCTGGGCACCGAAGAAGCTCTGCACGCGCTCGCGCATTTCCTGTTGGTAGTGATAGCGAAGGCTCTCGTCGCGGATGCGGCTGGTCAGTTCGCGTAGCGTCTTTTCGAGCTCCGCCCGCCGTTCCGGCGTGTCGAAGATGCCGCCGGCGGTCTCGCGCATCCACAAGAGGTCGGCCAGCGGCCGCGCCTCGGAAAGCACGGCGCGGAACGCATCCGGCCCGTCACCCTTGACCAGATCGTCGGGATCCTTGCCCTCCGGCAGCAGGGCGAAGCGCACGGAGCGGCCTGCCTGGACCGCCGGCAGCGCCATGTCGGCGGCGCGCCACGCTGCCTTCAACCCGGCTTGGTCGCCGTCGAAGCACAGCACCGGCTCGCCAGCCATGCGCCATAGAAGTTCGAGCTGGTTTTCAGTCAACGCGGTGCCGAGCGGCGCCACCACGTTTTCGAAGCCGGCCTGCGCCAGCGCGATCACATCCATGTAGCCTTCGACGGCAATGACGGTGCCGCCCTTGGCCAGCGCCCCCTTTCCCAGTGCTTGCCGCGCACGGGCGAAATTGTAGAGCACGTTGCCCTTGTGGAAGAGCTCCGTATCGGGCGAGTTCATATATTTGGCCAGCGCATCCGGCGCCAGTGCCCGCCCTCCGAAGGCGATGATCTTGCCCCTGGAATCCGGGATCGGGAACATGATGCGGTCGCGGAACCAATCATAGGAAACCGGGACGTCGTCGCCATGGCGCACCAGCCCGCACGCCTCGATGTCGGCCTTGGGGACACCCTTGGCGGCAAGATGCTCCTTCAGCGCATTGCGGCTGTCGGGGGCATAGCCGAGGCGGAAAGACTGCTGCGTCGCCGGTGTCAGCCCCCGGTCGCGCAGATAGGCGCGGGCCTTTGCCCCTTCCGGTCCCTGCAGCCGTTCCTGGAAGAACGCCGTCGCCATCTCCATGACGTCAGTCAGGCTGGCGCGTTCCTTTTCGCGCCGCTCCTCCTGGGCATCGCGAACCGGCATCGGCACGCCGGCCATGTCGGCGATCTTCTCGACCGCTTCAGGAAAGCTCATCCCGTCAAGTTCGGTCAGGAACTTGAAATGGTCGCCCGAAACCGAGCAGCCGAAGCAATGGTAGCGGCCCTTCTTGTCCTCGCAGTGGAAGGACGGGCTCTTCTCGCCATGGAAGGGACAGCACGCCCAATAGTCGCCGCGCGGCGCGTTAGTCTTCTTCCTGTCCCACGCGACGCGCTGGCCGATCACCGAAGAAATCGGCACGCGGTCGCGGATCTCGTCGAGGAAAGCAGGTGGAAAGCGCATGGGGGGACAGCCCGTTTGGCCTCCATATAATCACACGGGCGAAGCCCGACGACTCCTAATGGCGATCATACCCGGTTTTCACAGGCCAAAAAGAGAAGGCGGCCCGCGGGCCGCCTTCTCGATCTAAACCGACGCAGCGCGGTCAGCCGTTCCGGGCTCATTGCGCGGCGATAGCACCGAAGATCAGGCCGGAGAGAACGCTGACCAGCAGATAGTCGTTGCCGACCCGGATCCATTCCTGCCCGGGACCCGGACGGCGCAGGCCATAGTGGCGATAGTCGCGGATCGGCTGGTGACGCTTCCAGCTGGAATATCTCTGGCCGTTGCGCCAATGGCTGCGCTTCACGACGATCTTTTTCTTCACTACGACGCGCTTGTTCACGTCGACATGCCTGCCGGGCCTTTGCCAGTCGACCTGGCTGTAGTTCGACTGCGGCGCGTTTGGTGTGTTCAGAGGTGCAGCCTGGCCCTGCCAGGTGGTTGCAGCCAGCATCGAGAAGGCAATGGCGGAAAGAACGACGCGTTTCATGGCGGGTACTCCTTGGTTGTCGATGCCTAGGGAATAGAGCCGGACGGATGAACCGAAACTGAACACCGAGATTACGTTTTCGTAATGATTTCTTATATTTAGAACGACTAATTCAGCGCTACCTTTAAAGCTGGCATCCGCGAATGGACGCATGACCCGCCGCAACTCCGCAGTCTATGCAACCATTTTGTCAGCCATCCATTTCCGACACGCTCCGTCGCGTGCCAACAGGCGTCGGAACCGGGCAAAATTTATTATTCGGCTAAAATAAATCGGAGTAATATCAACCTCTGCAATGTCCACGATTCGCGCCCACTTTTGCACCCTTGACGTCACGGCGCCCGCGTCGCTGGCATCTGTTGGGTTGCGGGGTCGGGCATGAGTGGCTCTGTCGTTTTGCTGCACCTTGCCGGTGCGGTCGCATTGATGCTGTTTGCCACCCGTTTGGTGAAGACCGGCGTCGAGCGCGCCTATGGCGATGTGCTGCGCCACAAACTGCGCGCCACAATGCGCAATCCGTTCATGGCGGTTCTGGCCGGCTGCGGCCTGGCTGTCGCGCTGCAAAGCTCGACCGCCGTCACCTTGCTGGTCGGCTCATTCGCCGGCTCCGGTATTGTCAGCGGCATGTCGGGCCAGCTTGCGGTGCGCGGCGCCGAGATCGGCTCGGCACTGGTGGTCAAGCTGCTCACCTTCGATCTGTCGCTGCTGGTGCCGATCTGCCTGGTCGCCGGCACCGTCATGTTCATGGCCACCGAGCGGCGCGACTGGCGCCAGTTCGGCCGCATCCTGGTCGGCATCGGCCTGCTGCTTCTGTCGCTGGAGATGATCGGCCAGGCGTCGGAGCCACTGCGCCAGAGCACGCTGATGCCGCTCATCGTCGATTACTTCTCCGGCGATCCGGTCACCGCCTATCTTCTGGCGGCGTTGGTCACCTGGCTGTTCCATTCCTCGATCGCCGCGGTGCTGCTGATGGTGACGCTGGCCGGCCGCGGCTTCATCCCGCCCGAACTCGGCATCGTGCTGGTGCTCGGTGTCAATCTCGGCTCTTCGATCATTGCGCCGCTTCTAACCCGCAACGCAGAACCCGGCGTTCGTATCGTGCCGATCGGCAATCTCCTGATGCGCGGCATGGGTTCGCTGATCATGCTGATCCTGTTCCTGACGTTCAAGCCGCCGGTCGCCTTCTTGGGCAGCACGGTGCCCGAGCAGATCGTCAATGCCCACATTGTCTTCAACATCCTGATCCTGATCGCCGGCCTACCGCTGGCGAGCCTGGTCTATCGCGCCTCGGAAAGGATCGTGGCGTTGGGCACCAAGCCCCAGGCCGCCAACGCGCTCGACGTCGTCGAGCTTTCGGCGCTCAACGAAAGTGCGCTCGACGTGCCGAGCCAGGCATTGGCCAACGCCACCCGCGAGGTGGTGCGGGTCTGCGAAACGGTCGAGATCATGCTGAAACGGATCATCGAGCTCTATGAGAGCGCCGATGCCGACAAGATCGGCGCGTTGGCCGCACTCGACGACCGTGTCGACAGGAAGCACGCTGCGATCAAGCTCTATCTGGCCAAGGTCACCAAGAACCCGTTGAGCGAGGACGAGGCGCTGCGTTGCCAGGAGCTGATCGGCGCCTGCGTCAAGCTGGAGCAGGTCGGCGACATCATCGTGCGCAACATGCTGGTCCACGTGAAGAAGAAATTCGAGCGCGGGCTGGAGTTCACGCCGGAAGGCTGGCGTGAGCTTTGCGCCTTCCATGGCTTGGTGCTTGCCAATGCCAGGCTTGCCTTCAACGTGCTGGTATCCCGCGATCCGGAGACCGCTCGCCAGTTGGTGCTGGAAAAGGACCGGCTGCGCGACCGCGAGAAGGAAACCAGCCAGAGCCATTTCGTGCGGCTGCGCGACGGCACCCCCAAGAGCGTCGAGACCAGTTCGATCCATCTCGACACCATTCGCGACCTCAAGCAGATCAACTCGCTGCTCGCCTCGATGGCCTATCCCGTACTTGAAGAGCGCGGCCTGCTCACCGGTTCGCGGCTGAAGGCCGGATAGTGCATCCACAGGCCGGGTAGCTTCAGAACATCGCCTAGAAAATTGCTGTTGGCCAATGCGCAAAAATTATCTTTGCGCCACCTCCTGTCTGTCGGCTAAAGATCGCCGCATCTACCGGAAGGAAAGTCGATGGACACCCATTCCCGCAGCTTCGCCAAAGCGCTTTCCTGGCGCGTCACCGGCACCATCGACACGATGATCATTTCGCTCGTCGTGACCGGAAGCATCAAGCTCGCCGCGGCCATCGGCCTGACCGAGGTCGTCACCAAGTCGCTGCTCTACTATCTTCACGAGCGAGCGTGGCTGAAAATTCCTTATGGAAGGAAGGCAGCCGCCTAGCTCTTGCCTCCGCGGCGGGCGCCTGACCGGCGATCAAGAAAAGCTAAAGCGGCGTCGACAATTTCTGGATTGCCCGCTGCCCTCATCCGTGGTTTGAGGCGACCTTATCCGAGGATCGCCTTTCCGCCATGCTCCCCCTCATTGCCCTGTTCATTGCCGCCTTCGCCTTCGGCACCACCGAATTCGTCATCGCCGGCGTGCTGCCGCAGGTGGCGGAGGGCCTTGGCGTCGCGATCCCGACCGCCGGCTATCTCGTTTCCGGCTATGCCGGCGGCATTGCAGTCGGCGGCCCGCTGCTGGCGCTCGCCACCAAAAGGTTCTCCCGCAAGGCCCTGCTGCTTGGACTGACTGCAGCCTTCACCATCGGCCAGGCCGCCTGCGCGCTGGCGCCCGACTTCGCTTCGATGCTGCTGTTGCGGATAGCGGTGGCCGTGGCGCATGGCGCCTATTTCGGCGTTGCCATGGTGGTGGCCGTCGGCCTCGTGCGCGAAGACCAGCGCGGCATGGCGGTGGCGCTGATCCTGTCCGGCCTCACCGTATCGAACGTAATCGGCGTTCCGGCCGGCACGGCAATCGGCAACATCTGGGGATGGCGTGCGACATTCTGGGTGATGTGCGCGCTCGGTGTGGTGGCCTTCACGGCAATCGGCGCCCTGCTGCCGCGCAAGACGGGATCGTCGAGCCCGTCGGCGAGCCTTGGAAGCGAGGTCCGCGTGCTCGCACGCCAGCAGGTCTGGACCTCGCTCATTATTATGCTGATGCTGATGATCGGCCAGTTCGGCCTGTTCACCTACATCACGCCGACGCTGCTTGAGGTCACAGGCCTCGACGAGAAATGGATACCTTGGGTGCTCTTGCTCAATGGGGTCGGCGCAACGATCGGCGTCTTCGTCGGCGGGCGGCTCGCCGACTGGAAGCTGATGCCGTCGCTCATCGCCATGCTTTTCCTACAGGCGGCAATGCTCGCCTTGATCTACGCTGTCAGCCCTTACCCGCTGCCGATGGTGATAGCGATCTTCGTCTGGGGCGGCCTCAACTTTGCCATCGGCACGCCGATCCAGACCCGCATCCTGACCTGGACCGCAGACGCCTCCAACCTTGCCTCGTCGCTCATCCCGTCGGGCTTCAATGTCGGCATCGCGCTCGCCGCATCGCTCGGCGCGGCGATGCTCAATGCCGGCTATGGCTATCGCAGCCTGCCGGTGGTTGGCGCGATCGCCATGCTGGTCGCGGTCGCGGTTGCGCTTGCCTCGCATGTCTGGGAATGGCGAAGCCGGGCTGCGCCGCCGCTGCCGGCTGCCGCCGAATAGGGCTACAGATCGATCCGGTAGCGCAGGCTTTCCGCGCCGCCATAGGCGGCGTCCTCGAAGAAACGCCCGACGAGCCGGCCGCCATTGGCCAGAACGACCTTCTGCGAGGGCACATTGTGAGGCTTGCAGGTGATTTCGACGAAGGGCAGGCCAACCGCCCTCGCCTCCACCAGCATCAGCCGCAGCGCCTCGGTCGCATAGCCGCGTCCCCGTTTCCACGGCACCACCGCATAGCCGATGTGGCCGAGCACATGCGACGGCAGCGCCGCGGTGCCGTGCTGCCAGCGCAGGCCGATTGAGCCTGCGACTTCCCCGTCCCAGATCCAGCGCCGGAATCCGGGCAGCCGCGGCACCGTCGAACCGTCGGGCAAGGTGATCGGCGGTCCCTTGCCATCGGAATCGTCGAGATCGCCAAGGAAAGTCGCTGGATCCTTTTCGATAGCCGCAAGCTGCTCGCGCGTCGCGTCGAGCAGCCCCACATTGTCCGGCGACCAGCCGCGCTCGAGGGCCGCCTTGTAGGACGGCAGGTGTTCAAGCGCCGGTTTGACGAGTTTGATCACGGGCGCGAGCTTTTGGCTGCCGGATTGCGGGCGCGACGGCAAGGGCCTTCGGCAGCTTACTGAAGCAGGCTCTTGACGATGCCGCTCGCCTCGGAAAAATCCATCTGACCGGCGTATTTCTCCTTGAGCGCCGCCATCACCTTGCCCATATCCTTGACGCCGCTGGCGCCGGTCTCGGCGATGGCGGAACGGACGGCGCTTTCCGTCTCGGCCTGACCCAGTTGCGTCGGCAGGAAGTCGCGGATGATGGCCATCTCGTCGCGCTCCTGCGCTGCAAGCTCCGGCCGCTTGCCGTCATCGAACGCCTTGGCCGATTCTTCGCGCTGCTTCACCATCTTGGCCAGGATCTGCAGGATTTCGTCGTTGCTGGCCGGCTCCTTGCCGGCGCCGCGATTGGCGATGTCGCGATCATGAATGGCCGCCTGGATCAGCCGCAATGTCGGCAGCCGGCGCTTGTCCTGCGCCTTCATCGCACTCTTCAGGGATTCGGCGATTTTGCCTCGCATGGTGCTTTCTCCTTCGAATGCCGCGGACAATAGTCGTGCCGATAGCTCAAGGCAAATTCGATAGCGTCCGGCAAACCGCTGATATTATTCGACGAAATAAATCCAGGCACGCACGGCGCGGCATCATTGACCGCCTTGGCGCCTTCCCCTATGTACTGGGCCTTGCATGAATTGAATTCTAGTGCACGTCGCCCAAAAATGCGTAGCGGTTTTGGCAACGACAGGCACAAATGAAAACTTAGCGCGCCGAGGCTGTGAGATCGCCGCTTCGCGCCTTTTGTTGCGCCGACTGAGGGCGCAACCTTTAGGAGTGCCGCCATGGCAACGAAGACAGCCGCGTCGACCCCCCCTTGGGCCAGCGAGAGGCCGACAGCCCTGCTGGTGCTGGCCGACGGCACTGTCATAGAGGGCCGCGGTCTGGGCGCCACCGGCTCCGCCGTCGCCGAGGTCTGCTTCAACACCGCGCTGACCGGCTACCAGGAGATACTCACCGACCCATCCTATGCCGGCCAGATCGTCACTTTCACCTTTCCGCATATCGGCAATATCGGCACCAATGACGAAGACATCGAGGACCTCAACCCGCTGGCCCGCGCCGGCGCCGTCGGCGCCGTGTTCAAGGCCGATGTCACCAACCCGTCGAATTACCGCGCCGGAACCGGTCTCGACCAGTGGCTGAAGAAGCGCGGCATCGTCGCACTTTCGGGCATCGACACGCGGGCGCTGACCGCGCTGATCCGCGAAAAGGGCATGCCCAATGCCGTCATCGCGCACGCGCCCGACGGTATCTTCGACGTCGATGACCTCAAGCGCCGCGCCGCCGCATGGTCAGGGCTTATCGGGCTTGATCTCGCCAAGGAGGTGACCTCCGGCCAGTCATCGGTCTGGCGCGAGACGCCCTGGGTCTGGAACGAGGGCTTTGGCGAACAGGCTGATCCGTCGATGCACGTCGTTGCCGTCGACTACGGCGTCAAGCGCAACATATTGCGCCTGCTGGCCGGCCTCGGCGCCAAGGTCACTGTGGTGCCGGCAAAAACCGGCGCCGAGGAGATCCTGGCGATGCGGCCCGACGGCATTTTTCTATCCAACGGCCCCGGCGATCCGGAAGCCACCGGCGACTACGCCGTTCCGGTCATCCAGGATCTGTTGAAGACCGAAATCCCGCTTTTCGGCATCTGCCTCGGCCACCAGATGCTGGCGCTGGCGCTGGGCGGCAAGACCGCAAAAATGCATCAGGGCCACCACGGCGCCAATCATCCTGTCAAGGACCACACCACCGGCAAGGTCGAGATCGTCTCGATGAACCATGGCTTTGCCGTCGACGCCGACTCATTGCCGAGCGGCGTCGAGGAAACGCATGTCTCGCTGTTCGACGGTTCGAATTGCGGCATTGCGCTCACCGGCAGGCCGGTCTTCTCGGTCCAGCATCATCCCGAAGCCTCGCCCGGCCCGCAGGATTCGCACTATCTGTTTCGCCGCTTCGTCAATCTCATCCGCGAAAAGCGCGGCGAGCCGGCACTGGCCGAGCGTGTTTAGCGCATGCGCAAAAACGGATTTGATTGACGGCGCCGGCCGGGCTCCCGGCGCCGATCAAGCCCCGTCCGTCACCGCTTCCTGCGCGTGCATGCGTTTGACTTCCTTCGGCGTCGGCTTGGCCACCCTGGTGACGAAGACGACGAGCGCCAGCGTGAGGAAAATCGCGCCGAGCAGATACGGGGCACCGCCGAAAGCTACGGGCGCGCTCGGCCCCGTGAACCAGGAAAAGATCGCCGTATAAAGCAGCGGTGTGATGATCGAGGTGATCGAGAAGATCGAGGTCATTGCGCCCTGGAGTTCGCCCTGGGCGGAAGGTGGCACCTTGGCGGCCGCAAGGCTTCTGAGCGGCGGGTCGGCCAACGCCTCGAGACATCCGACGACGATCACTGCATAGATCATCCAGCCTTGTGACGCGAAGGCGTAGCCGAAGGCGCTGAGTGCGGTAAATGCCAGACCGATTACCGCCGTCTTCCACTCGCCAAGCTTAGGGATCACGCGCGGCAGGACTGTCGCCATGACGATCGCCCCGCACAGGCCGAAGGCGCCGAGCGAGAAGCCGATCTGTTGTTCGCTCCAGCCATAGCGATAACTGGAGACGAACGACCAGACCGCAGGATACATCATGTGCCCCAGCGTCATCAGAAAGAAGACAAGTCCGATCCAGCCGATACCTTCGTAGTTGCGCATCTGGACGAGCGTGCCGACCGGGTTCGCGCGTTTCCACTCGAAGCGGCGACGGTGCTTGTTATCAAGTGTTTCCGGCAACAGAAACAGCGCGATCAGAAAGTTTGCGAAAGCAAGCCCGGCAGCGAAATAGAACGGCACACGCGGCCCGAACGTGCCGAGCAACCCGCCCAGAACCGGCCCTATGACGAAGCCGACGCCGAAAGCAATGCCGAGCAGGCCGAAATTCTTCGCACGATTTTCGTCGGTCGAGATATCGGCAATGAACGCCGATGTCGTGGAATAACTGGCGCCGGAAATGCCGGCCAGCACGCGGCCGATGAACAGCATCGGATAGGACCAGGCGATAGCGCAGATCAGATTGTCGATAGCGAACGTCAGCACCGAGGCGAGCAGAATTGGCCGCCGCCCGAACCGGTCGCTCAACCCGCCCATCACTGGTGCGAAAACGAACTGCATTGCCGCATAGACGAAGAACAGCCAGCCGCCCTCGATAGCCGCCTCGCTGATGCCGACGCCGGTCAATTCCCTGAGATAGGCCGGCAGCACCGGCATAATGATGCCGAAGCCGATGACGTCGAGCAGCAGGGTGGTGAAAACAAGCGCAAGGCCCCGCCTGGCGGTTTTGGGGTCTATCATGATGGTATCTCCTCGGGCCGCCCGAGCGAACGGGAACACACCTTATAGGCGAGCACATCGCTGGGAACAATGAGGGAACGGGCCGAGTGCTTTCATCCTGACATCCCCTGACTGCGATCCAGTCTCTCGGATTACGAGAAAACCGGCGGCTCAGATCGGGTTGTTGAACGTGTCGCAGTCCGAAAGCTTGCCGTTCTGGAAGCCTCGCGCCAGCCAGGTCTGCCGCTGCTGCGACGTGCCGTGGTTGAAGCTTTCCGGCACCACGTAGCCCTGCATCTTCTTCTGCAGCGTGTCGTCGCCGATCTGCTTGGCGGCGTTCAGTGCCTCCGCCATGTCGCCCTGCTCCAAAATGCCCTTCTGACCGGTGAAATGCGCCCAGATGCCGGCAAAGCAGTCGGCCTGCAACTCGACCTGCACCGACAAGTGGTTGGCGTCCGCTTCGCCCATGCTCTGCCGCATCTGGTTGAATTTGGGCAGGATGCCGACGAGGTTCTGCACGTGATGGCCGACCTCATGCGCGATCACATAGGCCTGTGCGAAATCGCCCGAGGCACCGAACTGCTGATCGAGCTGCTGGAAGAAGGTGGTGTCGAGATAGACCTTGCGATCGTTGGGACAGTAGAATGGTCCGGCCGCTGACGAGGCAGAGCCGCAAGCAGAGCCGATCCGTCCGCTGAACAGGACCAGTTTTGGATCTTGATAGGTCAGGCCCTCGGACTGAAAAATACCGGTCCACGTGTCCTCGGTCTCGGCCAGCACAGTCGACACGAACTGCTTCATCTCGTCGGAGGCCGGCGCACCGGTGCCGCCGCCTTGCGCACCGCTATTGTCGGTGATCTGACCGCCGCCGGGCTGCAAGCCGCTGTTATCGAGGATCTGACTCGGGTCGAAGCCGAAATACCACCCTGCCAGGAAAATCAACCCTACGATGATAATGCCCGACATGCCGCCGCCGCCGGCGCGACCGCCGATCGGGATGCGAAACTGCCCCGGCCCGCCGCCAAGCCCGCCGCTCTGGCCGCGCTCGTCCTCGACATTGTCACTCTGACGACGGCCCTTCCAGAGCATGGCAACCCCCGTGATGCAATTTTCCGGCCGATCGGGCCGTGTCCCGGTTCGATCGGACGCGACAACAATTATCTCAACGGTTACGCCAAGTCACAGTATTTTTCGTGCGAACAAGCAATGCTTGCTGACGCTTGCCTGCTCTCTGGCCGAGACATCGCAAGGTCTGTGCCGTTCACCCTGCTCGTGGGAAGCGAGTCGCGCGAAGAGATACGCTGGCCGTGCTTTTCAGCGGGCGGCGATTATTGCCTTGCGAAAGGCTTCGAGCGTCTCGGCGCTGACATGATGCTCGATGCCTTCGGCGTCGATGCGCGCCGTCTCGGCACTGACGCCGAGCGAGCGCAGGAAGGCCTCGACCGTCTGGTGGCGAATGCGGCTCTCTTCCGCAACCTTGCGGCCGGCATCGGTCAGGAACACGCCGCGATAGGGTTTCCGGGAGACCAGCCCGTCGGCGCACAGCCGCGTCAGCATTTTCGCTACCGTCGGCTGAGCGACGCCGAGCCGTGCCGCGATATCGACCTGGCGCGCCTCGTTGCCATCCTCGATCAGGTCGGCGATGAGCTCGACATAATCCTCGACCAGCGCGCTGCGGCGCGCTTCACGCGTCTGCCTGAAGCCTTCCGAGTGGATTTCTGCGTCAGGCAGCGGCTTTTCGCGAGGAACCGGTCTTTTCTTCAGCGCCAATACGCGCTCCTCCCGGCAGTTTGAATCGACATTGCGGTCATAACACGGAACCCTATTGGTTCTGGCCGTTTATTTCCATTCGGTGGCCGGCGCAACCGGCGTTCACTGCCGTTCCGGCCGCACGCCAAGCGGCCACAAGAAAAAGCTCAGACAATGAAATATAGCATATTGCATAATGTTCAGCCGTGGCATAGATAAGGGGACAACATCGATCGTTCCAGTGGAAAGCCATTTCATGTCGGAAGCCGAAGCCACCTCAGCCCCCCGGTCCATGTGGCGATTTGCCCGCCCGGAGGACGACGAGCAGCCCAGCCTTCGCGAAGTCAACGCAACGATCGCGGTGCCGCACTCGGGGATCTGGCTTCGCCGGCTGTTCGCCTTCATGGGGCCGGGCTACATGGTTTCGGTCGGCTATATGGATCCGGGCAATTGGGCGACCGACCTCGCCGGCGGGGCCCAATTCGGCTACACGCTGCTTTTCATCATCATGTTGTCGAACCTGATGGCGATCCTGCTGCAGGCACTCGCCGCCCGGCTCGGCATCGCCACCGGCCGCGACCTTGCGCAGGCGTGCCGCGCCTATTATCCGCGACCGGTCAATTTCATGCTTTGGGTCGCTTGCGAATTGGCCATCATCGCCTGCGACCTGGCCGAGGTCATTGGCACGGCGATCGCCTTGCAACTGCTGTTCGGGATTCCGCTGATCGGCGGCGCCATTATCACCGCGCTCGATGCCTTCCTGCTGCTGCTGCTGATGAACAAGGGCTTCCGTTTCCTCGAGGCCTTCATCATAGCGCTTTTGATTATCATCTTCGGCTGCTTCGCCATTCAGATCTTTGCCGCCGCCCCGCCGGTCGGCTCCATCCTGCACGCGATGTTCGTGCCGTCGTCCGAGATCGTCACCAATCCGGCCATGCTCTACATCGCCATCGGCATCATCGGCGCCACGGTGATGCCGCACAATCTCTATCTGCATTCCTCGATCGTGCAGACCCGCGCCTATGAGCGCACCGATCGCGGTAAGCGCGACGCCATCAAATGGGCGACGACCGACTCGACCATCGCGCTGATACTGGCGTTGTTCGTCAATGCTTCCATCCTGATCGTGTCGGCGGTGGCGTTCCACGGCACCGGTCATCATGACGTTGCCGAGATCGGCCAGGCCTTCGAGCTTCTGTCGCCGCTGCTTGGCCTCGGCATCGCTTCCATCCTGTTTGCCGTAGCGCTGCTCGCCTCCGGCCTGAACTCGACGGTGACGGCGACGCTCGCCGGCCAGATCGTGATGGAAGGGTTCTTGCGGCTGCGCATCCCGCAATGGGCGCGCCGCCTGCTGACGCGCGGCATCGCCATCATCCCGGTGGTGGTGGTCACCGCGCTCTATGGCGAGAAGGGAACCGGCCAGTTGCTGGTCTTCAGCCAGGTAATCCTGTCGATGCAGCTCCCCTTCGCTGTCGTACCGCTGGTGCAGTTCGTCTCGGACAAGCGCAAGATGGGCAATTTCGCCATTTCCCGCGCCGTTGCCGTGCTGGCCTGGGTGGTCGCCGGGCTCATCCTGGTGCTCAACTTCAAGCTGCTCTACGATACGGTCGTTGGCTTGGGCTGAGCGTTCTCGGCTCCAAGCTGAGACGATAAGGTCGGCAGTCATCCGCCCTTCCAACCCTGGAAATTTGCCGGCCGCTGTCGGATAAATGTCCGTTCGCCCGTCCTTGGCTCGAACTCCGGCCATGACGGCACGGATCAGGGAAAGGGAGCTCCAATGAGGAAGATCATCGCCGCAACATTCGTCAGCCTCGACGGCGTCATGCAGGCGCCCGGCGGCCCGCAAGAGGACCCTGTCGGCGGCTTCAAATTCGGCGGCTGGACGTTTCACTACTGGGACGATGTGATGGGCGCCGCGATGGGCGAGACGTTTTCAAAACCGTTCGCGCTGCTTCTCGGCCGCAAGACTTACGACATCTTCGCCGCCCACTGGCCTTATCAGAAGAATGATCCGATCGCCGACAGCTTCAACGCCGTCACCAAATATGTGGCGACGCACAGGCCGGATTCGCTGTCCTGGCAAAACAGCCAGCCGCTCGGCAGCGATGTCGTGGCGACGTTGCGCCGGATGAAGCAGGAGGACGGCCCCGACCTGCTCATTCAGGGATCGAGCGAGCTGATCCAGACCTTGCTCGCCAATGACCTGATCGACGAGATCAGCTTGCTGATCTTCCCGCTGGTGCTGGGCAAGGGCAAAAAACTGTTCGGCAGCGGCACGATACCTGCCGCCTTCAAGCTGACCCGTTCGCAGGCATCGACCACCGGCGTCCTCATGGCGAGCTATGAACGCTCCGGCGAGATCAAGACCGGGTCATTTGCCACGGAGCAGCCGTCCGAAGCCGAGATCGAGCGGCGCAAGAACTGGAAGTAGATGCCGCGGGGCGATCAAGGACGGCTGAACACTGGCCGTCCTTTTTGCTGTTTTTAAGCCGCCTCTCGTCGCCCTGCCAACCCATCGCGGAGGTGGCCCGCGAATGCCAGTGCAGCCGGCGCGACGTCGTGCTTCGGCAAATGCAGATTGATCGAAAAATTCGGCAATGACGGCAGCTCCGGATCGTTGGCCAAAATGTCGAGGTCGACAGGCACGGTCGACGCCAACCAGGTGGTGACGGCCAAGTCCGAACGCACCGTCGCCGTCGTCGCGTCGATGCTGCCGTTTTCGAATACGGTGCGCCATTCCAGCCCATGCTCGTTAAGCGCCTCCAGCACCACCGGGCGGAACGCACAGGTCTCGGCGACCATCGAAACCGGCAAGGGCCGCTTGCCGCGGGCGGCGCCGCCTTTGGCGCCGACCCAGACCAGCCGGTCGACAACAAGGCATTCACCGGCCGACCGACCGATCGGCTCCTCGATCACCGCGAGCTCTATAGTGCCGGTCGCCAAGGCTGCGGCCAACTCTGGCGACGAAGCACAGACAAGCGAGATCTCGACCTGCGGATAGGCCTCGGCATAGGCCTTCAGCACCGGCGCAAGCAAGGTGCCGACAAGGTCGTACGGCACCCCGAGCCGCACCTGACCGGCAACCGCATCGCCCGCCATCTCCGCCAGGATCTCGTCATTGAGGGAAAGCAGGCGCTTGCCCTTGCCGAACAATCGCTCGCCGGAGCGGGTCAATCGCAATCCGCGCCGATCGCGATCGAACAGGCTGCAGCCGAGAACCTCTTCCAAACGCTTGATCTGCTGGCTGACGGCACCTTGCGTCAAATGCAGCGCGTTGGCCGCCGCCGTCATGCTGGCCTTGTCGGCAACGGTGACGAAGGTTCGAACCAGGGCAGTATCGAGGTTGCGGAGCATCCGGCTATTATATTTGCTAATACAGATCATAGCAAACATTGCATTTACTGATGAGCCAAACAGCCTACCGTGCAGGCTTCAAAGGAAGCAGCATGTTTGAAACCGTCCTTCCCCTCGTCCTGTTCGCGCTGGTCTCAACCTCAACGCCCGGCATGGCCACGACCTTATCGACGGCGTCCGGCGCGCAGTTCGGCTTTCGCCGCTCTATCCCGCTGATGGCCGGGAGTGCGGCCGGCTTGGCCACGGTGGCTGCGGCAGGTGCTGCCGGGCTCGCCAGTCTGCTGGCTGCCGCTCCTTCGCTGCAACTGGCAATGAAAATGGCCGGTACCCTCTATCTGACGTGGCTTGCCCTCAAGATCGGCCGCAGCGGTCCGCCCAACCTGGACGTGGCCATGGCAAAGCCGAACAGCTTTTTGGGCGGCGCCGGCCTGCAATGGATGAACCCAAAGGGCTGGGCCATGGGGCTGGGAGCGGCGGCATCCTTTGCCGCGCTCGCCAACGGGCCGCTGCAGCTCGCCGTGCTGCTCGGCACGGTCTTCGGCCTTGCAGCGGCCCTATCGCTGGCGGCGTGGTGCGTGGCGGGCACGCTGCTCGCCCGGTTGCTGCGAACCGAGCGGCAGTGGCGCATGCTCAACGCCGTGCTTGGCCTGCTGCTGGCCGCCTCGATCATCCCGATGTGGCGGACAGCGTAAGATCAGTCTTTAGCCATGTCGGGCAGCGTAACGCGCCGCCGGCTTGCCCGCCAGAAGACTGCCGAAGAAGCCTTGCGGACGCGAAGAAAGGCACCCCCCCGGCAATATCGGCAAGACCCGGTGCCGTGAATGCTTCACCTTTTTCCAGGCCAACCAGCGCTGCATCGACCAGATCGTCGGCGGTCATGACGATTTCTTGCGGAACGTCGGCGAGGTCGCTTCCGGCAACTTCCCAGAATTCGGCACTGGACGAAATCGCCGCGCTGGATTTTGACGCACCGCCGCCGCGACTTGAACTATCGGCGGCCGGCAGCCAAGCTTTGCTAACAAGCCTTACTCGGCCGGCATCGCCACCGGACGCGCCGCCAGGTGGCCCGCCAGCACGACGCCCAGACCGACGATCGGGAATGCCGCCGCGACCACGCCGAGGTCGGCCGGTGCGCCATAGCGCAGCACCGCGGCGCCGACCACGGCACCCAGTGCCACGCCGAGATAGAGCGCCGAAGCGTTCAGCGACAGCACGATTGGCGCGGCATCGGGCGCCAGCTTGATGATGCGGCTGGCCTGCGCCGGCGGGAATGCCCAGCCGACGATGCCCCACGGCACCATCATGGCCATCAATGCCGGCCCGGCGATCTCGCGCGGCAGGAACATCGGGATCAGCGAAAACGTGACCAGCATCGCGGCACTCAGCGCCAGTGACCAGCAGACGGTGCGCGTCGCGCCGAAACGGTCGGCGGCCTGACCGCCGCCGATATTGCCGATGACCGCGCCAACGCCGAAAGCGAGCAGCATTCCGGGAAGCGCGATCGGGTTCAGTCCGCCGCCTTCGATCGCGAGCGGCGCGACAAAGGCAAAGACGGTGAAGGCGCCGATCAGGGCCAGGATGGTCGTCACCAGGATAGGCATGACGCCGGGGCGAAGTGCCGCTGCCAACCGCATCCGGAGCGGCAGCCTGGTGCCGACGATGCCGCGCGGCAGCCGGTACCACAGGATCGCGCCGGCGAGCGCACCAAGGCCGGCGATGGCAAAGAAGGTGCCGCGCCAGCCGGCAACCGTCGCAACGAGCGCGCCGAGCGGTGCTCCGACCGCGACCGCAACCGTAGTGCCGCCGACGACCACGGCAATGGCGCGGGCGCGGTGATGATCGTCGACAAGCGCAACGGCCGTTCCCTGTGCGGTCGCCGCGAACAAGCCTGACGACAGCGCCATGACGATGCGCGCGATCAACAGCAATTCGAAGGAGGAGCTTAGCGCCGCGGCGACGTTGCCCAACACGAAGAACACCAGCGTCCACAGGATGACGCGGCGCCGGTCCCATTCGCCGGTCAGCGTTGCCAGGATCGGCGTGCCGATCGCATAGGCGAGCGCAAACGCGGTGATCAGCGTGCCGGCGAGCGGAACGGAGATGGCGGCATCCTTTGCAATGTCGGGCAAAAGGCTGGAGATGACGAAACCTTCGGTCGAAATCGTGAACGATCCGAGCGCAAGCCAGATGAGGCGCTTATCCATGGCAATTTCCTTAGTTCAAAGGTTATTGAACAATTGGACATAACAGGGCATGATGTCAATAAAGCCGCTGCAAAATAGCCGAACCATCCTGACAGCCCGGTGTCAGGACGGGGCGACGGGACGAAACTATGTGTCCATTAGCCACGAGAGAAGATGCGTTGAAATCGGCTCCGAATGTGCTTAATTCCTGGGCATGACCTTGCCCCATCCCACCGCCGACCAGATCAGCCTGCCGAACGTGCTTGCCGTGCTCGGCGACCCGACGCGACTGGCCATCGTGCGCTATCTCGCCAGCAAAGAGGGCGTGCCGCTGAATTGCAGCCGGTTCCTCGATCTCTGCTCGAAGACCAATCTGAGCTACCATTTGGCCAAGCTGCGTGAGGCCGGCGTCACCCGCACCGAGGCGGTTGGAACCAGCCGGCTGATCACGCTGCGCCGTGACGATCTCGACCGCCGCTTCCCGGGCCTGCTCGACAGTGTTATTGCCGCGGCCGGCGACGCATCGTTGCCGGCGGTCGGCGGCCACGAGATCGAAGTCCGCGCCTGAACGACCCGAAGCTGGGTTCCGCTCTCGCTCGCCTCGCGAGGCGAGCAAAGTAGCTTCACCCGCCCTCCAGCCATTCCAATTAACGGAGCCTGCCATGCGCATTGCCGTCCTCGCCGACATCCACGGCAATGTCCTGGCGCTCGACGCCGTGCTCGATGATCTGCGGCAGCGCGGCGGCGCCGACCTCATCGTCAATCTCGGCGATTGCGTTTCCGGCCCGCTCTGGCCGCGCGAGACCATGGAGAGGCTCGAGACGCTCGACCTGCCGACGGTGCGCGGCAACCACGACCGCCGCGTTGCCCGCGACACCGCCGACGAGACCATGTGGCCGTCCGACCCCTACGCGCAGGAACGGCTGACCGCAGGCCAGCGCGAGGCGCTGTTCGCGCTGCCCCTCACGCTGGAAGTCGCGCCCGGCATACTCGCCTTCCATGCCCGGCCCGACCACGACGAAAAATACCTGACTGACGCGATCGTCGACGGCCGGCTGGTGCGCGCGCCGCTGGTCGCAATCGAGCGGCGCCTCGGCGCGATCGATCCCGCCTGCCGCATCATGCTTTGCGGCCACAGCCATCGCAGCGAGCTGGTCCGCATTCCCGGCGGTCCGGTCATCTTCAACCCGGGCAGCATCGGCTGCCCGGCCTATCACGATGATACGCCGCCGGCGCATGTCTCCGAGCAGGGCTCGCCGCACGCCCGCTACGGCATCGTCGACTTGCACCCCGACAGTTTCGAAGCCATCGCCGTCGATTATGACCACGAGGCGGCGGCGCGCCAGGCCGAGCAGGCGGGACGGCCCGAATGGGCTCACGCGCTGCGCACCGGCTTCATGCCGGGCTGAGCTTGCTCATGCCTAGCTGAACGGATGACCGCCTTCGAGCGGCAGAAGTCGCGACCGGTCCAATCTTCAGTTGCCAGACGCGGATCGCTTCGATCGCTTGGCAGGACGTCGGGTGCTGGCCGCCGAAGTCTTTGAAGACTTTGGCCGTGACGTCTTGGGCGCCAGTTGCCTCGGGTTGAAAGTCTGTGCTGGAACCGATTCGGAGCCGGCCCGAATGTCGGCGTCGCGCACCTGCTGGCCAAAGTTCAGGCCGGTCAGCTCTTCAATCTCGGCCACCGTCGAAAGGAACTCCGATACCCTGGCAATTTCAAGCGGGTCATCGAATGCCTCGGCACGCTCGCCGAACGCTTCGGGCATCACTTCCAAAACCGGCTTCTGGTCCGCCAGCAGCGCGATGGCGCGCAGGCCAGCTTGATCGGACCACAGCGCGATCTTCCAGAACTTCAGCGGAACATGGCTGTCGAAGCGGTAGGGAGGATCGTCCTCGCCGAACACTGGCCCGGCAAACACCGTGACACGGCCTCGCGTCGTATAGGCGTTGCGCAGCACATAGGTTTCTACCGCGCGCCATCTCAACTTCCCTTTGGAGCCGGGATGGTTAAGCGAGCTTCCTTGATTGAAGAAGCCGACTTGCGGCGCAGCATTGGTATAAAAGAACGTGTCGCGTTCTGCCGCGACCGCCTCCTGATCGACGCCCCATGCGGGGTCGCCGCGAAGTGTAATATGGCCCTTCTGGAACATTCGAGCGATTCGTTCCTTGGATTTTGCGACGGGAAATCCAGGGACATTCTGGCTCGAATAGAATTCCTGGTTCATCTGCTCGCCAAGGTCGATGCGCCGATCCGGCCGGAAAGCATCGCTGGCTTCCGAACCGGAAATCGACTCCACCCCCAATTCGACAAGCGACGGGTTGTCGATGACCGTCTTGTCCTCACGATTGACCGCCTTGGTGCGGGATCCATCGATATTGCAGGCGGTGACGAAGGCAAGCCTGCGATCGGCGTTCATCAAGATCGAAAAATGATGGTAGCGCAATTCGTGTGGGTCCTCTCCCGGTTTGGCAAGAAGGTTTTTGGCCAACCGGTAGGGTGAATTGGCAACCGTCGGCATTGCCAGGACAAAGCCCGGTATGAAGCCGGGCTCATACCCTCCACGATCGTCGAAATCCTCTGTTTTCCAACCCGCGGCCTCGGCGATGGCCACCTTCCCGGGTTCGCTTGCCGGGCCTTTGCCGTCGTTTCGTCTCGCATCGCCTCCGTCGCGGTCGATCAGCGGCGCCCGGACATTTATCTCGACGGGAAAAGTCCAGGTGACCGAGCCATCGGCATTGTGTCTCGTCGCCGGCGGATTGCGATCCGGTTCCGGCCGCTGCACCGGCTTGTCCGGCACATCTTCGCGAATATCGGCGTTCAGCCGAACTGTCTCGTCCATCATGCGCGGCATGCCGGCCCAAATCGCCAGAGCTTGCGAAACCGCCGATGCCGAGGAGCCCGGCAGCTTGGACTTTCTAGCACCCAGATCGTCAACGATGGCGCTGATCCGTACGCCTTCGTTGATCTCGCGCGCAAGCGCATAGCCACCTATGCCCGTCACCTCGTGGAACGGGCCGGCCCAATGGTGCAGGGCAATAGGTTCCCATTCATTGTTGAAGACCGGTGAACCGGACGAACCCTGTTCGGTGTCGGCGACATAGTGCAGCACTTGCACCGTTTCGTCGCGGGCCACCAGCCGGTTTTCACGCAACACCAGTTCCTTGAAGCGGCCATCGGGATGCTGGACGATGTTGGCGATTTCGCCGAGCATATGCTTGTCGCGCGCATCCGACAGCGAGATAAAACCGAACTCCCCCAGTTCCTTTGGACCGGAACGCCGCTCGCCAACTCCGATCAGCGTATAGTCCAGACCCTCTATGCTATCGGTCACGAAACAGGATTCAGGATCGAACAGAAACGTCGTCGGCGCACGCACGGCATTCGCACCGTCCTGCTCATAATCGAACTGGACCTGGAAGCGCCGGGAATCCGCCAGCGACGAAATCACGTGGTTGTTTGTGAGGAACAGCCTTGGCCCGACGAGAAAACCCGATCCTTGTGGATTGCCGTTGAGAAAGGCAACGCGGCCAACCGCATCGGCAGCACGGCGCCCACGCTCGAGGAATGCGACCCCGATGAAATCGAGCGTTGGGCCGAGAATTGCCTCCGGCCCTGGCTGCTTGGCGGCGGCCTTTCTTTCCCCGGCAGACCTCATGTCGATCGCTGCCGATATCATCTCCGCTTCGGTGCGGCTGAGCGACGCCTTTACCTGCAACCTGTCGAGGCGCCTGGAGAGGGTCTGTTCGGCGGCCAGCGGATTGCCGTTGGCGATGTGACCAAGTGAAGCCTCAATTTCGGCGCGCGTTTTCTTGATACGCTGGCGAACTATGTTTTCCACCTGCGCAAATATTTCAAGGTCGACCATATTGCCCTTCTCAACCTTACTTGAGAGAGTGCATATTTACATGAAATGTGCAATATTTTGCCGGCTGTTAGTTCACGGAAGTGGCCTGGTCGCGATTCAACACGCGGCACCTTTTCGGGCTTACACAGCGCCGTCTCGTCGCCTATAAAAACCGGCTGGCGTGCGATGGCGCTTTCGTGCCTGGCCGCGCCTTCGGCAATTGAACCTACCGCCCATGGCAGATGATTAGGCGCACACTAACACTCCCGACGACGCTGCTTGCGATGGTTGCCGCTCCACTGATGCTGGCGGAGTTGCCGGCCAACGGCCAGGAGCCGGAGCCCATCATCTCGATTGTGACGGGTCTTGCTCCGGATGATCTCCTGAACGTGCGCGCCACGGCGTCGGCCATGGGCAAGGTCGAGGCACGGCTGCCGAGTGGTTCGAGCGTGAAAAATCTCGGCTGCGGCGACGTCAGCGGCCACAAGTGGTGCAAGGTTGAAGACATTGACGACCCGAAGCTGAGCGGATGGGCTCCCGCACGCTACCTCGACCCTATCAATCCCCGGCAAGTGACACCCCAGGCGGCGGCCGATACGGAGAATCCTGCCTCTCAACCGCTGCCCGATCTGACAACGCGCCTCGGCGCAACCGCTCCCGAAACGACGCTGAACTCCGCTGACGCAATCGGCAAGGTGGCGATCGAGGATGCTTACCGCCTGGCCCTGGCCGCTGGAAACCCCGCGACTGGACCGGTTGATGGATCGCCGCCCGTGGCTGCGGACCCCGTCCGGAATTTCGGCGCGGCCAACGCGGCGCCCCCGGCCGACGCACAGACCGTTGCGCGGCTGCAGCCGCCGGGGACACCGGTACCCGGTGCCGGCAACGCCATCCCCTGCGCGCGCTATCTCGGCGAGCCGATGACCAGCTGCAAGGCAGGCGTCGTGCGCACCGGCGACAAGACCGACGTGACCGTGACCTGGCCCGATGGCGGCACGCGCATCATCAGCTTCAAGGCCGGCAAGCCGGCCGGTGCGGACGCGCCCGGCGAATTCCGCTTCACCCGCGAGGGCAGCCTGAACATGATCCGCGTCGGTGCTTCCGAACGCTTCGAGATTACGGATGCTTTGGCGTTGGGGGATAGTGGTAAGGGAGTAGGGCAGTAGGGCAATATGTTTAAAGGCGTTCGAACCTCTGCCCTACTGCCCTACTGCCCTACTGCCCTACTGCCCTACTGCCCTATCCGCATTTTAGGGGGTTACATCCGGCAAAACTCTTCCCTATAAGGCCCTCCTAGCCTGATACCAGAATCGCGAGCACAACCGGCCGGGTCATCCCGTCCGGCTTTTTGTGCAAGCCGCCCGCCGAAACGGACCCTCGACATGCCAAGACGCACCGACATCAAGTCGATCCTGATCATCGGGGCCGGCCCCATCGTCATCGGTCAGGCCTGCGAATTCGACTATTCCGGCACCCAGGCCTGCAAGGCGCTGAAGGAAGAGGGTTTTCGCGTTATCCTGGTCAACTCCAATCCGGCCACCATCATGACCGATCCGGAACTGGCCGACGCCACCTACATCGAGCCGATCACGCCCGAAGTGGTTGCCAAGATCATCGCCAAGGAGCGGCCGGACGCGCTGCTGCCGACCATGGGCGGCCAGACCGCGCTCAACACCGCTTTGTCACTGCGCCGCATGGGCGTCCTCGACCGCTATCAGGTCGAGATGATCGGCGCCGACGCCACCGCAATCGACAAGGCTGAGGACCGCGCGCTGTTTCGCGAGGCGATGAACAAGATCGGCCTGGAAACGCCGAAGTCGATGCTGGCCAACGCCACCGACGTCAAGAATGCCGACCGCAAGACGCACGAGGCCGAGCGCGCCGCGCTGAAGGCGGAAAAGCCCGAAAATCTCGACGCCGCGCTCGATGCTCTGGAAACGCGCTGGAACCTCGGTGAGGGCGACCGTAAGCAGCGCTATATCAGCCATGCCATGGCGATTGCAGCACAAGCGCTCGACCATGTCGGCCTGCCCGCAATTATCCGCCCCTCCTTCACCATGGGCGGCACCGGCGGCGGCATCGCCTACAACCGCGCCGAATTCTTCGAGATCGTCCAGTCCGGCCTCGACGCCTCGCCGACCACCGAAGTGCTGATCGAGGAGAGCGTGCTCGGCTGGAAGGAGTATGAGATGGAGGTTGTCCGCGACAAGGCCGACAACTGCATCATCATCTGCTCGATCGAGAATATCGATCCGATGGGCGTGCATACCGGTGACTCGATCACCGTCGCCCCTGCCCTGACGCTCACCGACAAAGAGTACCAGATGATGCGCAACGCCTCGATCGCGGTGCTGCGCGAGATCGGCGTCGAGACCGGCGGCTCCAACGTGCAGTTCGCCGTCAACCCGGCAGACGGCCGCCTGGTGGTGATCGAGATGAACCCGCGCGTCTCGCGCTCGTCGGCGCTGGTTTCCAAGGCGACCGGTTTCCCGATCGCCAAGATCGCGGCAAAACTCGCCGTCGGCTATACGCTGGACGAGTTGGAGAACGACATCACAGGCGGAGCAACGCCGGCCTCGTTCGAGCCGAGCATCGATTACGTCGTGACCAAAATCCCGCGCTTTGCCTTCGAGAAATTCCCCGGCGCCGAGCCGGTGCTGACCACCTCGATGAAGTCGGTCGGCGAGGTCATGGCCATCGGCCGCACCTTCCAGGAATCGCTGCAGAAGGCCTTGCGTGGACTGGAGACCGGCCTGACCGGTCTGGACGAAATCGAGATCCCCGGCATCGGCCACGGGAACGCGCCGGCCAGCCATGTCGATGACCGCAACGCCATCCGCGCCGCCTTGGGCACGCCGACGCCGGACCGGCTGCGCATGGTGGCGCAGGCGATCCGCATGGGCACCTCGCTCGAAGACGTGCACGCAATGTGCAAGATCGACCCGTGGTTCCTCGAGCAGATCGCCGGCATTCTCGACATGGAGGCGCGCATCCGCGAGCACGGCATCCCCGAGGACGCCGCCAATCTGCGCATGCTGAAGGCGATGGGTTTCTCCGATTCCCGCCTAGCATCCCTGGTCAGGAAGGACGTCGAAGAGATCCAAAAAATTCGCGAAAAACTCGACGTTCATCCCGTTTACAAGCGCATCGACACCTGCGCCGCCGAGTTCGCCTCGCCCACCGCCTACATGTATTCGACCTATGAGGTTCCCTTCGCCGGCGCGCTCGCCAACGAGGCGCAGGTCTCGTCGCGCAAGAAGGTGGTCATCCTCGGCGGCGGCCCCAACCGCATCGGCCAGGGCATCGAGTTCGACTATTGCTGCTGCCATGCCGCCTTTGCGCTGCGCGACGCCGGCTTCGAGGCGATCATGATCAACTGCAACCCGGAGACCGTGTCGACCGACTACGACACTTCCGACCGGCTCTATTTCGAGCCGCTGACGCCGGAGGACGTGCTGGAGATATTGCGCGCCGAGCAGGCGGCCGGCGAGCTCGTCGGCGTCATCGTCCAGTTCGGTGGCCAGACGCCGCTGAAGCTGGCGGATGCGCTGGAGAAGGCCGGCATCCCGATCCTCGGCACCTCGCCCGACATGATCGACCTCGCCGAGGACCGCGACCGTTTCCAGAAGCTGTTGCACAAGCTTGGCCTCAGCCAGCCGAAGAACGGCATTGCCTATTCGGTCGAGCAGGCCCGCCTCGTCGCCGGCGAGCTCGGCTTCCCGCTGGTGGTGCGCCCGTCCTACGTGCTCGGCGGCCGCGCTATGCAGATCATCCACGATGAGAGCATGCTGCAATCCTATCTGCTCGACACCGTGCCCGGCCTGGTGCCGGAGGACATCAAACAGAAATATCCCAACGACAAGACCGGCCAGATCAACACGCTGCTCGGCAAGAACCCGCTTCTGTTCGATACCTATCTCTCAGGCGCCATCGAAGTCGATGTCGATTGCCTCTGCGACGGCAAGTCGACCTACGTCTCCGGCATATTGGAACACATCGAGGAGGCCGGCATCCATTCGGGCGACTCGGCCTGCTCGCTGCCGGTGCATTCGCTGCCTTCCGAGCTGGTCGACGAGCTGGAGCGCCAGACGGCAGCGCTTGCCCGGGCGCTCAATGTCGGCGGGCTGATGAACGTGCAGTACGCGATCAAGGACGGCACCGTCTATGTGCTGGAGGTCAACCCGCGTGCGTCCCGCACCGTCCCCTTCGTCGCCAAGACCATCGGCCGGCCCATTGCCAAGATTGCTGCCCGCATCATGGCCGGCGAAAGCCTGGAAGACGCCTTCGCCCATTACGGCGCCATGCCCGACCCGCGCAATCCCGGCCACATCGCGGTCAAGGAAGCGGTATTCCCGTTCGCCCGCTTCCCCGGCGTCGACATATTGCTCGGCCCGGAAATGCGCTCGACCGGCGAGGTCATGGGCCTCGACCGCGACTTCGCGCTCGCCTTCGCCAAGAGCCAGCTTGGGGCGGGTGTTGATCTCCCCCGCGCGGGCACGCTGTTCGTCTCGGTGCGCGACGAGGACAAGAAAGGCATCCTGCCGGCGGTCAAGCGCCTCGCCGGCCAGGGTTTTAAAGTGCTCGCCACCTCCGGCACCGCCCGCTTCCTGGCCGAGAATGGCGTCGTCGCCGAAAAGATAAACAAGGTGCTGGAAGGCCGCCCGCACATCGAGGACGCCATCCGCAACCGCCAGGTGCAGATCGTCTTCAACACGACGGACGGCCAGAAAGCGGTGTCGGACTCGAAGTCACTGCGCAGGGCGACGCTGATGCAGAAGGTGCCGTATTACACGACATTATCGGGCGCGGCTGCGGTGGCGGAGGCGATTGCGGCGTTGAAGGCGGGGAGCCTCGAGGTCAGGCCGTTGCAGGAATATTTTGCCTGACAATTAGCCAATCTCCCTCCTTGTGGGGGAGATGGCCGGCAGGCCAGAGGGGGGCGCTGTCCCGCCAACGTTGCAAGCCAGCCAGAAGCCTCCATCCGTCGTGGCAGAAAAGTGCCGATCCATCTCGCCCAGAAGATCGAGAGTCTTTCCGCCGGAGGAGTGCCTCAACACGGGATCACCGTGAAAAGGACAACGCTTACAATTGATAAGCATCAATTTATCTGTCAGGCTCGCTTCAAATAATGGGGTAGAAAATGGCGAAGAAAATTGAGGATAATGAGAACAAAGAACCTTCTGAAATGCCAGACCCGGCGGCAAATGGCGGAGACAAACAAACTGCGGTGCAACGAAAAATACCCGGCAATCTACCTTACTTGACTGCCAGCGGAACTCTAAAAAAAGCGCTAGACCGCCTGATCGAAGCCCAACGCCCAGAAAGATTCAGCGTTGATTTTCTTGAGAATGTACTCAAGCTCTCGGGCGGAGCTGCGAGAGCTACGATACCAGTACTAAAGAAAATGAACTTCCTTGGCAGCGACGGTACGCCGACCGAGCTGTACGCAAAATTTAGAACAGATAGCGGTCGGGGAATGGCAGCTTTGCAAGGTCTGCGAAGCGCGTTTCAAGAGATTTTTCGCCGGAGCGAATATGCACATTCGGCGGAAGAATCGAAGCTCAAAGACATAATCGTCGAAATAACAGGCCTAAAATCCAACGATCCTGTCGCAATGGCTATCCGCGGCACATTCAACGTTATCAAATCCTACGTCCCGTCAAATCTCGATCTAAACGCCCCCACCGCTGAAATCAATGAAGCGACGGAACCCTTGGAGAACAAAGCGCCTTTACGACCTGAAGTGCGCGATGGCCAGTCGCGAGAAATCGGATTGCTTTACAATATAAATATTGTATTACCAGAAACATCAGACCTGAATGTTCTTAATGCGATATTTAAGAGCATAAAAGAGAATTTGATGAAATGAGACAAGCCGAAAAGATAGAGCTATTTATACTTAAGTGCGCCTCTCTAAAGATGTCTGTCGATGGCAACTCTCCTGCAGACGTCGGCGCTCGGACGATTGAAAAAGAACCGGAAATTTTCGCATCAATCAATCAGTTTTCTAGTGATGTGCGCGCAAATGCCGACCTTATGTCCCGGTACTACAAGTTATTCTATATGCTCGAAAATGACATTAGAAAATTAATCGATGAAACTTTATCTGAAGCTTACGGTCTTAACTGGTGGGATCAATATTCACCCGGTAGTGCAAAAGAAGAGTGTAAATTTAACCAGCAACGAGAGCAAGAAGCGGCTGTTACTAGCCGCTCGGAGAATGAGCTTGATTATGTTTCGTTCGGTCAATTGGGCGAAATAATTCGATCGAATTGGATTCTGTTCGGTGGGATCCTTAGCAATCAGAAAGCGCTAGGCAGAGTAATGTTTTCCTTAAATACCCTTCGGGGGCCTATCGCCCACTGCGGCTTGCTTGCCGAAGACGAAATTGACCGTTTGAAATTGACTGTAAAGGATTGGTTCAGGCTTCTAGAAGGACCAAAGTAGTTTTCTATCTCCAATGAATGCAAGGGATCAGCGATGCCTCGATCTGTGTCCCGATGTCACCACGCACCATCTCGCCCGTCACGATGTCCACCGGCGGCGTCGCCGAGATGAATAACCGTTGGCCCGGACCGCTGTTGAACACGGTAGGCCGTGCGCCCGCACCTTGGCCGACATCACCGGCAACTCAATGATTTATAGCAAACTCCCTCTGGCTGCATTTGCAGGGAGCTTATCTCTCGCCTGGGGAAGGCCATTGCCGACGCTCAGCCTAGCCGAGAAACCCAATAAACCGTCCGGCGAAAAGCACCGACGTCCACAGCACCAGCGAGAGCACCGCCAGCATGGTCGCGGCCCCGCCGGCCGACTGGTCACCGCCGCGTGCGCCGCGCATGAAAACAAGAAAATTGGCTCCAGCAAGCAGGATGAGTGTCATCTTGGCGAGGAAGATCGGCATCGCCGCATACTCGCTCGCCCTGACTGAAAACAGCAGCGACCCCGTGACCAGCCCGCCGCCAAACGCGCCCAACGCGGTGCGGCGCAGCAGCGCCACGAACGCCGCCTGCGGCAGCGAGCGGAAGGCGCCCAGGATCCTGAGGTCAATGAGCCAGACGCTGGTCAGCAGCGCGCCGATCGACATGATGTGGAGCGCGTTGACGATTGGGTAGGCGACGAAGGAGGCCTTCAGCCCCCGCACCAAAGCGAGTTGCTCAATGCCGGCGAAAAACCCGTCCATTCAAGCCGGCGGCACGCGTTCGGGATAGACATCATAGGTCTTGCCGCCGACGATGACGCGGACTGCCTTCATGCGTTTTTCGCTCTCGTCGCGCGAGCGATGGCCGATCGCGGTCACCTCGTCGCCGACCTTGGCGACCTCCTCGGTGAAGCCGGCGGCGATCGTGCGGGACGGCGGCGCCATCTCCACCCGCCAGGCTTCTCCCTCCGCATCGACGTCCAGCGTGGCATGCGGGTTGCCGATATAGATGGCCGTTATCTTGCCCCGGAGTTCGAAAAACCCGTCCTGCGTCCACGACCAGCCGTGATGGGCATAGGCCGCGGTGCCGGCGGCAAGGATCACCGCCGCCGCCAGCGTGACGCTCCGGTTGAAAGGTGACAGCATCGCTCGTCTCCTCGGTACCGGCACTAGAGGGTAGGTCAGCGCGCCGCAGCGTCAAATCACATGAGGCCTTTTGGGTCGCTGCGCTCCACAGCCATGTAACGGCATGGATCCTAGGGTCTGCGCTCCCGCTTCGCGTTCGCTCCGCCCTAGGATGACGAAGCGCGGGTAGGCTTCCAGCCAATCTCCAACGCCCGCGATTGGCCTTTATGCCACTGTGCCCTTCGTCATCCTAGGGCGGAGCAGGAGCGAAGCGACGTCGCGGAGACCCTAGGATCCATGCCGTTACCTTCGAGCGTCGCAGCCTGCTCGAATATCAACGCACTTACCCGAAGCCGCTCAGCCCCCGACCTCTCACCCCGCCCAATCCACCTCGACCATCCCCAGCCGCTGATAGAGCCGCACTGCGGCGGCGTTCTCCACCGTATTGGTCTTGAGATCGACATGCGCAGCACCCCTTGCCTGAAACACCGCAAACGCGTGCCGCATCAGTGCCTCGGCGATGCCGTTGCCGCGTGCCTCCGGGTGGACGGCAAGGTCCTTGACGAAAGCCCGTGTCCAGCAGAGCGCCGCGCCCGCCAGCCGGCCCTTGCGGTCGATGACCAGGAAACACAAAGCTGGGTCGAATTCCGCGTCGGCCGAAATGCGTGGCCACCATTCGTCGAACGGCCCGTCGGCGCCGTCGTCGAACACCGCGGTCAACAGCGCATGCAAAGCGAGTGCATCGGCGGCTTCGAAGGCGCGCATGAAAAAACCTTCGGGCCAGCGCGGCGCCAGAAGCGTGTCGTCGAGGATCTTGCGCAGGCGGATGTCGTTTGGCGCCGGCGGGCGCGGCTCAGGCATCGGGTTGCATGCGGCGGCGCAGGCTATCGCTGCCGAGGCCGGTTTCGCCCAGCATCCCCTTGCGCTTGGCGTCGTAATAATAGCCGCTCTGGTAGAGCCGGTCGGCGCGCTTGGGATTGCCGCCTGAGACCAGCCAGGC
Organism: Mesorhizobium sp. M0500; assembly: GCF_040321165.1. Classification (NCBI taxonomy): domain Bacteria; kingdom Pseudomonadati; phylum Pseudomonadota; class Alphaproteobacteria; order Hyphomicrobiales; family Phyllobacteriaceae; genus Mesorhizobium; species Mesorhizobium sp. M0500. The sequence goes on from NZ_JAMYRB010000022.1 coordinate 48,013, forward strand.
GCCGCGCAGATATTTCACTGCATATTTCAAATTGGTCTCGGCATCGAACAGGCCGCTTGCCGGCCCGTCATAGCCCATGCCGCGCGCCGTCGCGTGCTTGATCTGCATCAGCCCCCAATGGCCGTGATTGTAGGCTTTCGGGTTGAAGGTGCTCTCGCGGTTGACGACGCTGCGCACCAGATCGACCGGCACCTGGTAGAGCGCGGAATATTTCTCGATCAGCCGCTCGATCTCGCTGCGGCCGCCGGCGTTCGACTGACCCTCGGTGGGGTCGGTCGCGGCCAGAACGGCCGGGTTCTGCGGCACCGTGTAGGAAACCGGCTGAACGCCGGGCATGGCCGCGGTCTGTTGGGTGACCGGCATGGCGACGGCTGGCGTCGCGGTAACAGGCTGGGCATTGGCGGTCATGACGGCGGGGGTAGTTGCCGCCAGCGGCGTCGGCCCGGCAAAGGCGGCGGCCGGCTCGACCGGCAGCGCCGCCGTCTGGGCGACGCCGGACGGTTCCGGCAGCACCGAAACCGTGTCGGGCAGCGCCATCGTAAAGCCGGCGTCGGTATTGGCCTTATTTTCGGTAAAGGCCGGCGCCGGGGTCACCGGCGAAGTCGAGGTGCAGCCGCTGAGAGCGGCCACGGCCAACACCGCCACTAGGACGGGAAAGAGAAATTTTGCTGGCAAGCCGCGCTCGGGTCCGGTTCGTCGGGTGTTAAGAAGTCCTTACACCAGCATCTTTCCCCGGGCAATCCGCGGCATTCGACCGTTTTCGGGTGGCGAGCCGGGCCGGGAAATGCGATATTGTTCTGGATTTGTACTTCGAAGGATTCCGGAAAGGAGCACGCCATGGACGCCTCTCATGCCACCGCCGGCCACGCGGTCTTCGAAACCGTGCTCGGCTTCATGGGCATCGCCTGGAGCGAAGCCGGACTGACCCGGCTCTGCCTGCCGCAGCGCAATCGCGACGCGGTCGAGCGCCGGCTGCTGCGCCATGCCTCCGACGTCGAACAAGCCGTGAAGCCCGAGCCGCAATGGGTTGCCGAGCTGATCGCGTCGATCAAGGCCTATGCCGCCGGCGAGGATATCGATTTCTCCGGCGTGCCGGTCGATCTCAGCGGCGTCGACGAGTTCCGCCTGGCGATCTATGACGCGGCGCGAAAACTCGCCTTCGGCGAAACCACCACCTATGGCGAACTGGCCAAACGCGCCGGCCATGCCGGGCTGGCGCGTGAGACAGGCGCCGCACTCGGCGCCAACCCGGTGCCGCTGGTCATCCCCTGTCACCGCATCCTTGCCGCCGGCGGCAAGATCGGTGGATTTTCCGCGCCCGGCGGCTCGGCTACCAAGGAAAAGATGCTGGCCATGGAAGGCGTACGCGTCGGCCCGCCACCGCCGGCGCAGGTGTCGTTCGGGTTTTAGGTGTGCTGATATTCAGGCGAGGCCGGCACCCGGCGCACCATTTCGTCCCACTCTAATCCGGAAGCAGGCGCCGGCGGAAGCGCCGATCGATCTCCACCCGCTTGCATTTGTAGACGGTGCACGAATTCGTATCGGCGCTCGGCACCGAGGCCCGCGCCCTGACTTCGCCGATGTCGCAGAATTGCTGGCTCCGCACATAGCGGTCGTAGAGCGCCAGGCCCGGCACGCGCGCCGATCTGTAGCGCAGGATGACCGCACCCTCGCGCGCGATCGTCGCCTGCACCTTGCCGCAGCTCATGCGGGTCGGGTCGTAGCGCGAGACCGCCTGCGCCTCGGCGGCCACCAGCGTCAGGCAAGCGGCAAGCAGAACGATTTTCATGGCCCCTCTCCCCAAAACCCGGTCGCGCCCGAAGCCGGCGCGATCCTCCCGCGTCAGGCGCGCAGCGACGACGCTCTCACGCGATTGGGGCGGCCGTTGGGCAGGGTTGTCGCGGCGCCATTTTCCGCCCCGTCTTGTTTTTTGCGCGAAAGCATATTATATGCCGTCCATTGATATTTCGGCCGATCGATCCGGGCCTCGCGATCTTCGCGTTTGCTGACGTTCTATCTCCAAAATCTCGATACAAACCGGCTGGGTTTCGGTCCAGTCAAACTAAAGCAAACGTAAAGGACTATCGAAATGGCAACAGGTACGGTCAAGTGGTTTAATTCCACCAAGGGTTTCGGCTTCATTCAGCCTGACAGCGGCGGCGCGGACGTTTTCGTTCACATATCCGCAGTCGAGCGTGCTGGACTGTCGACCCTGGTTGAAGGCCAGAAGATCAACTTCGAGATCGAGCAGGACCGCCGCACTGGCAAGTCGTCCGCTGGATCTCTGAGCAAGGCAGCCTGATTTTGCGAATGGCGCGCGCCCGGCGCTATCCCCGGGCGCGCGGCAAGTCACGGATGTACTGGGGGTCGCGCGAGAAGCGCGCTGGAGCGAAAGACCCCGACAAGCCGAAGCAGCAGATTGCTGCCGGCCCGGCCAAAACGCTCCCGATCAGGCTACCAAGCATGGGAAGGCGGGATTTTGTCCCGCCTTTTTGCTGTCTGGATTTTAAACGCCGACAATTGGCGAAACCGGCGATACAGCTCCTTCTCCCCGTATAGTGACGGGGAGAAGGACGCTTTCGCCGAAGCTTTCGCCAATTGTCAACGTTGCTCAGCAAAGTCGGCGAGTTGCACTCAACCCACCCACTCCAGCGGCACATGCCCCGGGTCGGCCTCGACCCTTTTCAGCCAGGCGGCCACCGCCGGATAGGCGTCGAGCTGAAACCCGCCCGTCTCGGCCGTGTGCGTATAGGCATAGAGCGCGATGTCGGCGACGCTGAGCATATCACCGGCGAAGAAGCTGCTCCCGGCCAGGTGCTTGTCCATGACGCCGAGCGCCTTGTTGCCGCGCTCCAGCGTCAGCGCCAGCCGCTCGGGCGTTGCGTCCTTGGCTCTTTCAGGGAAGGTCAGCAGCGCCCTGCGCACGGCGATATAAGGCTCGTGGCTGTATTGCTCGAAGAACAGCCACTGATAGGCCAGCGCGCGTTCGTATCTGTCCGCCGGCAGAAACCGCGTGCCTTCGGCGAGATAGAGCAGGATGGCATTGGATTCGGCCAGCCGCCGGCCGTCGTCGAGTTCGAGCAGCGGCACCATGGCGTTCGGGTTTTTCGCGACATAGTCGGGCTTGCGCGTGTCGCCGGTGTGCGAGCTGACCTCGACATTGGTGAAAGCGATGCCGAGCTTGGCCATCAACAGGCGCGGCTTGTAGCAATTGCCGCTGTCGATCATTCCATAGAGTATCATCGGTACTGCCCCTTGCTCGCAACCACCCGTCTCAGGGCTTGATCCAGCCTCTATCGCGGCAGCGGCGGCTTCATCCAGTGATTTGTTTTGGCGTAACCATCAGCGCCGCTGATGCATTTCAGGATATATCGAGATTCAAGTCAGGCCGAGCCGAGAAGGGTGGGTTCCGAGAACCGGAGCGGAGCGTACTTTGGGTACGTGAGCACCGGAAGCGCAGGAAACCGCCGTTCGCAGGCCGGCATCACTTGAATCTCGACATATCCTAGCCGAATAGGGGGATGACGTTGTTGTCCCTGCCAAGCAGCCTGTCGATCGACAGAGGCTCCTCGTCGAACAGCGTACCGGCCAGCGCCGGCCGGGCAAGGTAAAAGCCCTGCAGCAGGTCGACGCCGCCATCCAGCGCGACGCGCAGATGCGTGGCGTTCTCGACGCCTTCGACCAGCACCTTGGCGCCACGGTCGTGCAGCGTCGAAACCAGCGGCCGGAAAAACCGCTCGGCGGCGGCATGGCGGCAGAATTCTGCGAACCAGGTGCCGTCGATCTTGACGATGTCGGGCTGCACCAGGGCTACCCTTTCTTCGGTCGAATGCCCGGTGCCGAAATCGTCGATGGCTATGCGGACGCCGTCGCGCCGCATCTCGCGCGCCAGGCTGACAAGCACCTTGTCGCCGGCCGCCTGCTCGGTGATCTCGCAGACCAGCATGCCGGGATGCAGGCCGAAATCCGCCAGATGCCTGGTCATCAGCCTGATTTCGGCCAGCGCCCGTGCGGGGTCATCGTTGATCAGCGGATTGTAATTGAAGAACAGGTCGAGCCCGTCGACGCCGATGTTGCGGAAGTTGCGCAAATGCAGCACCCGGCACATGGTTTCGACCAACAGCCGATCCGCTGCCGGCACACCTTCGAAGAAGATTTGCGGCGCCACCGGCCTGCCTGCGCGATGCGGCTCGATCAGTCCCTCGACCGCGACGGCGGCGAGAAACCTGCCGCGAGCCGCGAAGACCGGCTGGTAGGCGCTCCTCAGCCGGAATGCGCCATAGACGCCATATTCGATGCCGACCTCGTCGGCAAAGATCGCTTCGCCGACCTTGCGCCGCATGTCGGCCCGCCCGGTCACGATGCCACCCTGCGCCCGAAAGCCCGCATCGGTCGCCGCGAGGTCGAAACGGCCGTGGGCACTTTGTCCTTATCGGGCGACACCGCTGATGCCTGCCCGGCCTTGTCGAAGACGTGAAAGCTGGTCGGTGCAAGCTCCGGGCGTGCCAGCACGAAGCCTTGCACCATCGAGGCGCCCGACTTTTCGGCGAGCTCGAGCTGCCAGCCCGTCTCGATGCCCTCGAATACCGTCCGGATGCCTTGCTCTTCGAAGCTTGTCACCATAGCGGTCAGCAAGGCGAAGCCGGCACCGGACTCCATCAGCGTCATGATCCAGTCGGCGTCGAACTTGACGATGTCTGGCCTGAGTTCCTTGATGCGATTGATGTCGGACTCCTCGGCGCCGTAATCGTCGACGGCAATGCGCAAACCATTGCCCCTGAGCGCCTCGACGAAATTGTAGAGCGTTTCCTGCGACGCCGATTTCTGCTCGGTGACCTCGCAGACGACGCGGCGCGGATCGATGTCGGCCTCGTGCAGCACCAGCCGCATGTCGCGCAGCGCCTTGTCGGCGATGCTGCGGTCGGTGAACACCGATGGATCGAAATTGATGAAGATGGAGGCGTCTCGCGGCAGGCAGGCGCCGGCGTTCAGAAGGTGCAGCGTCCGTGTCAGCGCCTCGATATGCAGGCGGTCGACCGCCGGACAGCTGTTGAAGAAACTCATTGGCGGCTGCGGCTCGCCTTCGCGGAACGGCCGGATCAGCCCCTCGAACGCGACGACGGAAAGCTTGCCCTTGTTGAAGGCGAAGATCGGCTGGAACGCGCTTTGCAGCGTATAGACCCCCCAGACACCGCTGGCGGTGCCGTCATCATGGCGGATGATATGGGCAAGCCCGATGCTGCGCGTCACGGTTCCTCGCTATGCGAGACTGGCGGACCGGCCACGGTCCTGCCGTTCAAGCTTTTACCGATCGTTGGTGAATTTATTGTTGCCAGCATTGCGCGCTGGCTCATTCGACAATGCCTGCGCTGGGCTTGCGCTTGAGAAGACGATGCGACATGAGAGGCGCCGCGGCGCCTTCGCCCGCCGGTCTTTTCTGGAGATATCTGTCATGGCCTTTCTTGCCGACGTCCTTTCCCGCGTAAAGCCTTCCGCGACCATCGCGGTGACGCAGAAGGCGCGCGAGCTGAAAAACGCCGGCCGCGATGTGATCGGGCTGGGCGCCGGCGAGCCGGACTTCGACACCCCCGACAACATCAAGCACGCCGCGATCGAGGCGATCCGCCGCGGTGAGACGAAATATCCGCCGGTATCCGGCATTGTGCCGCTGCGCGATGCGATCGCAAAAAAATTCAAGCGCGAGAACAATCTCGACTACCGGCCGGAGCAGACCATCGTCGGCACCGGCGGCAAGCAGATCCTGTTCAACGCCTTCATGGCGACGCTGAACCCCGGCGACGAGGTGATCATCCCGCGCCCCTATTGGGTCAGTTATCCCGAAATGGTGGCGATCTGCGGCGGCACCTCGGCCTTTGCCGACACCTCCATCGACAACGGCTTCAAGCTGACGGCGGCCGTGCTGGAAAAGGCGATCACGCCGCGCACCAAATGGCTGTTGATGAACTCGCCGTCGAACCCCTCGGGCGCAGCCTACACCGAAGCGGAACTCAAGAGCCTGGCCGACGTGCTGTTGAAGCACCCGCATGTCTGGGTGCTGACCGACGACATGTACGAGCACCTGACTTATGGCGACTTCGTCTTCAAGACCATCGCCGAGGTCGAGCCTAAGCTCTATGAGCGCACGTTGACGATGAACGGCGTGTCGAAGGCCTATGCCATGACCGGCTGGCGCATCGGCTACGCGGCAGGCCCGGTGCCGCTGATCAAGGCGATGGACATGATCCAGGGCCAGCAGACCTCCGGCGCCTGCACCATCGCCCAATGGGCGGCGGTCGAAGCGCTGAACGGCCCGCAGGATTTCATCCCGAAGAACAAGGCGATCTTCCAGGGCCGGCGCGATCTCGTCGTCTCGATGCTCAACCAGGCGCGCGGCATCACCTGTCCGTCGCCGGAGGGTGCGTTCTACGTCTATCCCTCCTGTGCCCAGCTGATCGGCAGGAAGACCAAGAGCGGCAAGGTGATCGACAGCGACGAAACCTTCTGCTCGGAACTGCTCGAGGCCGAGGGCGTGGCGGTTGTTTTCGGCTCGGCCTTTGGCCTCGGCCCGAACTTCCGCATCTCCTACGCCACGTCGGAGGCTCTGCTCGAAGAGGCCTGCACGCGCATCCAGCGCTTTACCGCCGCGCTGGTCTGAGACGTTTCAGCCGCCATACTGCTCGTCGTTCACCTTCTCCAGCCAATCGACATGCACACCCTCGAGCGCCTCCTGCATGGCGATGTGGGTCATCGCCGATTTGGGCGCGGCGCCGTGCCAGTGCTTTTCGCCGGCCGCAAAGGAGATGACGTCGCCGGCCCTGATCTCCTGCAGCGGCCCGCCCCAGCTTTGCACGAGACCGGCACCGGATGTGACATAGAGCGTCTGGCCGAGCGGATGCGTGTGCCAGTGGGTGCGAGCGCCGGGCTCGAAGCTGACCAGCGTGGCTCTGAGCCGCGCCGGCGCCTCTTTCTCGATGATCGGCGTCTGCAAAACCCGGCCAGTGAAGTATTTTTCCGGCGCAACAATCGTCGGCACGCTGCCGCAGGCAATAATCTTCATCGTCGCAAGTCCTCGATTCAATCCAGTGTCTTAGACCCTACCACTTTCGTCCGATGCCGGCTGCATCTCCTGCCGGCTGCGGGCAAAACGCGGCCAGAACAGACCGGTCCGCGTGCGGTAAGCGTCGTAGGCATCGGCCAACCTTGTCCGCGAAAATTTTCGCTCTTCGTCCAAGGCTGCGATCACGTAGATCGTAACGATGCCGGCGACCGGAACCACCGCCCAGACCGACCAGGTCGCGATACCCCATCCGATCCAGAAGATGATGTAGGACGTGTAGAACGGATGCCGGACATGGAGATAAGGGCCTTCGGTCACCAGGCTGTCGGGATTGTCAGGATCGAATGCGAACCGCAGCCGCGCCTTGCGGGAGACCGAGATCGCCCACCAGAACAGCGCCGAGCTTGCCAGTTCGATGGCGAGCCCGCCGATCTTCGCCGCCACCGGCTGCCGCTCGATCCACAGCAGCGCAAGAAAGAACAGCGCCGTGCCGACCACGACGGCCGAAATGATCATCGCGCCTTGAGACATGGTCTGCGACTGGAAATGCGCGCGCATCGACCAGGCATATTGCCCGAGCGTCGCGATGCTGCTGATCGAGAGGAGAAGGTCGAGCGTGGATTCCATCATCAGGGTCCCGGGGTTAGCTGTGGTGGATTCGTTCATCATACCCGGCGCAAGCCGAGAAATCATTTCTTAACCACCGTTCTAAACAACATGGTGACCTCGGCATGCGATGTTGACCTGGAGACAATCCCAAGGTCCAAACCAGATATGGCCGTTTCCCACCGCACGATCCGCACGCCGCAAGCGGATTTGCGCCTCAGCCAGTCGTCGGGACCCGGCATCCCGCTTGTCCTGATCCACGGCTCGGGCAGTTCGCGCGCCGTATTCGCCCGTCAGTTCGACAGCCCGTTGGCCGCTGCCCATCGGTTGATTGCTTTCGACCTGCCCGGCCATGGCGAATCGTCGGACGCCCGCGATCCGGCGACGGACTACACCATCGCCGGCCTTGCCCAATCGGCGGCTCAGCTCCTCGATGTTTTGGGGATCGGCCGCGCCGTCGTCTTCGGCTGGTCGCTTGGCGGGCACGTGGCAATCGAACTCGCAAGTTTTCACCGCGCCGTCGGCGGGCTGATGCTGACCGGCGCGCCGCCGGTATCGAAGGGTCCTTTCGGCATGCTGCGCGGCTTCCACGCGCATTGGGACATGCTGCTGGCGTCCAAAAAGACGTATTCCGAACGCGATGCCGAGCGCTTCGAGACGCTGTGCTTCGGCGACACCGCCGATCCGTCCTTTCGCCAAGCCATCCTGCGCACCGACGGCCGGCTGCGCGCCGCGGTGACGCGCGGCATGCTCACCGGCAAGGGCGCCGACCAGAGACAGGTGGTCGAGCAAGCCGCGTTTCCGGTCGCTATCGTCAATGGCGAGAACGATCCGTTCGTCCGGCTCGGCTATTTTGAGACACTCGCATACGGCTCGCTGTGGGAGCATTGCCACATCATCTCTAGCGCCGGGCATGCGCCTTTCTGGGAGCGTGCGGACCTGTTCAATCCGTTGCTCGCGCGCTTTGCCGAGACGGTGGCGGTGCAGCGCGTCGACGCACCCTCGCTGGCGTCGCGCCTAACCGGCACCGGCTGAACCGGCCCCAACTTCAAATCCCTTCAACCTCAAATCCCTTGCCCTCCCGGCCTGCCCGTGGGACGATGCCCTTTGGGTAGGTGGCAAATTGAAAAAAGCCTCGCCCGCGACGGCCGACAGGCCGGCCGCCGCTCACAGGGAAACGCCTGAGTGGAGGTCAGCCATGGGTACTCGCGCCGGAGGACGACGCACGGGACCGAAATGCATTGCCATAGTCGGTCCCTTCGCAAGCGGTAAGACGACACTTCTCGAAGCCATACTCGCCCGTACAGGCGCCATTCCCCGCCAGAATCCCGTTTCGTCCGGAAATACCGTTTCCGATCATTCGCCCGAGGCGCGCGCTCACGGCATGAGCGTCGAGGCGACCTTCGCCACCACCGATTTCATGGGCGAGCCGTTCACCTTCGTCGATTGTCCCGGCTCCATCGAATTCTCCTTCGAAGCCGAGCCGGTGCTGGCCGCCTGCGACGTCGCCGTGGTCGTTGCCGAGGCCGACGAGAAGAAGATCCCTGCCCTGCAGCTGATCATGCGCAAGCTCGACGATCTCGGCGTGCCGCGCATGCTGTTCCTGAACAAGGTCGACAAGGCGATAGCAGGTGTGCGCGACACGCTGAAGATGCTGCAGCCGGCAAGCTCGGTGCCATTGCTGCTGCGCCAGATCCCGCTGCGCAAGGACGGCGTCGTCATCGGCTCGATCGACCTCGCTCTGGAGCGTGCCTACATCTACCGCGAATATGCCGAGAGCGAGGTCGCCCAGATCCCGAGCGACGACAAGGCGCGCGAGCTCGAGGCGCGCTTTTCCATGCTGGAGACGCTCGCCGACCATGACGACCGGCTGATGGAGCAATTGCTGGACGAGATCGAACCGCCGAAGGATGCGATCTTCGACGATCTTGCCGCCGACCTGCGCGACGGCATGGTGACGCCGGTGCTGATCGGCACCGCCGAGAAGGGCAATGGCGTGCTGCGCCTGTTGAAGGCGATCCGTCACGACGCACCCGACATCGAGGCGACGCGCCAGCGCCTCGGCGCTCTCGATGGCAATGCCACCGTGGTCCAGGTGATGAAGACCATCCACACCGCGCATGGCGGCAAGCTGTCTGTGTCGCGCATCCTGTCCGGCCAGGTCGCCGACGCCGCCGAGCTGTTCCTTTCCAATGGCGAAACGGCAAAGGTCTCCGGCATCTACAAGATGCTCGGCAAGGACCAGGTCAAGCTGACTTCGGCCAAGGCCGGCGACACGGTCGCGCTCGGCAAGCTGGACGCCGTCAGGACCGGCCAGACGCTGAGCTCGACCAAGGGCGGCATCCAGCCGCTGGTCACGCTGGCGCCGCCGCAACCGGTCTTCGCCTTCGCGCTGCGGCCGAAAGAGCGCAAGGACGAGGTCAAGATGTCGGCGGCCATCCAGCGCCTGGCCGAGGAAGATCCCTCGCTCAACCTGCATCACAACCAGGATTCGGCCGAAACCGTGCTGTCCGGCCATGGCGAGATGCATCTGCGCGTCGTGCGCGAGCGGCTGGAAGGCAAGAACCAGATCCCGGTCGAAGGCCATGTGCCGGCCGTGCCCTACCGCGAGACGATCCGCAAAGCGACGCAGCAGCGCGGCCGCCACAAGAAACAATCAGGCGGCCACGGCCAGTTCGGCGACGTCGTGATTGAGATCAAACCGCTGCCGCGCGGGTCAGGCTTCCAGTTCACCGATACGATCACCGGCGGCGTCGTGCCGAAGACCTACATCCAGTCGGTCGAGACCGGCGTGCGCGATTACCTGAAATCCGGCCCGCTCGGCTTCCCGGTCGTCGATGTTGCCGTCAACCTTTCCGACGGCTCCTACCATGCGGTCGATTCCTCCGACATGGCCTTCCAGATGGCAGCGAAGCTGGCGATGAAGGAAGGCATGGCCGCGTGCTCGCCGGTGCTGCTCGAGCCGGTGATGAAGGTCGAGATCGTCACGCCGTCGGATGCGACGTCGAAGATCATCGCTCTGATCCCGCAGCGGCGCGGCCAGATCCTCGGCTACGACGCGCGGCCCGACTGGCCCGGATGGGACGTCGTCGAGGCGACCATGCCGCAAGCCGAGATCGGCGACCTCATCATCGAGCTGCGCTCGGCCACGGCGGGTGTCGCCAGCTACCGGGCCGTCTTCGACCACATGGCCGAACTCACCGGCCGGTTGGCCGACGAAGCGCTGAACGCCAACGGCAAGGCCGCCTGATCTGCCTTTGCGGCCCAACAGGAAACGGCGCCCGGATGATCCGGGCGCCGTTTCTTGCGGACCGTCTTCGTGGGAGGCGAAACGGCAGGTCCGCCGCATGCTTGCCGCCGGTGCCTGGCGGCGGAGGAAGGTTCGGACGCGGTAGCTGCCTGAGCCCGGGTCGTCCGAGTGATGCCCCCATCCCCCGGACGAGCCACACCGCGTCCTGTGCTCTGCTTAATCGATTTGGCGCGCCCGCGGCATGTTACCCGAGGTTACATGTCACTGTTACGCGACCGCTCCGGCCGATTTTCTGGCGATGTGTTGGTTTCGGGCAACAAAAAAGCCGGATCAATGAAGACCCGGCTGAGTTTGATTGGAAGTGCCTGTTAAGGCTAACCTCCAGAGGGGAACACTCGAGAGCGCTAATGGGAGGAGAACGCGCTCAGGAGATGATCTATATATGTGCTCTTCATGCCCAAGAAACAAGCATCTATTTTGCAACACTCACATGCAAAAAGGCGCCGGCTGTGGTCTAATCCGTCCCGAAGCGCAATAGGACCAGTTGAATCGCTGAAATACAGCCTACGGCAAGGCAAAAATCGATCCGCGGCAGCGAATCAGCAGCGATTCCTGCTCGGAAAGTCGAAAAACGCAGGATGACGTGGAATCGTGCAGCACGCGTTTGTTTTTTCGGCAGCCAGACCTTGCTGGTGCATGCCGCCCAAAAGCCCGCCATCGAGCTTGACCTGAGGGTGCAGCGGTTTGGGTTACATGCCGGACAAGACCTGAAGCGCGTTGCAGGAGACCGTTCAAGGCCGCGCCCGTAAGGAGAGCTATATGCGAGCCACTTCGGCGATCGCCGGCAGCGTCATCTTCCTTGCTGTAGCGCCCGGCGTGGTCGCCGGGCTGTTGCCTTGGCTGCTGACCGATCGCTATCGCCTGCCCTGGTCGAGACTGCCCGGTTTCGTTCCTGTGGGCTGGCTGCTGGTTGTCGCCGGCACAGCCATACTGCTGCACGCCTTTGCCCGGTTTGCCCTAGAGGGCCTGGGTACCCCCGCCCCGGTCGCGCCGACCGAAAGGCTGGTCGTCGGCGGCATCTACCGCCATGTGCGCAATCCGATGTACGTCGCCGTGCTGTCGATCGTCCTCGGCCAGGCACTGCTGTTTTCGAGCTGGACGGTCGCCGCCTATCTAGTCATCGCCGCGGCCGCCATGATCTCCTTCGTGAGACTATATGAGGAACCGACGCTTGCCCGCCGCTACGGCGACGAATACGAGGCCTACCGCCGTGCCGTACCAGGCTGGCTGCCCCGCCTGACACCTTGGCGCGGCTGAAGCAGGCTCCAACGCTACGTCACCACGGCAGCGGGCCGTCCTCGTTCGAGAACGTGCCCGTCGGACCGCTCGCGTCGAGAAGCGCGAGGCGCACGGGCTCCCGCGCGGCCTGTTCGACGGTGCGCGGACCTTCGAAGTTGTTCAGCTCCGTCGCGGTGTAGCCCGGGCACGCAGCGTTGACCTTGATGCCGGTCTCCTCGAGCTCGATGGCGAAGGCGAGCGTCATCGCGTTGACGGCCGTCTTCGACGGGTTGTAAACGGCGCCAAACGAAGCGCGGTACGGAAAGGCCGGATCCGCGTTCAATGTCAGCGAGCCGGCGCCGCTCGATACGTTGACGATACGCGCCGCCGGCGCCTCACGAAGGAGCCGCAGCATCGCTTGCGTGACGGCGACGATGCCAAACACGTTCGTCTCGAACACCGCGCGTACGTCGTCGAGAGAGGCAACACTCGGGCGGCCCGAGTTGATGATCTCCTCGAACAACGTGCCGGGCTTTCCCGCGTGGGAGATGCCGGCATTGTTCACCAGCACATCGAGGCGGCCGATTTCGATGCGGATGCGCTCTGCCGCGGCGGCGATCGAGGCCTGGTCGGTGACGTCGAGCTGCAGGGCGTGGGCATCCTCTCCGATGCTCTTTGCGGCTGCCTCGGCATGCTCGAGCCTGCGCGATCCTACGAGCACGGTAAGGCCGTTCGCCGCGAGGTCCTTGGCGATCTGAAGACCGATGCCCTTGTTGGCCCCGGTGACCAGGGCGACGGGTTTGTCCTGCATGGTAATCTCCTTTTGTGCACCGATGTGTGGCCAACACCGCCTTGCCGTGCTAGATACAAGTCAAACGGAACCACGTTCCACATATATCCGGAACAAGGTTCCGTTTGCAAGAGGTAATTTGATGGGCGAAAAAACGCCGAACGGCAAAACGGATCAAGGCGATAGTCTGGAACCCCGCGACCGCGCGGATCGGCACGTGCGCGCCGACGCACGGCGCAACATCGACGCGTTGCTCCGGGCGGCCATGGCGGTGTTCGCGACCTCCGGCGTGGAGGCTCCGGTGCGAGAGATCGCGGAAAAGGCTGGCGTCGGCGTCGGCACCGTCTACCGCCACTTTCCACAGCGCTCGGACTTGATCGTGGCCGTCTTCCGCAACGAGGTTGACGCCTGTGCGGACGCCGCGCCGATCCTGGCCGGAAAGCATGAGCCCGGTGAAGCGCTGGCCCTGTGGATGCAGCGCTATGTGGATTTCATCACGGCAAAACGCGGCCTCGCGGCAGCCTTGTACTCAGGCAATCCGGCCTTCGACACTTTGCCTGCCTATTTCAACCAACGGCTCCGGCCCGCGCTCCAAACATTGCTGGAGGCAGCGGCCGCGGCCGGCGAGGTGCGCGCCGATATCGAGCCGGGCGATCTGTTGGGGGCGGCCGCCAGCCTTGCCATGCCGGCACATGGCGGCGGCCCTGCCCAGGCGCGGCGCATGGTTGCCCTGCTGGTCGACGGTTTGCGCTACGGCGCCAGCACGCTGGCGGATACGCGTTCCTAAAGCGCGTTGCGTTCGACCGACCTGATGCGACGCGCTTTAGGTTCTTGTTTGATGCATGTCGTTATCGCAAAACCGCTGCACACTTTTGCGCGACATGCATTAAATCAGAACGACCAGCTGCGCGCCTTGGCGATGATGAAATCGCGGAAGACATGCAGCTTCGCCTGGTTCTTCATCGCGTCGGGATAGGCGAAATAGGTATCGAAGGACGGCACTTCGGTCTCGGGCAGCAACTGCACTAGCCCGGAATCCTTGCTGACCACGTAATCCGGCAGCATGGCGATGCCGGCGCCGCCCTGCACCGCCCGCTTGATCGACAATATGTCGTTGATCTGCAGCGTCGGCACCCTTTGCCCGCCTTCGAAATCGCCGACCGTTTCCAGCCAGTTCAGTTCCGACAGATGCGCCGGCACCGGCACGCCGAAGGTGACGATACGATGGGCCTTCAGCTCGGCAATCGAATTCGGCTTGCCGTATTTGTTCACATAGGAGGGCGCCGCGTAGAGATGGAAATGCACGGTGAACAGGCGGCGCTGGATGAGGTCGGGCTGCTGCGGCTGGCGCAGCCGGATGGCGCAGTCGGCCTGGCGCATGGTGAGGTCGAGCTCCTCATTGGCCAGGATGAGCTGCAGGCTGACCTCGGGATAGAGCTCGATGAACTCTTGCACGCGCTCGGTCAGCCAGCCTGCGCCGAGGCCGACCGTCGTCGTCACCCTGAGCACGCCGGAGGGCCGGTCCTTGGTTTCGGTCAGTCGCGATTTGATGGTTTCGAGCTTCATCAGCACGTCGTGTGCCGTGCGGAACAGCATCTCGCCCTGCTCGGTCAGCACCAGGCCGCGGGCATGGCGATTGAACAGCGGCACGCCGACGTCATGCTCGAGCGCGCTGACCTGCCGCGAGATCGCCGATTGCGACAAATGCAGTGTTTCCGCGGCATGGGTGAACGACCCCGCTTCCGCTGCGGCGTGAAACACGCGTAGCTTGTCCCAATCCAACGCCATGATTTCCCCTCGTCCTGTTTTCTGGCGTCCGCCTGTTTTGGCGTCTGAATGAAAAATCAGGCTTTTGCGCGGCTTTTCTCAGCCGCTTGTTCAACATTCACTCCGCCGCTTCGCGGTGAACCTCGATCCCCGCCAGATATTTTTCCGCCTCGAGCGCGGCCATGCAGCCGAGCCCGGCCGCCGTCACCGCCTGGCGGTAGATATCGTCGGTCACGTCGCCGGCGGCGAACACGCCCGGCATATCGGTGCGGGTCGAATCCGGCGCCGTCCACAGATAGCCGTTCGGCTTTTGCTTCAGCTTGCCGGCAAACAGCTCGACCGCCGGCGCGTGGCCGATCGCCACGAACACGCCGTCGACCACCAGATGCATCTCCTGCCCGGTCACCACGTTGCGCAGCTTCAGCCCTTCGACCGATGGCGGCAGCGGCGCCTTGCCGGGCCTGCCGGTGATCTCGTCGACCACCGCGTCCCAGATGACGCGGATATTATCTTTCCGCAGCAGCCGCTCGCGCAGGATGCGCTCGGCGCGGAAATCGCTGCGCCTGTGGATGACGGTGACGCTCTTGGCCAGGTTGGAGAGATAGAGCGCTTCCTCCACCGCCGAATTGCCGCCGCCGATCACCGCGACATCCTTGCCGCGATAGAAGAAGCCGTCGCAGGTGGCGCAGGCCGAAACGCCAAATCCCATGAAGGTCCGTTCGCTCGGGATGCCCAGCCATTTCGCCTGCGCGCCGGTGGCGATGATCAGCGCGTCGGCGGTATAGATCGTGCCGGAATCGCCCTTGGCGCGGAACGGCCGCACGTTGAGGTCGACTTCGGTGATGATGTCGTTGACGATGTCGGTGCCGACATGCTCGGCCTGCCTGAGCATCTCGCTCATCAGCCATGGACCCTGGATCGGTTCGGCGAAGCCCGGATAGTTTTCGACATCGGTGGTGATCATCAGTTGCCCGCCCTGCTGCAGGCCGGCGACCAGCATCGGCTTGAGCATGGCGCGGGCGGCATAGATCGCCGCCGTATAGCCGGCGGGGCCGGAGCCGATGATGAGAACAGGCGCATGCTTGGTGATCATGAAAAACCTCTGCGGGGAGCAGCCATGGATTGTGGCATGAACTCTCGTCGATTGTTGCGCGTAATGTAAGTGTTGCCTGCGACGCGAGCAAGGCAAGTTGCCGTTCGTCCCCGGAAAGCTTCGGCGCCGGCGACGGCGACAAGCAACCCGCAGCAAGATGATGCAAAAATCCTCGATCCAGCGGATGGAATAGACAGCAAAGTCGTTTAATTACAAAGTCGCGAAAGATTCTTTCGCGTCATCACGGAAGCCACCATGCCGATCAAGGCCGATCTCGATGCCATCGACTGGAAGATCCTGCGCGAGCTTCAGCAGGACGGACGCATGACCAATGTCGAACTGTCGAGCCGCGTCGGCATTTCGGCGCCGCCGTGCCTGCGCCGCGTCAGGCGGCTGGAAGAGGCCGGCATCATCCGCGGCTACCGCGCTTTGCTCAACGCTCCGGCGCTCGGCCTCGACGTCGTCGCCTTCTGTCTGATCGGCCTGCATCACCAGGCCGACGCCGAACTCAAGACCTTTGCCGAGCGCACCCGCGGCTGGCCGATCGTGCGCGACGCCTGGATGGTGTCGGGCGAGTCCGATTTCCTGCTACATTGCGTGGCGAGCGATCTCGGCACCTTCCAGACCTTCGTCATCGAGGAACTGGCCTCGGCCCCCAATGTCGATACGGTGCGAACCGCGCTGACCATCCGCCGGGTCAAAGACGAAGGGCTGGTGGCGTTTTCGGCTTAAGAGAGCAGGCAAAGCGGCTGCGAAACAAAAACCCGGAAACAAAAAACCCGCCTCGGCGGGCGGGATCGTCGGTGGAAATCATCACCATACCGAAATTAGTAGCATAGCTGCCGGCACAAAGCAAGAACAAAATGTGGCTATGCGTCAAATAATAATCGCTACAGGCTAGGGCTGCCCCTCACCGACCCCTCTCCCCGTGAAGGACGGGGAGAGGGGTCGCCAGCGTTGCGGCTAGTCCCTTCTCCCCGTTGACAATTGACGGCCTCTACCCGGCCTGGCGCAATCACCCTGCGTCGCAGAGGCGCGTTTCGACCATTTCGCACAAATGGTGGTAGAGGCACAAATGCCCCTGCTGGATGATCGGCGTCGAGGTCGAGGGTACGTTGAGCAGGATGTCGGAGAGCGGCTTCAGCTTGCCGCCGGTGTCGCCGGTCAGGCTGACCACCGTCATGCCCATCATGCGCGCCTGTTGGGCGGCGGCGAGGATGCTTGGCGAATTGCCGCTGGTCGAGATGGCGAGCAGCACGGCGCCCGCCGAACCATGCGCCTCGACCTGGCGCGCAAACACCGTGTCGAAGCCGTAATCATTGCCCCAGGCGGTCAGCACCGCCGCGTTGGCCGGCAGCGCGATGACGTTGTAGGCCTTGCGCTCCCTGAGGAAGCGGCCGACCAGCTCGCCGGCGATATGGATGGCGTCGCTGGCCGAACCGCCATTGCCTGCTATCAGCAGCGCCTTGCCCTGCGAAAGCGCGGCGACGACGGCGCTGACCGCCCGCTCCATCTCGCTGGTCAGGTCGCGCTCGACCATCGCCGAAATCGCGGCCGCCGAGCGGGCCAGGTAATCGTTCAGTTCGGACATGAAACCCTCAGTTCCCGGCGCGCAACCTGCCGATAGTGCCGGTCGTGCTCTTGCCGGCGACGAGGTCGACCAGCACGACGCGCCCGCCGGCCTTCTGCACGACATCGGCGCCAACCACCTGATCGACCGTATAGTCGGCACCCTTGACCAGTATGTCGGGGCTCAGCGCCTCGATCAGCGAAAGCGGCGTATCCTCCTCGAAGATGACGACGGCGTCGACCGAGGCAAGTGCTGCCAGCACGCAGGCCCGGTCATGCTGGTCGTTGACCGGGCGCCCCGGCCCTTTCAGCCGGCGCACCGAGGCATCGCTGTTGAGGCCGAGCACCAGCCGATCGCACTGGCTGCGGGCCGCATGCAACAGGCTGACATGGCCGGCATGCAGGATATCGAAACAGCCATTGGTGAAGCCGACGCTCAAGCCCTCGTCTTTCCAGCCCGCCACCAGCCGCGCGGCGGCGGCGGCATCGAGGATCGCATCCAAGTGGGCGACCGGACCATGCGAGCGAAACAGCGCACCGGTGAGTTCCTCGATCGTCAGCCGCGCCGTGCCGCGCTTGCCGACGACAACGCCGCCGGCGGCGTTGGCGATCGATCCGGCCATGACGCGGTCGGCGCCTGCTGCAAGTCCCAGTGCAAACGTCGCGATCACCGTGTCGCCGGCGCCCGAAACGTCGAACACTTCGCGCGCCTGCGTGGCGATATGGCGGGCGTCGTCCGCACCGATGACGCTCATGCCCTTTTCGCTGCGCGTCGCGACGACGAAATCGAAACCGTGCGCCGAAATCAGCTGGCGCGCCGCCGCCTCGATTTCGTCGTCGGCAAACACTGCGCGGCCGACCGCCTCGCCGAGTTCCTTGCGGTTGGGCGTGATTGCCGTCGCGCCGGCATAACGCGCATAGTCGCGGCCCTTCGGGTCGACCAGCACCGGCTTGCCCGCTTCCCGACAGATCGAGATCAGCTCGCCGGCGGCGCCGTCGAGCAGCACGCCCTTGCCATAGTCGGACAGGATGACGATGTCGGCGCGCGCCAGCGCTTCGCGAAAATGCCCGACCAATGTCGCGCGCTCGGCATCGCCCAGCGGCTTGATTTCCTCTTCGTCGAAACGCAGCACCTGCTGGTTGAGCGCGCTGAATCGGCTTTTGGACGACGTCATGCGATCGGCATCCTGCGCCAGCCCGCCGGTGTCGACGCCAAATTCGCCGAGCATGCGCATGAGGTTCTTGCCGGCCTTGTCAGCGCCGATCACCGAGACCGGTATGACGGCAGCGCCGAGCGAAACGATGTTGGCGACGACATTACCGGCGCCGCCCATCGCCAGCGTTTCGCCGCGCCCGTGCAGCACGGGGATCGGCGCTTCCGGCGAAATGCGCTCGATCACGCCGTTGACGAAACGGTCGAGGATGAAATCGCCGACCACCAGCACAGTGGCGCTGCCGAAGCGCGAGATGGCGCGGTGAAGGGGTTCGGGAGAGGGCAGCTTGATCATGTCAACGCGTGGGAGGGCCGATTTTCGGTGACGGGAAATTCGATGGGCAGGGCCGGCCGTTCATGGCGATGCCGATATACCGCAATTTCAGCCGACGCAACGGCAGGCCTTCGACCGATCGCCGCGGCGAGACAGTGCGTCAGCTTTTCTGCAACGCGACATGCACGCCCAGTCCGACAAGCACCGCACCGCCGGCGCGCCGCATCAGGCGCTGCGCCCGGCTCGACTGCCGCAGCCTGGCGATCACCGCGCCGGCCAGTATCACGCAAACAATGTCGGCCGACGAGAACATCAAATTGACGATCGTTCCAAGCACGACGAACTGCAGCCAGACCGGAAACGCTGCCGAGGCATCGATGAATTGCGGCAGGAACGCCATGAAGAAAATCGCCGTTTTCGGGTTGAGCACCTCGACGGCAACGCTCTCCAAAAACGCGCGGCGGGCGGATTTCGGCTGAATTCCCGGCAAGACAACGTCGCCTTGCGCCTTGGCGCGAAACAAAGAAACACCGAGCCAGACCAGATACAGCGCACCGACCAGCTTGACCGCCATGTAAAGCACCGGCACGGCATGGAAAAGCACCGACAGGCCGACAGCGGCGGCGAAGACATGAACGTAGCCGCCGAGATGGATGCCGAGCGCCGCCATCAGCCCGGACCAGCGGCCGCGCGCCATGGTTTGCGCGGCGGCATAGAGCATGGCGGGACCGGGGATATAGGCGAAGATCGCCGTGGTGGCGAAAAAGGCGACAAGCAGTTCGGTTGACGGCATTACCTTGCTCCTGTCACGCTTCGCCGGTGGTCACCGACTGAAGCGAGAGCTTTGCGGCGGCACTGTGGCGCTCATCCGGCCGCCCCGCCACCTGCTTTGTCGACAGCCCGGCCCGCCTCCCCTATAAGGCCAGAATCCCACAAGGGCTACAACCGGCACAAGGTACCAGAGGCTTTCATGATCATCGTCACGGGCGGCGCCGGCATGATCGGTTCCAACATCGTCGCCGCGCTCAACGCCGAGGGTTTCAGCGACATCCTCGTCGTCGACGACCTCACCGACGGCCACAAGATCGCCAACCTCGCCGATCTCGAGATCGCCGATTATCTCGACAAGGACGATTTTCTGGCGCGGATGGAGGCCGGCGACCTCGGCCGCATCGAGGCCGTCTTCCACCAGGGCGCCTGCTCGACCACCACCGAATGGAACGGCAAGTTCATGATGGAGGTCAACTACGCCTATTCGAAGCGCCTGCTGCACGCCTGCCTGGCCCTGCGCTTGCCCTTCCTCTATGCCTCGTCCGCTTCCGTCTATGGCAGCGGCGCCGAGTTCCGCGAGGAGCCGCAATACGAGCGCCCACTGAACGTCTATGCCTATTCGAAAAAACTGTTCGACGACTATGTCCGCCGCACTGTCTTCGATACCGACCACTCGCCGGTGGCGGGCCTGCGTTATTTCAACGTCTACGGACCGCGCGAGGCGCATAAGGGCGCCATGGCCTCGGTCGCCTTCCATCTGTTCAACCAGGTCGAGCAAGGCCAGAACCCGAAACTGTTCGGCGCCTATGGTGGTTTCGGGCCCGGCGAACAGAGCCGCGATTTCATCCATGTCGGCGATGTCGCCGACGTCAATCTGTGGCTGTGGAAACGCGGCTCGAGCGGCATCTTCAACTGCGGCACAGGCAAGGCCCAGCCGTTCCGCGCCATTGCCGAGACGGTGATCGATACGCTCGGCAAGGGCCAGATCGAATTCATCGAGTTTCCCGACCACCTCAAGGGCAGCTACCAGAGCTTTACGCAAGCTGATATGTCCCGCTTGCGCGCAGCCGGTTACAACGGCCAGTTCCGCACAGTGGAAACCGGCGTCAGAGATTATGTCGAATGGCTGAAAGCCCAACGATCCTCGTGATCGGCCCACGCTGGGTGGGCGACATGGTCATGGCGCAGTGCCTGTTCCAGGCGCTGAAGGAGCTTCATCCCAACGCCGCCATCGACGTGCTGGCGCCGGCGTGGGCAGCACCCCTGGTCAAGCGCATGCCCGAAATCCGCCAGCAGATCGACCTGCCGCTGCAATCCGGCGCGTTCGAATTCCGCGTCCGAAGGCGCTTCGGCCGCCTGCTGCGCGGCCGCTACGACATGGCCTTTGTCCTGCCGGGAAGCTGGAAGTCGGCGCTGATCCCGTTCTTTGCCGGCATTCCGCGCCGTGTCGGCCATCTCAAGGAAATGCGCTACGGGCTACTGACCGACATCGTGCCCTTGCCCGATCGCCTGAAACGGCGCACCGCGCAGGCCTATTTCAGCCTTGCCCGTGGTGGCGCCTTCCAGGCGCCGAAGCTCGCCGTCGATCAAGCCAGCCAAGCGGCACTGCTCAGCCGTTTCGGGCTGACAGCGGGGAAATTCGTGGCAGTCATGCCCGGCGCAGAATTCGGCCCGGCCAAGCGCTGGCCGAGCGAACACTATGCCGGCCTTGCCCGTGAGATGATGGCGAAAGGGTTTGGCGTCGCGCTGTTCGGGTCGAAGAACGACGCTGGGGTGACGGCTGAAATCGCCGCGCTGGCTCCGGGCGCCGTCGATCTTGCCGGCCAGACGCGGCTCGAGGATGCCATCGACCTGATCGCGGCGGCGAGGCTCGCCGTCTCCAACGACAGCGGGCTGATGCATGTCGCCGCCGCCGTCGGCACGCCGGTAGTCGCCGTTTACGGCTCGACCTCGCCGCAGAACACGCCGCCGCTCGCCGAGCGCCGCGAACTGCTCTGGCTCGGCCTGTCCTGTTCGCCCTGCCACAAAAAAATCTGCCCGCTCGGTCATCTCAACTGCCTGAACACGCTGGAGGTCGAACGCGTCGTGGCGGCGGCGGAGCGGCTGCTGGAAATGCCGGCCGCCGCATGAAAGTGCTGATCGTCAAGACATCGTCCATGGGCGACGTCATCCACACCTTCCCGGCGATCGAGGACGCGCGCCGCGCTCGGCCGGATATCTCCTTCGACTGGTGTGTCGAAGAGGCATTTGCCGGCATCGTGGCGCTGCATCCAGCCATCCAAACCATCCACAGCGTGGCGATCCGGCGCTGGCGCAGGAAGCTGCTCGAGCCCGGCACATGGCGGGAAGTGGTCGGCTTGCGCCGCGCCTTGCGCGATTGCCGCTACGACCTCGTCCTCGATGCACAAGGCTTGCTGAAATCGGCGCTGGTGGCGCGGCTGGCGGCAGCCCCGGTCGCCGGGTTCGATCGGTCGAGCGCCCGCGAGCCTTCGGCAAGCCTGTTTCATGGCCATCGCTATGCCGTGCCGCGCGGCCTGCATGCCATCGAGCGCACGAAACGCCTGTTCGGGCTGGCGCTCGGCTACGAGCCGGATTTTTCCAGGCTTGAATCGGGTATCGCGCCGCCAGCCGGAAGATCGACTTTTGCCGGTGAAAAGACCGCCTTCCTGCTGCACGGCACCAGCCGCGAGGACAAGAAATGGCCGGTCGCGGACTGGATCGAAACCGCCCGCCTGCTGGTGAACATGGGAATGACGCCGGTCACCACCTGGTCGAACGACCGGGAACAGGCGGTTGCCGAGGCGATCGCCCGCGCCATTTCGCAAACCGTGGTGGTTCCCAGGTCGCCGCTAGCCGAGATCGCCGCCGTCATCGGCGGCTCGGCGCTGGTCATCGGCGCCGACACCGGCCTGACCCATCTCGCCAGCGCTTTCGGCCTGCCGACGGTGGCGATATTCCTCGCTACCGAGCCTGGCCTGACCGGTCCGCGCGGGCCATTCTCATCGACGCTGCTAGCCAGGCCCGGCCACAGCGTCACGCCGCCGGAGGTGATGGCGGAAGCCGAAAGGCTTGTGGAGCGCCAGACGCTTGGTCAGGCCGGTGGCCGCTGATTTGCTCAATCAATTCAATCGGAAAGGTCAGCGTTGCCCCTTCCCTTCTCCCCTTGTGGGAGAAGGTGGATTGGCGCGCAGCGCCAAGACGGATGAGGGGTGTTGGACGGAGTGCGGAGGGAGCCAAGCTGGAACACCCCTCATCCGACCTCGCTTCGCGAGGCCACCTTCTCCCACAAGGGGAGAAGGCAGAGCAGCGCCAATCCCCTAGATGAACTGCACCTGGACGATCTCGTAGCCCCTGGCGCCGCCTGGCGCATTGACCTCAATGGCGTCGCCGACTTCCTTGCCGATCAGGGCGCGGGCGATCGGCGAGGAGATCGAGATGCGGCCGGACTTCACGTCCGCTTCCTGGTCGCCGACGATCTGGTAGGTCTTTTTCTCCTCGGTATCCTCGTCGACCAGCACCACGGTGGCGCCGAACTTGACCTTGTCGCCGCTGAGCTTGGTGACGTCGATCACCTCGGCCCGCGCGATCAGGTCCTCGAGTTCGTTGACCCGGCCCTCATTGAGGCTCTGTGCCTCTTTTGCCGCGTGATATTCGGCATTTTCGGATAGGTCGCCATGCGAGCGCGCTTCGGAAATCGCCTCGATGATACGCGGCCGCTCCTGTTGCTGGCGCCAGCGCAGTTCTTCCTTCAATGACGCGAACCCCTCGCCTGTCATCGGGACCTTGTTCATAATGCCTGACCTTTCCTGCCGCCGCCCCCGCAATCGGGAGCGACCTTGTCGATGGTACAAAAAGAAAACGGTCCGGCAGCCTCGGGCTAACGGAACCGTCTCACCACAATTTCGCAAGATATAGCAATCTTCGCGGGTTTTTCACGTCCAAAAAGTCGGTTTTTGAAAAATCATCCACCGATTGCACGGCTGACCCCACGTCAAGCGGGGGTTTCCAAGATCGTATCGTGTACCGTGATGCCAAATCTCGGTTGTGGCCAACATGTGCAGCACAGCAAAAAACCGGCTGCGATCGCTCACAGCCGGTTATGAGGAGCGTTCCGGAGGATCAGCTCCTCATGAAATGATCGATCTGCTCCGACAGCATGCCGTATTCGCGAGACCCCTTGCCCGTGCGCTTCTCGATCTCGCGGAGCTGTTCCTGGGCGCCGGCAAGATCGCCGATCTGCAGGTGCGCCTCGCCGAGATATTCGCGTACCAGCGTGTAGTTCGGGTCGATGCGCAGCGCTTCCTCGTAGTAGCCGAGGCCGACGGTGACGCGGCCGGAATGGCGGTGCGAATAGCCGAGATAGTTGAGGATGCGCGGATCCTGCTTGTTGGCGGCGAGGCTGAGCACGGCGATCGCCTCGTCGTAGCGTCCATCCATCGCCAGCGCGCGACCGGCATCGTAGATGCTGTCGTCGTCCAGCATGCCTTGCTTCGGCGAGACGCATTTCTTCTGCTTCTTGTCCCACGCCTCCCCCTTCTTGCACTGGGACTGGCCGCCGCCGCCATTGCCGCCACCGCCGCCACCACCTCCTCCGCCCTCTCCAGCCGAAAACGCCGGAGCCGCAATCAGCGGCAGGGCGGCGATGGCCATGGCGTAAATCAGCAATCGTCTGCGCATCGAATTCTCCTTTGAACTGACAATGCAACACTAACGCCGGGCCAACGCCGTTTCGTCCCGGAAAATGTCATCCTATCTCAAAACCGCGATCTCTCCCAGCAAGGCCATCTTATCCCGGGAAGAGAGGGCATCGGAAATCATGCTTCATGATCAACGCCGCCGCGCAAGATAATGTGACGAGCGCTGCAAATCCGCTATCATCGGGCCGACCGAGCACGAAGCAGGGAGACGGCCGGTGCAGCAACGCGTTGAACGAGACTGGGAGCTTTCGATCGGTCCCGACACCGTGCGCCTGTTCATCCTGAAGGCGAAGGCGCTCAGCGCCGCCGTCAACGAAGACTATGCCGACGGCGCCGAGCACGAGGTAGAGCTCGACGGCAACGCGCACGACAACCACCATCATGACGGCCTTGCCGAGGAAAGCTCCGAAGATCTCACCGAAGAAGAATTGCGCGAGCTGATCGACGATCTCAATGTCGACGAAGCGGCCGAACTGATTGCGTTGGCCTGGGTCGGCCGCGGCGACTATGACGCTACGGAATGGACGGACGCGCTGTCCGCCGCCCGCGAGCGCGCCAACAAGCGCACGGCAAAATATCTGCTCGGCATGCCGCTGCTGGCGGACTGGCTCGAGGAAGGCTTGGAAGCGATCGGCGCGTGACGGCGCGGTTACCGATTGTGATCGGCCGCCTCCCTCGCTCAAGGCAACTTCCCTGCATTCTGGCCGTTGCGACGTAATGGCGGCGTTTGGCTTTTTCAGATTGGGCAGATTGCTGCTGGCCGTTGCGGCTACGCCGCTGGCCGGGTCCGTATCGGCCAAGGCCCCTCAATTGCCGCAAACTGCACCGGTTCCGCAGCTCAACCAGCAAGTCACGCCCCCGCCACCAACCGAGATCCCGGTCCCCGAACCGCGCCCGGCGGATGCTCCGGAGCCGCCCCAGGCCACTCAGCCGCAAAACGGCCAGCCAAACGCCAAGCAGCCGGAGCCGCCGGCGATCGCACCACTACCTCCTGAAAAGCCAGCGGAGGCAGAGCCATCGGCAAGCGCACCGAACCCGTCGGAAAAGCCGGCCGAGGCGGACAAAAAGGAGGAGAAAAAAATCCTTCCTGATCCTCGATCGGCCGCCATTGCCGAGAAAGAAATGCCGGCCGAAGAATTGGCCTGCCGCAGGCGGCTGAAGTCGATGGGCGTCGATTTCGTGGAGCGCAAGCCCGAGCGCGATACGGCGGTCGGTTGCTCGATCCCCTACCCGATCGTGCTGAGGACGCTCGGCAAATCCATCGCCATCGGCCCGGAGCCCGAGCTGAATTGCCAGATGGCAGAAGCGGCCGCACGCTTTGCTGCTTCGGTCATCCAGCCTGCCGCAAAGGCCGAGTTCGGCGCGGATATTAAATCGATCGGCCAGGCCTCCGCCTTTGTCTGCCGGTCGCGCAATGGCGGCGGCAAATTGTCGGAGCACGCCTTCGGCAACGCGCTCGATATCGCCAGCTTCAAGCTTTCGGACGGGAAGGAGATCGATGTCGGCCCGGCGCCGCCGGAAAAGGACGCGAAATTCCTGAACGCAGTGCGCAAGGCAGCCTGCGGACCGTTCAAGACCGTGCTTGGCCCCGGCAGCGACGCCGATCATTCGCAGCATCTCCACTTCGACCTCGAACCGCGCCGCAACGGTGGTACGTTTTGCCAGTGACCTTAGCCTATGGGGGCGCCGCAATTTGGCCGCAGGCGTGAACGGCGCCGCTGATTTTTCCTTTACTCTTCAGGTTTAGAGTCTGTGCCATCTGGGGACAGGAACCCTTCCGATGGCCGGGCTATTTCGCGCTGCGCTTGCCGCTGTGCGGCACACAGAATGCGCGCGCATAGCCGGCAGGCTTGCCGCCCTGCTTGCCATTGCGGCGGTCTCGGCCTGCAATACCGGCAGCGTGCTGTCGCTGCAGCCGGCCGTCGATGTCGGCAGCCAGACCGCTGCCGTCCCGCCCAATTCCGACCCGCAATATTCCGGCGCGCAAGATTCCGGGCCGCAATATTCGGGTATGCAGCGCCTCGTCCCGTCCAATCCCTTTATGACGGCCGCCTATCCGCGCCTGGACAACCCGATGTCGCCGGCCGAACAGATGCCGGCCACAGAGATCGATTGCCGCAAGGAATTGAAACGCCTCGGCGTCGTCTACACCGACGTTGCGCCGATCCATGAAGGCCAGTGCGGGATCGACTATCCGGTCAAGGTCTCGGCCATCGGCAGTGTCGAGATGAAGCCGGCCGCGACGCTGACCTGCGACATGGCCGCCACCTTTGCCGGCTGGACCAGGAACGAACTCGTGCCGTCGGCCCGCTGGCGCTATTTCTCAGGCGTCAAGACCATCCACCAGGGCTCGAGCTATTCCTGCCGCAGGATTGCCGGCGAAGGTGTTTTGTCGGAACACGGCAAGGGCAATGCGCTCGACGTGATGAGCATCGAACTCAACAATGGCGACGATATCGACGTCCGCAAGCCCGGCCTGTTCGCCTTCCGCACCCGCGGCTTCCTCAACAATGTCCGCGCCGACGGCTGCCAGTATTTCACCACCGTGCTCGGCCCCGGCTACAATTACGATCACCGCAACCATTTCCATTTCGACATCAAGAACCGCAAGAACGGCTATCGCGCCTGCCGCTGATTGCAGCCCCTGCCCAAGACTTGCTGCGCCGGTTAAGATGGTGCGCAGACGCTTGGGTGGTGCCTCTTGAGCCAACGAAGCCTGCGACGACGTGCAACGACCTGGCTGGTGGCATGCTGTGCCGCCTATCTTTCGCTCGCCTATTTCGCCGCGCCTGAGTTCTGGACGTTGCGGGACCGCAATTTTCGCAATCAGCAATTCGAGATGGTGACGCACACGCCGCAAGGCATTCCGGGCGATCCGATCAATGTCGGCCTTGTCGGCACCAAGAAGGAGCTTGTCCATGCTTTTGCCGTCGCCGGCTGGGATACGGCAGACGCCATCACGCTGAAGACGGCCATCGAAATCGGCGAAAGCGTGCTGTTTGACCGCCCCTATCCCGACGCGCCGGTCAGCCGGCTGCTGTTCGAAGGCCGCGCCCAGGACCTCGCCTTCGAAAAGCCGGTCGGTGACAGCGCCGACCGGCGCCACCATGTCCGCTTCTGGCAGACCGATGCGACCGGAGACGACGGCCGGCCGCTCTGGCTCGGCTCGGCAAGCTTCGACCGCGGCGTCGGCCTCAGCCATGACACCGGCGCGATCACTCATCACATCGGCCCCGACATCGACGCCGAGCGCGATGGGCTGATGCGCGACCTCTCCGCCGCCGGCATGCTGATCTCGACCAGCGAGATACCAGGCGTCGGCGCCACGAAGACCGGGCGCAACGGCGAAGGCGATCCCTATTTCACCGACGGCAAGGCCATCATCGGCGTCCTGCTGCAACTGCCGTAGGCGCGCGATCGGCCTTCCCGTCTGACCCATTTCGTCCCGACGGGCTCAGGGCACGGTGATCACGATCTTGCCGAACGGTCCCGTCTCCAGACGCTCGAATGCCTGCGGCACCTCGTCGAAGCCAAACACCTTGTCGATCACCGGCTTGATCGCGAGCGTCTCGATCGCCTGGTTCATTCGCTCGAAAGCGCGGCGGTGGCCGATCGATATGCCCTGGACGACGATCCGGTTGCGCAGGAACGGAATGATCGGGAAACTGAGCTCCATGCTGCCGAGAAGGCCGATGAGCGACAGCCTGCCGTCGGCGCCCAGCGCATTGAGCGAGCGCCGCGCATTGTCGCCGCCGACCATTTCCAGCACATGCCTGACGCCGGCCCCGTTTGTCAGTTCGCGCGCAGCCTCGTCCCATGCCGGCTGGCTGCGATAATTGATCGCCTTCCAGGCGCCGAGCGCCTTCGCCCGCTCGACCTTCTCGTCGCTGCTCGAGGTGACGATGGCGCGCAGGCCGAAGGCGGCGGCAAATTGCAGCGCAAACAGCGACACGCCGCCGGTGCCCTGGATGAGAACGGTTTCCCCCGGGATCGGCTTGGCCGCCTCGACCAGCGCGAACCACGCCGTCAGCGCCGCGATCGGCAGCGTCGATGCCTCGACGTCGCTGAGCGACGGCGGCGCCGCCACGGCGGCATCCTCATGAAAAAGCACATGCTCGGACAGCATGCCGGGCAGTGACGAACCAAGCGTATGCTTGTGCAGCACCGGCGGGGCGTCGCCGTCCGGCCAGTCGGCGATCACCTGGCCGAGCACGCGCTGCCCGATGCCGAAGCGGCTGACTTCGCTGCCGGTGGCGACTACTTCGCCTACCGCGTCCGATGTCGGCACGAACGGAAAGCTGAGGTCCGGTATCAGCACGCCATCGACGATCATCCTGTCCTTGTAATTCAGCGATACCGCTGTGACGCGTACCAGAAGATCATGCGGCCCGGGTTGGGGCAGCTTTCCATCAGCCGGCTTCAACCTGGACAGGCCGAAACCGTTCATCTGCCAGGATCTGTTTTCGGTGCTCATTTGGTTCGCGCTCCGTGGTTGATGATTGCGCGAGACATTTACGCCGTTTCACTATGGAGAAAAGTGCTTCCATGTGGCATGTTCTGCAACAGATTAAGGAGCAAAACTCTACAATAGGAGCGCTTCATTGGAATCGGCCAATTTGCAAGGCATCGTCGCATTCGTTCACGCGGTGGAGGCCGGCAGCTTCACCGGCGCTGGCGCACGGCTGCATGTCACCAAATCGGCGGTCGGCAAGTCGATCGCGCAGCTGGAACAGCGATTGGGCGTCCGCCTGCTCAACCGCACCACCCGCAGCCTCAGCCCGACCAGCGAGGGCCTGAGCTATTACGAAGCCTGCGTCAGGGCACTGGCCGAGATCGAAGCCGCCCGGTCGCTGTTGGCATCGCGCAAGCAGGTGCCTTCCGGGCGGCTGCGCGTCGACCTGCCTTTGGCCTTCGGCCGGCGGTGCGTCGCCCCGCTGCTGTTCGACATTTCCAAAAAATTCCCGGACCTGACGATGGAAATCTCGTTCAACGACCGGCGCGTCGACCTGATCGAGGAAGGCATCGACCTGGCGGTGCGTATGGGCGACCTCGACGACAGCTTGTCGATCGCCGCGCGCCGCATCTATGCCCAACGTTCGGCCATCTGCGCCGCCCCCGCCTATCTCGACGCCCATGGCAGGCCGCTATCGATCGAGGACCTGGCCAGGCACAGCCTCATCGGCTACGGCCGCGACGGCACGGTCCATCCCTGGACAGTCAGGCATGTCGACGGCCGTCTCGAAAAATTCGCGCCCAAGGCGCGGCTGGTGCTCGGCCACGGCGAACCGATGCTCGATGCGGTACTGGCCGGCTGCGGCATCGTCTATCTGCCGACATGGCTGACGGCCGACAGCATCAGGCGCGGCGAGCTCGAAATGGTTCTGTCGGACTGTCTTGTCGAAAACACCGTGGTGCATGCCATCTGGCCGGTAACACGCAATCTCGCGCCAAAGGTGCGCGTCGTCGTCGACGCCCTGATCGAGCATTTTTCCGCGCCGCCCTGGGATGCGGCATGGGTGCCGCCTGATTGCCCGGCTCGCTAAATTTAAAAAGCGCGACCGTCCTATTTTCGAAAACCGCGCGGCAATGCTATGGACCCGGCATGCTTTATGCTGAAATTGCCATCGTGGTCGTCCTCATCTGCGTGAACGGCCTTCTGTCGATGTCCGAACTCGCCATCGTCTCGTCGCGGCCGGCGCGCCTCAAGACGATGATCGACCGCAACGTCAAGGGCGCCGGCCGGGCCCTGGCGCTCGGCGCCAATCCGGGAAAATTCCTGTCCTCGGTGCAGATCGGCATCACTTTGGTCGGCGTCTTGTCCGGTGCCTTTTCCGGCGCCACGCTCGGCGAGCGGCTGGCCACCTCCCTGGCGTCGGCCGGCATCCGCGAAAGCCTCGCCGATCCGCTCGGCGTCGGCATCGTCGTCGCCCTCATCACCTATGGCTCGCTGATCATCGGCGAACTGGTGCCCAAGCAGATCGCATTGCGCGACCCCGAACGGGTAGCCGTCAGGGTCGCCCCGGCAATGACCATCCTCGCCAGCGTCTCGGCGCCGCTGGTCTTCCTGCTCGATTTTTCCGGCCGCGCCCTCCTGTGGCTGCTTGGCCAGCGCGGTCAGAGCGAGGATAAGGTCACCGACGAGGAGATCAAGATGCTGGTCGCCGAAGCCGAGCACCACGGCACCATCGAATCCGACGAACGGCGGATGATCGCCGGCGTCATGCGGCTCGGCGACCGTGCCGTGCGCGCGGTGATGACGCCGCGCACCGAGGTCGACTGGATCAATCTGCAATCCGACGAGGCGGCCATCAGGAAGCTGCTGATGGACACCCAGCATTCGCGCCTGCCGGCCGGCGACGGCGGCGTCGACGCCATGATCGGCGTCGTCCAGACCCGCGACGTGCTGGCCGCAATGCTCGGCGGCCGCGCTCTCGACCCGCGCCGGCACGTGCGGGCCGCGCCGATCGTGCATGACCAGGCCGACGCGCTGGACGTGCTTGCGACGCTGAAGGAATCCGACGTGCCGATGGCGCTGGTGCATGACGAATACGGCCATTTCGAAGGCATCGTCACCCCGGCCGACATTCTGGAAGCGATCACCGGCGTCTTCCGTTCGGATCTCGACGCCGGCGAAGAGGAAAACGCCGTCAAGCGCGAGGACGGCTCATGGCTGCTCGCCGGCTACATGCAGGCCGACGAGATGGCAGAGGTCCTCGGCATCGACCTGCCTGAGAGCCGCGATTACGAAACCGTCGCCGGCTATGTGCTGTCGCATTTGCACCATCTGCCGGCGACCGGCGAATGTGTCGACGCGCAAGGCTGGCGCTTCGAGGTCGTCGACCTCGACGGCCGCCGCATCGACAAGCTCATCGCCACCCGCCTGCCCGGCCGCCACCGCGAGGTCGTGCGGTAACGATCGACGCGACTTATGGGCTATATGCTCGCGGCGACGCCGCTCGCACAGTCAAAGTTGATTGGGAATACCGCCTATGGTCGACCACCTTTTCGCCGACCCATATCTCGCTGCCGTCTACGACGCCTGGCACCCGAGATCTGCGCGCGACGACTATGATTTCTACCTGCCCCGCATTCTAACAGCAGACGCGGTGCTTGATGTCGGATGTGGAACGGGCACCCTCCTTCACGAGGCACGCCTGGCCGGACATTCAGGGCGGCTCTGCGGCATCGACCCAGCACCCGGCGTGTTGAATCGCGCACGAACGCGCGCGGATATCGAATGGGTTCTCGGCGATCTCCAATCGGCCGGCTGGACAGCCGAGTTTGATCTCATTGTGATGACGGGGCACGCATTCCAGGCCCTTGTCAGCGACGAAGACCTGAGGGATTTCATGGCGGCTGTCCGACACGCCCTTGTGCCAGGCGGATGCTTCGCGTTCGAAACGCGGAACCCTTCGGTGCGGGCGTGGGAGCACTGGACACCCGAAAATGCGGTCGTCGTTGAGCTGCCTGACGGGTCGCTGGTGCAGATCACAACAGAGGTGATCATGCGGTTCGATGGACAGACGGTGACATTCACCCACAGGTTCGGCGGAAAGCATCCGAGCCTTCCGCAAGTTAGTCGCAGCACCTTGCGATTCCTCGAGACGGACGCCTTATCGAGCCTGCTGGGGAACGCGGGGCTACGGATCGAACAGCAATTCGGCGGCTTTGACGGCAGCCCACTTGGCCCTTCGAGCCCAGAGATCATCACGTTCGCGACGAGATGAAAAGGAGCATCCGCTCTCCAGCCCTGCAAGCAACGACAACTCGCGGACCCATTGCGGACGTGGAGCCGTATTTCGCGGGGACTGCCGCCGACCGTAGGTCAGAGCCAAGCTTGGCAATCGCAGAACTCAGCGATCAATCGATTGCCTCGATACCTTGTGCCTTCAGCCGTTCGAGATGGTCCTTCATCTCTTTCAGCCGCTCGGGGGAGTGGCCCTGCCACTCGGTGACCTCGCCCGTGATCCTGAGCGGCTCGCGGCAGCGATAGGACTGCGTCGGATTGCCGGGAAATTTCTTGTCCGTAAGATTGGGGTCGTCCATGACCGGGCCGGTTGGTTCCACGATGTAGATCCTTTCGCGTCCGTCACCGGCGGCCAGTTCTGCACCCCAGATAGCCGCATCCAGAGTGCCGGTTAGATAGACCCAGGCTGCCTGCTTTCGCGCCCCGTAATTGGAGCTGTAACCGGCTTCGATCAGGTCTCCCGGCTTAAGATCGGCCCGGGTGCCGTGGTAGAATTGGCGCGGCTTGTCGGAGGCTGTCATCGGCTCATCCTCGCTGTCTCAGGCGTCATGGTGTCGTGGCGCGCACTATTTCATGCACGTCATCGAATCAACCGTCTGGCCGTTCGGTTATCGGACGTCCGCCCATTCCGGTCATCCCGCCCAAAGCACGCTTTCGGTCGGCTGCCGGTGCGGGTATTATTGGCGCTCTGCATCTTACCGAGGTGGAAAAATGGATCTGCAAGCCTTCAGGGATTCGATTGCGAAACCACAGCCGCCAGCCGGCTTGAGCCCTGCCCTGCAGGGATCGTGTCCCAGGGAGTGGTGTAGCTGACGGCTCGGTCGCCGCGCTCTCCGGCATGGGGCCGGGGTGATCAGCGTGCCACGGCT
>NZ_JAMYRB010000023.1:0-76680 GCF_040321165.1 Mesorhizobium sp. M0500
AAAAGCCGACCTCTCATGAATCACGCAAAACGGCTCTTGGGAATCCTCGAAACGCTCCCGGAGCTAAAAATCTGCCAAAGTAGTGCTAACATGCACACTCTGAGCGTGGATGATCCATATGAGGGAATATTGCCAGCCGGAAATTATGCCCATCGCCAGTGGAACAACGAAGCAGACGTTCCACAAAAAAATATTAAACGACATAAAACGAGGAAATTTCATCGGCAAAGGTGGAGACATCAATAGCCATATTAAAGCATACAAAGCGTTGTTAGATAATGAGGTTGATGAAACATATAATGCTCGAAAAGAAAATTATATTAATTGCTGGCATATTTCGAGTTATGAGTCTGCTTCGATGTGGCACATTTATGGGGAGAGGCAGTTTGGGATTGCGGTGACCAGTGATATTAATTCTATAGCAAAAGCATTCAACGCAACCAAGGAAGAGATATTCGCCGGGAGCGTCGATTACATAGACTATGAATCAGAAACTTTAGACATGTCCAATGGCTTCATTCCGGCTTTACACAAACGTCTAAGCTTCGGGCATGAAAAAGAGATGAGGCTTCTCATTTGGGACTTTTCTGACAGCGAGATGGATGTCCTATTTCCGTTGAACGGGACATTGCGCGTCATGAAAGGAGAGCGACCAAAAGCTGAGCGCGACAAAATTAATCCCGCGCCCGGCAAGGCTGTCCGGTGTGATTTATCAGAACTGATCCTGGGCATATATGTTTCGCCAGCATCCCCTATATGGTTTGAAGACGCCGTCAGGTCGTTTTGCGAGCTAGCGCGCATAGACAAAAGAATCGTCAGATCGGACCTCTTGGCAGGGCCAGTTCGTTGAACCGCGCACTCGCGATTGCGGCCTAAAAAGGTGCCCTAGAATACCCTACATTAAAAAATTGGAATTTCCTGTAG
Organism: Mesorhizobium sp. M0500; assembly: GCF_040321165.1. Classification (NCBI taxonomy): domain Bacteria; kingdom Pseudomonadati; phylum Pseudomonadota; class Alphaproteobacteria; order Hyphomicrobiales; family Phyllobacteriaceae; genus Mesorhizobium; species Mesorhizobium sp. M0500. The sequence continues at coordinate 925 of NZ_JAMYRB010000023.1, forward strand.
GCATTGATTTTGTTCAATAAAAATAGAATGGCTGGGGTTCCTGGAAGCTTTTCGAACTTTCTGGGTCGCGCCGCAGCCCGAATTGCGGGTACTTATGGAAAAATTGGGACACTAGATTCGGTTTAAGGATAATTTGGAGGCATCGGATGTAGACGGCCGCTTTGCGCCGGTGAGTCGGCCATTGAGGTGACTGTTGCCACTGCCTGAAAGCAGACATTGTTGGCAACCACGCTGGAGGTCGCGGTTGCGCCACAAGCAATCGTTTCCGCGCGAGACGGCGGACGACTCGGGTGGGCCGATTGCAGACATTGGCTATCGCAACGCCTCCGCCATAGCCTAAACACGTGACCCCTATTGGCGTGTCCGATCGAAGGCGTCGGTAGGGCTGTACAAGGTGCGGGCCGTCAATGAGGCGTCTACCGCCCGGACCGGTTTGTTGCCCAGAATGGTCCAGGCTCCTGGCGCGGGAGCTAGAGCAGACAGCCTGTCACGTTCGCATAACGCCTCCAACCGCAGATCAAGCGAAATGGACGTCTAGGCGCACTAGCAGGAGATCTACAATAAACCGGGCGAGCGTCTGCGCCTTCCCCACTTTTACCCATCTCTCTATTCGACTGGGATGCATCTCAGGACCACGCGGAATTTACAGAGATGCCGGCTCAAGCGCAGGTGACAAAAATTGTGCCTCTATTGCACTTGAATATCTTTCAGGACAGTATAGAATTTCCAGAGCCGTTAACACCGTATGCTCAAGCGCAAATGATAAATAGGGAGATCGCTTATGTGGTCTACTTGCCGCTTTTGGATCGTGTTCGTTACTCTCCTGCCGGTGTTATTCGCAACGCTAGCGGCTGCTAGTTGTCCGGACTGTAACGATGAACGATGCGTCTTTGGCGCCTGCGCATGCATGCCGCGAATTGGCTGCGTTATCCCGGTCCCCATTCCTGGCACCACGAAGCCTGGCTCGCTGGTTCCGGATTCGCCAGTGCCGTTGCCTCCGTCGATCCAAGAGAAAGTCGACGAGTTCGGCGAGGGCGCAACGCGCACAGTCCAGCAGCTCGGAGGCGACACGCTGACGACCATCCAAAAAGCTGCCGGCGACACGGTCCGGACATTGCAGCAAGCCAATGGAGACGTCTTTGCGACGGTTCAACAGGCCGGCGAGGATGCTATCACCACGACCTACAAAGCAGCAGGCGACGCGGCCGCGACTTATGTCAAGGCGTGGCGCGACGTCGGGGAGCAGGGAAAGCGCAGTTTTGATGATGCTGTTGATGCCGGCGAGGCGGCGAAGCACTTTGTAGAAAATCAAACCAAGGCTGATTTCGAAGCCCTAAATAAAGCTGCTAAGCGATTTGAAGACGGAAAAGTTGTCGACGCCATGTGGGGGCTCGGCATGGACCCGCTCAAGTCCGGCGAAGAGAACTTCGCAAAAGCAACGCAAGAGAGCAAGGTGATCAGTGCCGCTGCCGCCACAGCGGCAGCCGCTTACGGCGGGCCCGCCGGTGCCGCCGCATATGCCGCCTGGTCGACCTATCGCCAAACGGGCAACGCTGACATGGCACTACGCGCCGGACTGTTGGCTGCAGTAACCTCGCAGACTGGCTCATCAATTGGGCAGATGCCGACCGGTACCGCCGGCGAGATCATTAAGAAGGCTGCCATGGCCGGCGCCGCAGGTGGTGTCGCAGTTGCCGCTGCCGGTGGTGACGAGCAAGCGATCAAAGACGGATTCCTGAAGTCAGCGGGCGCCGTACTCGTCCAAGGAGGAACTGAAAAGCTGAAGGCGTATTCTCCGGAAGCCAATGACGCATATGAAATCGCGCAATGTATTTCGGCTCGCGACGTCGACTGCTTGTCAAAAACGACATGGGCACGGGATGCTAAGGGGAAGATCCTATACGATGAAACGGGCAAGCCGAGAATCGATACCAGCGAGATTGACCCCGACAACTACATAGGAAAGTGGAGTCAGGTTGACCCGCGGTCGGTGGAAGGCCAGGTGAATGCCATCATCGCGCAAACCTCAAAACTCCCTAAAACGGAGGCAATACCCATTTTGGACAACAAGTGGGTTCTGACCTGGACGCTAGGCAAGGAACAACACATCAAGAAGGAAAAGCCTACTGTAGTACTCACCTATATCGGGGACGACCCTCCCTTTGTTTCAACGGTTACCTACGGCGACGCCGCTACCGAAGCCTCCCAGCCGCCGGCAGAGGATGCAAGGCCGGACACTGGTGATAAGCTAGTCGCCTACTACGAAAAGCCTGCCGATAGAAAGAGAGTAATAGACGCCTTTGAGAAGAATTCGATCGAGTACACTAAACTTGACTACGTCGGTCCAGAACATGCGAAAACTTTGTCAAATGCCTTGATCTGCGGACCAAATACGCGCATTGCAGATCTAAAAAAGGTTGCGCTTTCACTGATGAATTCTGGCGTAGATATAAAGTACATTGGAACGAAATCGACGAATAAACCTGGTCAAATATCTGTATTAAATCTTCAGAGGAAAAAATTAACTATAAACACACCGAACATTACACGAAAACAGGTGAATGAACTTACTATGTGTCCTGCGTCATTAAAGAATTACTAAAAACGAAGCTTCCTCTCCCCGAACGTCGCGAGTTCTTGTGTCCGCTGTGGGTAGGAGGCAGACTCCAGGTGTCGCTTGCCTGAAATATCCGTAATGAGGCGCGGCCGTTTGCGCCGTGGACGAGCGTCGGGTTCGGGCCAGAACCCAGACATCACACCGGCCGACCTAAACGTCTGCTTTCGCAGGGCGGTTCTTGAAAACCGCCAGTCCGTTCACGTGAAGAGTTTCGGGTGCCGGCAGGCGTACGAAAGTCCCCGAGGAAGGAACCCGCGGGCCACAGGCGATGGTTATGGGGATTTCGATTTGCGGCTGGTGTCGGCGATGGCGCGACCGCCGCTGGGAAGCGGCGGGTTTGATGCGGACGGACCGTTTCGCCTTTCAGCCACGCGATCATGTGCAGGTGCGGATGGTGCGTCATCGCCGATCCCCAGGTGTGGAGCACCGCGGTGATGCCGATGCGCCCGCCGAGGTGTCTTGGGTCGGCGGCGATAGTCAGCATCGTCTCCGCTGCCGCCTTGAACAGCAGGTCGTAGACGAGCGCCTTGTTCTGGAAGGCCATGTCGGCGATCTCGGCCGGCAGCGTGAGCACGACATGGAAGTAGCCGACCGGCAGCAGGTCGGCCTCACGCTCGGCCAACCACGTCCGTGCGGCCGCGCCCTGGCACTTCGGGCAGTGCCGGTTGCGGCAGGAGTTGTAGGCGGTGCGCCATTGGCCGCAGTCCTCGCAAGCCTCGACGTGACCGCCAAGGGCTGCGGTGCGGCAATACTCGATCGCCGACATGACCTTGAGCTGGGCGAGGCTCAGGTGACCTGCATGGGCAGCCCGGTAAACGGGTCCGGCAGCACGGAAGATGTCGGCGACCTCGATCGAGGCGCGCACGGCTCAGATGTCGGGCGAGACCTCTCCCGGCTTGAACAGCCCGAGCTTGTCGAGCGGGCTCGTCACGGCACGCACCGTCCGGGTCGCCACCTTCGCGTAAAGGGCGGTGTTGTTGAGCTTGGCATGCCCGAGCAGGACCTGGATGATCCGGATGTCGGTGCCGTCCTCCAGCAGGTGGGTGGCGAAGCTGTGGCGTAGCGTGTGCGGCCCGACCCGCTTGGCGATGTCGGCGGCCTGGGCCGCCTCGACGACGATGCGATAGAGCTGCCGCGTGCTGATCGGCTTCATCGCGTGCTGTCCGGGGAACAGCCAGCCGTCGCGGTGCATTACACCCTGCTGGCGGCCGACCTTCCACCACTGGCGCAGCAACAAGAGCAGGTCTTGCGACAGCATGGCGTTGCGATAGCGCCCGCCCTTGCCACGCTCGACGCGCAGCAGCATGCGCTCGCTGTCGACGTCGGCAACCTTCAGCATCGACACCTCGGCGACACGCAGGCCCGCGCCATAGGCGACCGACAGCGCGGCCTGGTGCTTGAGACACGTGGTGGCGTTGAGCAGCCGGGCCACCTCGTCCCGGCTGAGCACCACGGGCAGGTTGCGCGGATGCGCCAGCCGGACAAGCCTGCGCGCCAGGTCCGGGCGGTCGAGCGTGTGGGTGAAGAAGAAGCGCAGTGCCGACACGATGCTGTTCATCGTCGGCACGGGGACGCCTTCCTCCTGCTGCTCGATCTGGAACCGGCGCAGGTCGTCGGCGGTCGTCGTGTCAGGTGAGCGCCCGAGGAATGTCGCCAGGCGTCCGATGTCGCGGAGATAGTTGCGCTGTGTCTCCCGTGAAAAACGCCGCATGTTCATGTCGTCGATCAGCCGCTGGCGCAGCGGGCTGACGGGTGCATCGAGAACGGGGTGCTGAATGGTCAGGCTCCTTGTTGAAGAAGCCCGTCATGCTCTGCCCCCCGGACGACGCTCAACGCCAGCGCGACGACCGGTTCTTGATCTCTACCTCAACCGCAGGCGCCCCTCCCGCGCAGCGGGTTCGTTCTTCGGCCCCCAATCTGCCGGTCAGCAATGCGCCGCATTTCGGTCGTTCATTTGCGCTGCCCCCGCCCCCGAAAGCTGCCCTTCGGTTTCGCTTTTGCCAGGGATTAGCACATAGCACTCTCATTCGTGACTTGGAGCCCCCAGAAAACGAAAGCGTCGTGGAGCACTTGCTCCATATCGGTCATTGATCCATTTGAGTGTTTGATAATCGCACGAGCGACCAATTGCTTACCGGGTCCGCGCTCGTTCGGGTCTGGCACGTCCATCTCGGTGCGCATGGACCTGTCGGATATGACGTGTTTGGATCCGTTACAAATCGATCTGCAGATCGAGAGTGAGGGGCATTCTCTCTCCGCCCAGTCTTGAATATCGCCACGTTCCATCGGACGACCGACAATACCTAGAAATGCTTTTATGTTCGCGCTGTTCCGGTCGGAGCTAGCTATGCCCGTCCATACCCATTCGCACATGCGCCAAGCGGTGACAGCTCCATTTATGGCTGCGTCTCTTCTGTCATCAGTCGACGTCGCGTTGCGATACCTCTGATAGTCACGATAAAGTTTGTGCGCCATCGCAGCAGCGGTATTGAGTCCAAAACTGGAGGAAGCACTCCAGATCGTAGTGTGAATCGCTGTCATGATGCCATTCTACATAGATCGAGATTGACCGCCATGGGTCCCCAATCGGGCATAAAGGCTCCGGGATGGATCCCGCGAAAGCAGATACTCACTTTCGAATTGTCGAAGTACAGGATGAAGCCAAGTCGCCACAGAAAACCTTCGGTATCCGCCGTAAAATATCGCTTCGCGCTCGATTTGACTTCCGGCGCGACTAAGTAGCGACCAATTCGGCGATTTTGGCGGCGACTTCCGCCATCGACTCTTCGGCAGTATTCAGCCCTGCTCGGGAGGCTAGCAGGAGGCTGACCTTCTCAAGCTCGTCATAGGTCGTTCCATGAACAACCGGGACGAGCCGCTCTCGCCGGAGCAGCGCCGAAAGTTCTTTGTCTGCGATGCCTTCTGCCGGGAGGCGTCGCAACATAGCCGGGGTCACCAAAACTATACCGACGCGCGAATTCACCAGGCCCTTGTCGATAGACCGCATCATCGGTACCCCGAGACCAAGGTCTTTTTCGCTGAACCACACGCGGACACCGCGCGCTTCGAGCAGATCGTGCAGTTCCTTCGCGGAGCCCTGCCTGTCGTCCCACGCGTGACAGAGAAACACGTCTCGAAGGTCAGGCTGCGACGCCGCTATTTTCTCGACGTTCTCGCGAACTGGCATGAGCGCCTGCACTTGTTCAGGCGTGTACCACACAGCCGAACCGGCTCCCGACCAGCGCGGCTTTGAGGTGCGGCGCCCCGAACCGCCGCTGCTCCCTGAGGAGGAGTATGAAGGGGACGAGTATGGTCCGGAGCTGCTGTAGCCGCTGCCATACCCGCTGTAACCGCTATAGCGGCCATAGCGGCCCCCGCATGCAGGACAGTCGGCTGCTGCGGCCGATGAGCGATGGCCCCTTGCGGGTGCAGTGCATCTAGCCATGTCTTTCCTTCTCCTTGACCAATCCGTAGCTCGCTGAGCCAACGCATTAAGGGTCGGTATGTGGACATCCCCGATCGCCGGGCCGCACCTCAAAGGTCATTTCTTTGCCTGCCCTCCTGCGCGATTCAGGCCATGCTCAGAACGGGCAGTTCTGTGTCAAGGTACTTCCCCGTTATCAGGTGATCGAAGAAGTTGCAAAGGCGGTGAGCTCTGATGGTATTGCGAGCAAGTTTAGGACCTCGCCTGATCTCGCTGAGTACCGCCTAATACGCCTTGCTCTCTGGCGAGATTGCGTGGGGAATAAGGTCGCACTCGGCGTAAGTCCTCCAACCTTATCGGCCCCTCCAACATAATGTCCGTTATCCCTGAGGCGTGAGCTGTGAACCGTCCTCCAGCTTCCGGCCCCGAAGCGACCCTTGGCTAGTTCTACAATTCGCGAATGACTGGGGTTCTTGGAAGCTTTTCGAACTTTCTGGGTCGCGCCTCAGCCCGAATTGCGGGTGCTTATGGACAAAGTGGGACGCTAGATTCGATTTTGCAAATTGGAAGGCGGTGCGACTTACGGCGCACGCTCTTCCAAGTTTCTTTACGTTCTGAATGGCAGCTTTTGCCACTCCAAGCCGTCGTCGTATCCAGGTCGGCGGATATCAAATTGGAGAAAATAACATCACCGAGTGAGGGTGCTAGCCAGTCAAGGCTCTAACTCGTTGGTGTCGAGAAAGAAAGCTAGCTGTTCGCGAGGCTCGAGATCACCGTAGACGCGGTCTCCTTCCAAAGCTGAAAGCCGTACGAACCACCCCAGCCGAGCCTCAAAGCGTTGAAGTGTCTTCTTAAGAAGCCGCCGGTTGATGCAGGATACTACGCCGACTCGCGTCGCCCCCTTTTTGGGCGCAAGTGGCGTCCAATTATCGTGCCAGAATAAGGTGGTTGCAACGACATCCTTGCCGATGGACAAGGCCAATCCCCGATCGTCGGCTGAGAGCCGCGGTGTCGAGTCGAAGCAGTAAGCGGCGGGTATTGCCATCCCAGCGCCAAGGTATTCATCGTGCCAAAGGCCGGACGGCATCGGTATAAGGTGCGTGCACACAGGAGCATACCATCCGACTTTTCCGTTAACGCGAACGTCCTCGAAGTCTCGAAAACTGATGTCGTCTCCCAGTCCAACATCATGAGAAAAAACAAGTGTCTCGGGCAGAAAGGGGTCAAAATCCTCAGCCGGCTCGAAGTCCGCCGAACAGAGGAGCGCGGTAGCGGAGACTGCCCCAAACTCGGCAATCTCTTTTGGCAAGGGAACGTCTAGCGAGACAGCAACCCGGGATTTCGACACGCCCGCTTTGACAAGCGCACGTCCAAGTTTTTGGAAGTCAGCGCTGGGGTCGTGGAGTTTCGCCGGTAAATCGGCCGCCCATTTTGGCCGAGGCTGAGGTTCTACCTCAAACAAACGGGGCACCGCCGGAAGCACGTCAAGGCAGTACTCGGTAGCCAACCGAACGGGCATATCCCACGCGGCAACGGCGTATGCAAGTACCCTAAGGTAGGCGGATCGGTATAGTTCCGACTGTCTCTGAAGAAACTGACCGTGAATGCCAGATCGAGCTAGAGCAAAGTCACCGAAATAGTAGGGATACTGCGTAAACAGAATGCCCGTCTCTTCGCGCATCACGTGCCATTCGTATGCCCATTGCCGCTTGAACGGCTTACCTGACTTGGCCTCGAGCTTTGAGAGGCTGTTCAGCAGAATTGGCGGCACATGCGCCGTCTTGTGCTGTTCAAAATATTCGCTCGGCTTGAAATATTCAGGCACATCGGGGCTTAGGCCCTTGTCCCATCCTCCCAGGCTCCAGCCATAGGCCACTTCAAGCAGAATGTCCGACAGGATAGAAGGCCGTTTCACACAGGGAGCAACGTCGCGAAGATTGGGTCTTGCGGTCTCATTCACGACGGTCAGCAACGACAGCGCTGAGCAAACTTCCGATTCAAGATCGCGCGTAGCCATCCAATCAAGAAGCGCTCGCGTCGCCTTCTCCCGCGTGGATTCCTGTTCCAGAAGTCTCCTGATCGCCTTTGCCGTCCGCCACCTAACCATTTTCACTGGCCAGCTAAGCCGATCCACAAGCAACGATAGCGCAGGTTCGGAAGTGTCCGTTGTCACTGGAACCATGGCGCCTCCAACGAGGGCAGATCACTGACCTCCTGCCGCAGGACCCGAACAAACGTCTCGGTCACATTGGCAGCTGCTTCCTCCTGACCCACGAGGATCAGGAATCGAACCAAGTGCCGCTGGCCGATTGAGAAGCTTTCGCGACGCCTCCGCCAGTTTGCCGGTCCGGCGGTATCGCGAATGTAATCGAGCCACTTGGCGCCATAGTGCTTTGCCGCCAGCTTCAGTCGGTTCATGACCTCCTCTTCCGAGTGGTAGTAGCTTGCCCAACCGCTTCGGTAGATGTGGCCTTTTACGAGCCAGCGATAGGCCTTGGCCTTCCCCTCGATGCGCAGGCTTGCCAGGAAGGCATCATCCAGGATGTCGTCTGCATGAAATGTAGGCCCGCCGTCTTCGAAATAGGCCTCGATAGATGCGAGTGCCTGCTTGCCTTCGCCGGCATCCGTCCAATGCCAAAGCCAGTCGCCCATAAACTCCTTGCGGCGCTCGTAGGGAAAATTGCCCGATACGACTTTTACCAACCCCGAAAAATCGGATGATCCCAGTCTGGTTGGATCCCGGCGGGGCTTGCGCGGCTTTTTCCTAGCTGTTCCTCGCCGTTCGTGCCGATCCTCTGGCTTGCCACCGAGAAATGCTATTTGAGCGGCATGAATCGATGTTGCCACTGAACTTCTCTGAGCTTCCTTCTCGAGTTGGGATAGCGTGTGATGATCGAGATACGTCTCAGGCAGCGCGCGCTCAAACTCCGACTCAAATCCCTGCACGTGCGTGAATTGCTGCAAGGTCTCATCGGCGTATCGCCACTCGTCATTTTCGAGATAGTGACGAAAGAACTGAGGCAGTCGATCGGGGCAGGTTTGCGCCACAACCTCTATCATTGCCGAGCGGGCGTAGTCCGTTTCATCGCCATCGGTGAACTCGGTAATCTCGTCGATAATCGGTACGAGGTCTTTGAGGAACGGGAGAGCTGGACGGGCGCCGGCTTGATGGACCTCCCTCACGGCATCGAGAACGTCGATCGCCCATAGGTCCTTGTGGTATCCGTATCCCATCAGGCATTCTGATGCCCGCACCATGAATTGGCGGCTGCCGTCCAACTCGTAAAGGTCGCAGAACCGGGCCAGCTCGACCCATCGATCACATCGTTCGTGAAACTGGGTAACTGTAGCGGCCTCTTTCTCCGCAGCCTCCTTCACAAGAGTAGCCGCACCAGTGGCGTCAAGAATCGCCTTTTGGTTTTCTACGTTCTCCGCTAGCCATATTTCGTCCGACCAGTGGACCGACGCGCGCGCAATCTCGAGCGCTCCGCTACTGACGTTGGAGGTCGCACCGTCCGCTGAGATGAGGTGAAGGTCGAGCGCAATCTTGAGAAGCGCTCGCCTGAAACTCGCGTAGAGTAAATATTCGTTCTCAGTGTTCGGCCCATGCTTGAGCTCGGCCACGTCCGCCGCCCCGAGCCATGGTGCAGAAAAGCCGCCGAGTTCCCCACGCGAGACCTGCCTTGCAATCGTTTCGAGCGTGTTGATCGCGAGACGCATCCATCCGATGTCGCCGCGGGGCACGCCAGGGTACACGTACGAATGATCGCCTTCTGCTACTAGCGAAGTCGCAAGGGCGGAGAAGAACACATTTACGAAGAAGACCTCCAATCCGAGGTCTCGTCCAAATCGATGGTCGTCGCGAAAAAGGTTGGGTGCAGCAACCGGAAGAAGCATCTCGTGAGAAACGGTCGGCCGGTGCAGGCGAAACCAACAGGCAGAGAGTGGCGCTATTGCTTCGTCCGGCGCAGGCAAACGGGTGGTCAAGTCCGCCCCGATGACGCAGCAGGTTCGCACAACCTCATCGTATATTGCGCGGCGAACGTCCTCCCACTTCTTGGCCCTAAGCTTGCCGTGAACAAAGATCAGTCCGTCGAGGTTGTCCGCGTTCCCAAGCCATTGAACAAAAAACCGGATCAATTCTTCGGGTTCTCGAAATCCCAGAAGGAACCTCAATGCTCGTTCGACGGAGTCTCCACCGACATATGCCGCAGCCTTGACGAAGAGCCGTGCTAGCGCAATGAAGTCCTGTTCAGATTTGTGCCGCAGCTCGATCCATACGTTGATGCGCCTGGCCAACTCCTGCAATGCAGCAGTACCTAGCTCCTCCCTGAGGTCGGGCGGCGCTATCGTGGGGAGAAGCGAAACCTCGTTGCGAGGGAGATTCTGTAGTTGTCCGCGAGGTTGCGCAGTTGCTGCCAGTTCGAGGAAGCCTGAATGGCTGCCGCAACAAATGATGCGCTGTCCGAGACCTGAAATTCGGCGCCGTTTAAAACGCGGATCTTGAGCAACCTGAGTTCAACCGTCTTCGGCAGATCACCTTCATCAAAGGCCCTGCGTTCCGCCACACCCAAGATCGCAGCAATTTGGTGGTCAGGCCATCCTTCTGCGAGCGACTCGATAACCCAGGCGCGGGTTGCTTCTCGCATAAGGTCTTCGTACTGTCCCTGTCTTGCCTTGCTGAGCCAGAGCCAACCCCACCGCCAGAACGCCGGCGCTGCAGTCTCGAGCCAACTTGTAACTCGCGGCAACAGGGCCTGATATGCATCAGCATGATCGGATCTTTCGCGGACGTACGCGAAGATGCTCGAGTGAAACGGCACCATGCCAGACTCTCTCGGCTCGAGCAGAAAGTCGATTTCCTCGTAGCCACCGGCGCATTGACGAATTCCCGAACTGGGCCAGTGGAATTGGGAGCCGGCTAGCATGTGAAGCGTATCTCGCGCCGCGGGCGTGAGCCCGGTCCACAAGCTTCCATAGTAGCTCCGGATGTCACGATCGGGGCACGGCGGTATCCGGTCAACGTCGTCACGCCAAATGGGCGCTCCGTTTCGGGTAACGCTCTCGAACGCGTAGATTAGGTGCAACGGGTGGCCCTGTGATATCGAATAGAAACTGGAAGCGATCTCAGACACTTGCTCGTCGCGCCGATCTCCCCGCTTGTGCCCCTTGAGGATGACCCTACCAGCCGCATCCTGAGTCTTTACCCAGGTGTGGACGGCGACCTCATCCATGGCTGGGATCTCGATCCAGTCCGATAGCTTTGCCTTGCGAACGAGCCTGTTGGGCAGTTGATTGTCGGGTACTCGTTGGGTCCCGACTATCAAGCTAACGTTGTCCGCTAGCGGCAAGAGAGCGTTGAATATATGGTTCAACTGGTCGGTCTTGGCGGTGTCACGCCAGACATGGTCCAATCCGTCCATGACGATGTACAATCGCTTCGACTGGTCCTTAAAATGTTGGGCGGCCGCCGAAACGATGTGTTGAAGCTTATCGTACTCGTCACCGCGTCCTCTGGTCGCCTCCGGATAGAGAACGAAGAGCTGGTTGATGAGCGAACCCGCGATAGCGACGAATGACATTCGATCGGTTGTAGGATCGTCATCCGCTAGAAAGTAGTGGTGCCGAATGACCGGCACCCCCGATTTGCGAAGTACGTCAGTTAGGTAGCTCAGATAGGTGCTTTTCCCACGGCCGGGTGTACCCCACACGATTGAGACTGGCGTTTTCGGATCGCTGATCCGCCGTGAAAATTGGGTATGGAAGGTCGTCGAGGGAACAGAATAGCCAACGGGGACGCGGAAGTCCTGTCGAATGGGCTCGGGGCGTCCACGCGAAATGACTTGAGTGAGGTGCTCGTAAAGGATTCGGCCCGCTGGCTTCGGCTCCTTACGCCGCGTTGTCCATCGCCTGACACGTTCCCGAAGATAGAGCCAACCGCTCGCTTCCATGTCGGTCGGCACGAGCTGGTCACGAAGGTGGCTTTCATAGGCGTCGAAATTCCGTGCGCTGTGGACAAACTCGAACTTCCCGAAAAACGCCAATGCCGCTTCTCGACCACCACACTCCTTCTCAAGCCGTAGCCTTGTGTCCCTGGGAACGAGGTCGAGCGATAGCAAAGGACCTTTCAGGCTCGCGGCAACATCAGCGTCAGGGATGCGGTTGGTTCTAAGACTTGCGGAATGGATAGAACCTTGCTTGGCCACCTTCTTCAGAGAGTTGGCCCACTTGCCGAGAAGCGAGGTTCCCCTGGGTTTCTTCTCGAGTAACCAATTCCAGGTGAGTGGATAGTCGATCTGGTCCACCGTAAACTTAACTTGGTAGTATTCCAGCGATCCATCGCTGCGAGCCACGACGACATCATCCAGCGAGCTGTCTGTCTTGTCAGCCTCAAGCTCAACCCAGCTGTAAGTCTTGGGATCCCGATAGAAGCGAATTAGCGCCTCGATCCCTACGAGGTCTTGATACTCATAGCCCACGCGGGTGATCGTTGTTGGCTTGATCGTCGTGTTCGCCAAGGCCGCCGTCTTCTCCGCCAGGATCTCTATGGCAACGCTAGGCGGCGCGTTTCCCGCATCGAGCTTACCGGCGCCGGCCCCCATCCAGCCATGTGTTTTTAGGCCGGTACAAATTATCCAAATACAATCAGAGCGATAGTACTAGGCCCCTCGACATCATTCCAACAGCTTTTCAATGATGAGTCTCTTTTCTTGTGATCAGCTTGATCCATCGCCGTGACCCTCACCAGCGTTCGCCGCGCAGCATCAAGCGCACGCAGCCAAGAGACTTCGCAACGTCGCTTTCGCTTAAGCGGCTGCTGCGGGCTTGCCGTCAGCGCCAAATGACTACTTTCTCTGCCTCGGCGCCAGGGCAGCCGGCCCTTGCGATCCTATCGCGAAGGCGAGTCTCCTTCGTACTCAGCTTTTTTCAGTCGACAAACAACCGTGTCACCATCAACCGTGTAGACGTTCGTAAAATTTCGGCGACCGAACAGATCCGAGTCTTGCTTGTCGTAGACCTCTTTGGCTCCGGCCAGCACCCAGATCGGACGAAAGCCCTTAGCCTGACACATCCGGAAAAACTCCGTGCGGGCCACGAGTACCGTGCTCGGCCCCGCTTGCTCTGCTGACGGATCGAACGCCCGCGTCGTGCCCTGCGAGTCTACGTATCGAACCGTGCGGCCATCGGCGAGTCGCAGTCCGAGCGCCTGGATCACCCACGGGGCGGGCAACCGCACCGAGAAGTTTTGTTTCAGACTATGGTCATAACTCCCCGCTTCTTGAAGAAACTGAACCGTTGTTGCGGCCGCCTCGACGCCAGCTCGTCGGTGTTGGCGATTCCCCCACCAGCGTGACCACTGCGGATCGCGGTCATTGCGCCAGTCGTACTCGCCCAAATACCAATCGTCCTGGCCATCCTGGTTCAGTCCGAGATCGTGATTTCCCAAAAAGAGAGCATCTTTAAGCTGGTCAAGACCAACAGATTCATCACCGATATGCACTATAAGACACTCGAGCCGAAGCCATGTTTCACGCAGGATTCGCTCGGTTTCTTGGGTTGTGCCTCGCAACCGAAAATGTTGAAAGCCCCCCAACGGCAGCCACTTCTGACCGTTGTGATCCGATTTAAGGTCGACAAAGCAGGCGCCGTCGAGCAGCTCGCGGTCGGCATCCAGCCACTCCCAGGCAGCATCACGATCCATCGCTGCCTTCCTCGGAATCACTGGCATCCAGAACGTTGGCTCATTGAACGACGCCCAGCCCCAGTCGTGGCTCTCTTCCATCAGCCGGGACGGATCAATTTTGCGAAGCCGCCGTACTGTTTCGCGATACTGCGCGGTCCAATCCCCTTTCGATGCAGCGCAGTTGTCGGAGATCCTGGACATCAGCTCGTGCAGTGCGATCCACTGGTACTTCTTGCCTATGCGTTCGCTCTTATGACTGGTCCGTCCATGACCACACGAGCGGTCATACTGGCCGTGGAGCCCTTCGCTCCAACCGAGATCATGGGCGCGCATGCAGACCCAACGCTGCGCCCAGGCAACATTGAACTCGGCAGGATTTTCACCCCAACCAGCCGAAGGTCGCCAGTGACGCGCCATCACGCGGTATCGCTCAAACCGCTCAGTCCCTAGCGTATCGCGAAACTTTTCCTCGATCCTCTGATGCTCCTTTGCGCTATCGCCGCTGGCATAGGCCCATTCCGGACCCTTGGCCCGGAGCGCATCCATTTCTTCGAACAAGTGCACCATTTCGGGTGTCGAATAAGAATCAAATTCAGCGCGCCATAGTGAGTACAGATCCGCGGAAGATGGAGGGGTCGTCTCCTCACGGCCGGCTGGGCTCCAGCCCCCTACGGCATACTTGATGACGTAAGATCCGAAGTCCCCGTGATGACCCGTAGAGGACACGATCTCATCGCTCAGTATCACGCCGTCTCGGTACGTACGGGTATACGTATCGATCTGGGCGTCCGGTACCGGTTCAAGCGGCCAATTGCTAGAAAAGGGCGGATGGGTGTTGACGCCGCCCGGAATAAAATCGGTGCATCCTCTGCTCTCTGCGTACCTTAAGAGGGAGGAAAGATGGTCGCGCCACAGAAGGTCTAAGGGTAACGGGCCACGCTGGAAGAACTGCATCGCTACTCTTTTGGCGATGACGCCTATGGCGTCAGCACGCCAGCGGCCCTGGAGAGCAGCCCCATAGAGCGATGCACTGAGACGCTCTCCAACGTAGGGATCGTTGACGCCATCGAAAAGCTCTAACAACTCGTCTGCCACGGCGGGGAACATGGTCAAGAGATTCACGAGACCCATTGTCGCCGTATCTCGCGCGCGCCGGCTTGAGGTCGAAAGAAACCAAGTAAGCGCTATCGCCGCGCGCTGCGCAATGTTCGGATCAGCTTCTCCAGCTTGCATGTCTCTTGCCCATGCAATGAGGTCCGCTGCCGCCGAGTTGTCGAGGTTTGAGCTGTCATCGCCGTAGTTTGCGACAAAGATCGACCAATCGGCATCGCGTTCGGGAATTTTCATGACCTTCAGAAGTTCATGTAGCCAGTACGCATCGAACGTACTTTCAGAATCGATGCTTAGCCGCACGAGTGCATCCCAACGGGCGTCTACGCCGCCAGAGTCCTCAAGTAGTTCCAGAGTACGTTCGGTGATGCTCGAAGGTGCCCGCAATCGCACCGTTTCCGGTGTTATGAGGCTCCTGGTCATTACGCCGGGAATGTTTGCCAACGCGTCGGGGAGCTCCACGCCAGTGCGCTCAGGAAGCTGAACTGCCAGCGCTTCGCGCACCCCCCAAGGAAGACCACCTCGCACACAAGCGCGCGCTAGCGGGCTGTCTGGCGATAGCGGAGACGGTAGCCGTGCTTCGACCAGAGTTTCGTCGAGTATTGAACGTGCGACAGTGTGATCGGCGAAACGCTCGAACGTGAACCTGACGTGGTCTTGGAGATCGGGATCTGAAGTCTCATCAGCGGGGACTGGTTCGATCGAGATTACGCCCTCTGTTTCTAATTGATGCAAAAGGTCGCTGTCTTGGTCGCCCTTCCCCTCGTGGATCTCGTCAATAATCTCGAACGCTCGGTCGACGGGAATATACGGATCTTGGGTGGATTCAATCTCGTGGGCCAAGGCGTCTATGGCGCGCTCGGTTATCCGTCGCCGACTATTCAGATTCATTCGTCGCTGAATGGCGTCAGATACAGCCTCTCGGTACATTGAGAAGACGGCCGTGACGCCGCGAAGACCTTTCGGGAAGCGAGTTTTGCCTTCCTGCTCTAGCGCGTCGCAGCACGTCTTGAGGAACAGTGGATTTCGGAGTTCGACATCGAGAAATGGATGCTCAGTCAACATGATGCCTCGCAAAGCCAAAAATGCGCGCGCATCGAAAGTTGAGAAGCCTGTGTGCTCAAGCTCCAAGGGGGATCGCGCGCCAAGGTCTGATGGCAAGGTTTGTGAGAGGTAGGTTGACCGACAGGAGAAAACGACCGCGACGTTTGCGTACTTGGCAGCGTCGAAGAGAAAGCCGCCGAGACGATCCGGCCATATTTGTCGTCCATGCCGCTCGTTTATGGCATCGATCATAAGCAGGCTTCGGCAACCAGCAGCTTCACCGGCGGCGTCGAGAGCCCCAAGGAATGTATCGCGCGTGTAGTAAGATGGCAGGCCCAATTGTTGAATGAGCTGGGACCAGATGTCCGTGTCGACAAGACTGCTCCCTAAGAACAGCAGTGCGGGGCGGGATTTCTGCAGCTGGTAGGCACAGGCGTCTGCGAGCAGGTGTGATTTGCCGGCACCCGCCTCGCCAGTCACCAGGACAGCCGCACCAACGGCCACCAGCCAAGGCTGATCCTCTAGCGTGTCAACAAGAGCGTTGAAAGCCTCAAGAGCTTGCCGGAATGTCGAGTAATGCGATCGTTCGGGCCGCCCTGAATCTTCAGCCGTCTGGTCTTGGCGTTCCAACTCCGCGTGGTAGAGCGAACGAGCAACCTCAAGGGCTGTATGCGCCTTCCCTTGCCAAGTACTTATTGGCCACTGGTCAGCGCTGAGATCCTCGATGGCATCCAGTGAGCGAGCCGCGGCCTCAATAGTTTCCGCCTGCTCGGCCGTCATGATGCCGGTGCGCTTGAGCCCATCTGTTACCTCCAGCAACTTACTACGATGGTCTGCAAGTTCCTGCAGAAGCTCAGCATTGCGTGCCAAACCAACCAGAGCGCGCCGAACAGGCAAGGCGACATTGGTTTCCGCGGTATACCGGCGCCCCAGGTTAGACCTTACGCGCCCGAATTGCTCGGCGAACCAGTCGGCCGTCAGATGCTGCGTTCCAAACCAATATAGACGGCGACCAGAGAGCCTCGGATCATCGGAGGTGAGTCGCTCTCCAAGGGCATGTGCGTCCCACAGCTTGATTTCCAAGGACCTGCCGTTCTTGGCGGCCTCTGCGATTCGATTGGCTCGCCAAGTTTCATATGCCGCCCGTTGGGTCACAGCCTTGCCACGGGCATCAGAAAGGTCGAAGGGCAGGCATACCGTTAAGACAGTTAGCTTCGGATGCTTCGCCAGAGCAGCGGCGAGGGACTTGTCGAGGCTGCCAATCAGATTTGCGTCAAAGGACCACGAATACTTGACTTGCCAGCCGATTTCGCTGCCATCGGCGAGCCGGACGAAGCACTCGAGCCCGCCATCGCGGCCTTTGCCTTTGCGAATAAATTCGCTGCCGGCTGCTCGCTCCTCAAGGCCCGCGAGTTGGCAAACCAGTTCCTCGAACCCCTCCGAGCGGCGCCCGTTGAGGGCTCGCACTTCGTGGAAATCGATCGATGGGGACTCGTGCGGCATCAAGTACTCTTGGAATCGGTTGGTTTAGATTTCCGGCGGTTACACTACATGCTTAGCGATCTGCAATTGACGGTTTATTCCCTCATGTTTAATTCCGACGTTGATATCGCCAGAAGCGGCCGTGATCCACCGCCTGACTACGCCCAACCTCATCCGATTTCGATCCAACGGCTTTTTGAAGCTACGCAACAAAGCCGTTTTCCTGCGAACTGGTGGCTACATCAAAGCCGGCTCTAGCGGAGATGTCTCTCGCGGTGCGCGGTCGAGCCAGCACCGGCTGCCCCTTGGCAGCGCAACGCAGAAGCGTCTGATAGAATTCTTTTGTGAGCTGGACGCCGCGATGGATGAGAAGGGTGTGCGTCGTCGATTTTCTTGGCACGGCATCTTGAGACAACAGTTGTGACTGGCCCTGACTCGCTGTTTGCCGCGTTTAAGTCGTTTCTGCCGCGCCTGCGGCGTCTGGGCCACGAGGCCTGCGTTGTCGCCCTCGCTGCATCCCAAACTCAATAAACTCGGCCTCCGGCCGTCCGCCTGGAGACGCAGCACGTATGCGCCGCGATGTCGGCGTAGCGCAACAAAACCGATAAGGCATGCGCTCTGCATCGCGCATATCATGCGCACCGGCTGGTTCCGACAGGCTCATTATAAGTCGCAAGCTGCTACCGCGGCGCTGTGGAAGCGGTACTGCCGGCTGCACGATGTCGTCGTGAAAATGGTGGCACGCAGCGAGCCGTGCCGGCGCTTCATGGCCATCCCCGGCGTCGGCCCGGTGACGGCGCTCTCGTTCATGACGGCGATCGATGATCCCACGCGCTTCCGCCGCTCGCGCGACGTCGCGGCCTACTTCGGGCTGACGTCGCGACGCTGGCAGTCGGGCACGTCGATCGATGTTCAGGGACGCATCTCGAAGGCCGGCGACGCGGACGTGCCGCGCGCACTCTACGAAGCGGCGTCGGGACTGATGACGCGCTTCAAGGGCAAGGACAAGGTCAAGTACTGGGGCAGGGAGATCGCCAAACGCTCCTGTCACCGCAAGGCCTGCGTCGCGGTGGCGCGCAAGCTGGCGGTAATCATGCACGCCATGTGGAGCGACGGCACGTTCTACGTCGGCGATCCGGCCGCGAGCCAGGACGCCACCGCGCGGCGCGCCCATATCAAGGACCGCAAGCTGCTGGGAGCGCATCGATGAGCGGCTCGGCGGCAAATGAAACCCATGGTGACGGCACGCTGACGGACGCCATCTGAACAAGGAGATCCGCCCCGGCGGATGAGGACCGATGCAGACCAGGAACGACGGAACGCACGTTATCCTGCCTGCGGCCGCGCCGATCGACAGACGGCCGCACCGCGCTCGATTGCCTGTGAGGATGCTCCGTCAGTCCGATCGAAAAGTGCGCCACGACGGTTCGAGCGCTGCACCACTGCAGCCGACCAACCCCGTCGCAGAGCGCGGAAGATTGCACAGCGCATCGGAACTCGACGTTCAAAAGCGGAATCGTAGCAAAGAGAATAGATTCGTATATTATCGCAGCCTGAAGGAGGAACGACGATGGTTATTAAGTATCGCCAAACACAACCGATTAAGATGGCAGGATAAAAGCGCACACATTGCGCGCCGGTTGGGTCGTTTGTTTTTCAATAGCTTAGAAGATGACTTTGCAATGTGCGCAAGTTTACTGCACATTCCGAGAATCGCGATTTCTCAGCCATTTCCACGGCTTAATGCAATGTGCGGCGGCTTTGCCGGCGCTTAAGGAGGGTAAGGCCGGGAAGGGGAGCAGGTCAGCGACGACCCGCTGAGATAGCCCCTCGTCGGTTGATAACGAGCTGGTCGATAGTCAACGTGAGAACCTTCGCTGAACTGGCCAGCGTTGGCTCGCGATGGGCGGTCGGCACGTCTGCCGCGCCGCCCTTCGCCGCTGCCCGAGAGCGACGTTGCCGCGTCGGCCGTAGGATGGCGGCCGAGCGCAGGCTTGTCGGCTGTTGCCATCTTCCGCACTGCAGATGCATAGGCTTCACGGCCCAATGGAGGCGCGCCGGTCGCGACACGTCCGCCACCAAATCGAAGCTTCCATCGCAAGGCGGTCGGGTGCGGTATCCTGTCCGAGATGCGGGCGCCGCGCCGTCCAGCCGGGCTAGCGCCGCCGCCAGGGGTCGCTCCATGCTGACACGAATGCGCAAAGCGTCGTGTTACGGTCTGATGGTTTTACGTCACTGGCCTGATCGCCATCAAAGCAAATGGGAGAGTTCGCCACGTCTAGGATCAACCGCCGCGCCTTGCTCCTCGGCTCTGGCAGCGCAGTCGTCGCCTCGACAGGCGCGGCGACGGCGCTCGGTACTAAGCCGCCAGGTCGAGACCGAGGACCGTCCGATAGTCTGCGAGCGCTGATTGAGGCGCACAAGATAGCTTATGCTGCGTTCGGTGAGGCTCTACATGCCATGAGCGGCGGCAGCAGCGAGTCCGACAAAGCCAGTCGGGAGGAGGAGAGGGCGCTGCTCGCCATCTGCGGCTACCCTGCGGTGGGGGAAGCGGACCGCCTAGCCAAGGCTCGGTATCTTTTAGAGATCGAGGCGCGCGGTGAACTCGACCTGGCAGGTTCTCCGCTCTACGATGTGGAGGGATGAGGCGACTGAGGCGCGGTCAGTCAGCTACTGAACGTCTGGTATGCGCCCAATCTGAGATGTTCAGACAAAACTTGCTTTCTCCCAGAAGCGGATGTTCGCGGGCCCTGTCCACGAACGTCAGCCAACGCGTCTTAAGGTCGGACGTTCAAAGCTCGTAATGTCGATCATATTAGCTGCCGCTGCCTTGTATTAGCGGGCGATATCGGATGCGCGGCGCGCCAGATTGTATACCCAGTCAATTGTTTCGACTGGCCACTGCGCTTTTCGGCATGGGCCAAGCCGCATTGCCGAGGCGGATCGCGGGAAAAGGAGCTGTCGTCTCCTCACTCTCATGAGGAATTTCAGATCGATCTTATCGAAAAGATCTTTGCTCTCAATCGCCCGGATCCCGTTCGCAACCAATTCCTATTTCTTGCTGTGATGGAAAAGGAAAATGGAACTGGCCATCGTTCTCAACGCTGCGTCCTTGCGCGTCAACTTCGGTGTCGTCGCGCGTCCACGGCATGAGATATCCAGTGGCTGAGATTATCCCGGATGTATTCATAAACGGCAACGCTGTCGGTAAACGGGGGCTCGTAGGTCTGGGCGTCCATGGCAGTGCCTTCAATCAAAAGCGCATCGAAGGGGCTCGCCCCCTTTTCTGAGGACCGCCCGTCCCGGTCCTTGAGATTGTGAACGTGGATCGCGAGGATGCCGAGGCCGTTGCGCCATGCCCTTTCTATCTCGTACCTCACCCACTTTCGGTCAGCGGTCTGGGCACCGACCAACACGATCAGACACTCTTTCCCACGCATGTTGTCGTCAACCCAGGCAGTGATGGCCTTGTCGCCACGCCTGAGAACCTTGTTCCAGGCCTCCCGATCCAGTATCGGCTGCGTTTCGATTCGACCCATATTCCGGATCTGCTGAACCCGCCACATGTCATGCGCGGCGTCGAAGCTGATGTAGCACTTCCGCCCGGGACGGGGCCCGGGCTCCAGTTGCGCTGGCCTAAGCATGTTTACGATTTTTCTCGCAGCGGAATCGAAGTCGAGGCTAACGGTGACATACTGCATGTGGCGCAGAAGGTCGGGTATTGCCGAGGTGGGCGTGCCATCCAGCAAGACCGGCACGATGAATCTAGAGTGCCCGTCGGTCGCGGCTTGCCGTTGGAAAGCGCGAATCTCGAATTCCTGCCAACGACGCTCGCGCGTGCCGTCCCCGACCAATACTAGCATGTGGTCTGACGCCTCAATCGCGGATCGCAGCGCCGCCTCAGACGGCTCTCCGGCTTGAAGCTCATAACGGTCCATGAAGACCGAAAGCCCCCGCTTCGAAAGCGCCTCCCGCATTTCTTCGGCCGCGAACGTGTTAACATGGTCGTAGCTCAGGAACACGTCTGACCTAGAACGCCCACTGCCGGCAGCGATGCGCCTCGCGGCGGCCACGTAATCGTCGCGGCTCTCCAGCATAAGGCTCGTCTGGCCCAGCCTGTGAGCGAGCAACGCGGCAAGGGTCTCAAGGCTGTAGTTGATGCCGAGGGGGTCCGCGGTCTCGTCCTCGACGACGGACAGCCGTTCCCCGAAGGTCCAATAGGGCACGTAAGGGATGGTGGTGGCTTGGATAAGCCGAGCGGTCGAGTCCGTGGGCCCGGCCCAACCCCGATAGAACTCAGCAAGCTCGGTCGCAAACCGGTCCCGCCACGCCATCGAAATCCGATGCTCGAACTGGGTTTCGAAGCGCGCAGGTATCGGAAGGAGCAGGAGCCGCGAACGGTCCAGGGCGAGACCGTTGCGGGCTTTGGCCGCACGCCGTGCGACCTCGATCGAGCCCTCGAGGCTCTGCTCATTTGCGGTGAACAGAAATGCGAGCACGTCGGGGAGTTGCGCAGCAATGATGCCAGAAAAGTCTGTGACGCCCGTGCGGGCGTCGATCAGGACGTAGTCGAACTCATCCCGCAACTCGCCGAACATCCGCTCCAACGCGCTTCCGAGACCCGAGCGGTAAAGGCTCTTCCAATTCAGACGGCGCAGGCGCTGGGAATATGTCCGATCGGCTTGGCCCGCTTTCATCAGCGAGATTCCCCCAAGCGACGGGGAGCTTAAGCGGTGGACGTGGTCACGCCAAGCAAGCGGTGCCCCGGGGTCTCTTCTGTAGCGGGCAACGAGCTCAACCAGACCGGGCCCCTCGCCAAACCAGTCGCGCGTCTGGTCGTCCTGTGCCACAGAGCCGAAGAAGTGCGACAGGCCTGGTGCCTCAAGGTCGAAGTCAATACAGAGAACCCGGAAGCCCCATCGGGACAGCAGCACGCCGACATTAGCGAGGGCGAAAGATCTGCCGACGCCGCCCTTATATGAGTAGAACGTTACGACGCTACCAGCCAACGTCAAAGCTCCAGTAACGCAACGGGGGGTGGTGCCTCAACCGGGGGCTCCACGATTGGCCAATCCGCCTGCCAAGGCGGGACCGTCTGGAGATGCGTCTCGATATCCGCCGCAATGGCCATCATCGCGTCGTGAAAAGCGAGGTAGGCGGCCGAGTCTCTAAAGCCAGGATAGGGGTAGGTGAACGCTGTCAGGTCGCGCCTGAACTGGGTCTGCTTTGCCTTCTGCGCGAAGTGATTCCCATCGGAGTAGACCACGGGGTAGACAAGTCCGCGCGGTGGCCGCCCGCCGGCTAGAAAGGCCTCGCGCGCAAGCATGCTTTCCCATTCGGACATGCACCAGTGTGAGCGGAAAAACGGCGGGGTCCAGATGGCAACCAGCAGACGGCTGCGGAGCAAGGCCTGCTTTAGCACGTCGGACCAGATGACGCCGGTCTCAATTCCGTTGTCGATGAACACCCGTGGTTGCTGAGGGAGCACTGAGTCTAAGCATTCCCGCAGTACAGGAGCGAAGTGATTGCTAACCCATGTTCCAACCTGACCGTGGCGGGGATAGCTGATGAAGACGTCCCACTCGTAAGCCAAGTCAGCGCGCTCCCTCTATAGCACCTTCGGGCAACTCAACTTATCAGCCGACCGAAGCCATGAGCAAGCAGACAACTCGCCAAACAGGCTTGTCGACATCCGCGCGTGTTAGCCATCCAAGGGCAACGGACTTCGCTCCGGGGACTTGCAAATTGACTTGTGACCCGGTCCGCCAGCCCTGGCTCCCTGCCTGTCGGGATTTGCCTATCAGGGCTTGAAGGCAGGCCTTTGATCAGCCGGAGCGCGCGCCGGAGCCATCGCAACGTGCAATAACAACCATCGGTTAAAATGTTCCGGACGAAATGATTTCGGTTGTCGTATCGGCAGATTTCTGGTGAACTTACTCTTTGATTTGCGAGGGTGAATTCATGGCAAGGAAATGCTTCTACAGTTTCTACTACGACGAAGACAATTGGCGGGTTAGCACCGTCAAGAACATCGGCGCAATTGAGGGGCAGGCGCTGGTGTCTGCCAATGAGTTTGAGGAAATCAAGCGCAAAGGCGACAAGGCCGTGGCGGATTGGATAGCTGGGAACATGGTCGGTCGGAGCACCGTCATTGTCCTCATCGGCGCCAACACAGCGTCGCGGAAATGGGTAAGGCACGAAATTAAGTATGCGTTCGATAATGGCAAGGCGCTAGTGGGCATCCACGTTCATCGTCTGCTGGATAGAAATGGCAATGCAAGTGCAAAAGGCGCCAATCCATTCAGCACATTTACCGTTGGTGCCGACGAAAAGCCCTTGACCAATTGGGCCAAAACCTACGATCCAGGCGGGATAGACAGTAAGGGTGTGTACGATACGATCAAAAACAACATTGAATCCTGGGTAGAAGAAGCTATTCGTCTAAGGGCTTAGGTAGCAGGCTGTGACGGAAAAGGCTGGCGAACGAGATTTCGTTCGCCAAATGCGGCGGGTAGTCGCCCTCAATTTACTCGATCGCTGCACCTGTTCCGGTTGCTGGAACGGGCAACACCTGGGTGTTTGGGTTATGCCTTCTAGCCGGAAGAAGATCGCTCTGGCACTGTCCAAGCGGAAGGCGTATTGCACGATGCCCAGTTCTGCCAGCGCTTGGTTGCCACGTGGCGCACACCATGTGCGAGGTGCGTTTAAAAAGCGGTTTCTCACGTGAAGCTTGGTTGCCAGAGCGAGCACAAGCGAAGAATTTCTTGGGATACATGCAGAATGAACGGCAGCGTGTCACGCCTGCTCACCACGAGTGGCCGCAAGGACTTCGGACTTGGGAGCCGAACGGCTAAAATGGGTCGGCTGTAGAACGGCAGCTATCTGCGTGACTGCCGCCAACAAACGACAGCCCGGTTTCGGCCCCAGGGCTGCCAGGCAGCAATGGCCCAATCCCGGACCTTTAACAGTCGGCTAGCGTGTCTCGAAGCATACGTTCGCGGCTTGGAATTAGAGCCCTTCCGTAACAGGCTGTTGAACAGCTCTCAGCCAAGCCGATTTTTGATCAATCGTCCTATTCGATGCAAATTGCAATAGAGTCAATGGTGTCAGATCCCAAAAAGAAGCGCAGAGATATTTAGCCAAAAAATTTGCATGAATTCAAACCTAATTCTGCATTGAATAACACTGTGCTTCTAACTGTTTTGCTTGAATTACGTTTGGGGTCGCAGAGAACAATTTCGCTTTAAGATCGAGGCAGGGAACTCGCCTGAGGCTTCCGAATCAGGCAAGAATCCTTGCTCGAGCGAGGGGATTACATGGCCATTGATCAAAACGACATTCGTAGCTCGGCGAGCTACTCGACGGTAAGGAAATCAGCGAGCGAAGGGCGGGCGCAAAACAAACGTACGGCGTTTTTGTGTCACAGCCACCTTGACGCCGAACTCGCCAAGGGATTGCAGGGCTTCCTCCACAGAAATGGATGGGAGGTCTACATCGACTGGGAAGACGGGACGATGCCGGAGCGACCGGATCGCCGAACAGCGGAAAAGATCCAGGCGAAGATCCGCGACCTGGAGATGTTCTTCTTCCTCGCGACCCAGAATTCCATGGGAAGCCGTTGGTGTCCTTGGGAGATCGGGTATGCGGACGGGGTCAAAAGCCTGAATCGCATCCTTGTCATTCCCACACGCGACGGCCGTGGCGTCACGCACGGCAATGAATATCTGGAGCTCTACCGACATCTCGATGAGGCCTCTACTGGCGGGATTGGGAGCTTCGACGCGGCGGGGAAAGGGATCCACCTCTCCGGCAATCAGACGCTCTGACGAGGAAGCGGCCAGTGGCGCGTAGAACGTTCTTCTCTTTCCATTATTCATCCGACGTCTGGCGCGCGTGGAATGTCCGCAACTCATGGGTGGCGAAGCCTGACCATGTCGACGTCGGGTTTTTCGACAGGAGCGTATTCGAGGCTTCCAAACGCGAAAATGACGACACGCTGAAGGCCTTTCTCCGCAAGGGACTGGAGAACACATCGGTGACTTGCGTGCTCACTGGGACGAACACTTGGCGGAGGCGCTGGGTGCGCTACGAGATCGCGCGCAGCATCATCAAGGGCAACGGCCTGCTGACGGTCTACATCCATGGTGTTAGAGACAGGAACGGATACACTTCCGCCAAGGGATACGATCCACTCGCACAGATGGGTGTCTACCGGAGCTATGGCTCGATCTATCTCGCCGAGTGGAACGGCGCAAAGTGGGTGTCCTATTCTGACTACACGCGAGCCATCCCAGAGAGTGACTTGTGGTTCGTTGGTCCCAAAACTGACGCCGTCGTCCAGATATCCAGTCGCTGCATGGCGTATGACTATGCGCAGCAGCACGGACATAAGAACATAGGCGGATGGATTGAAACCGCCGCGGGGCTCGCAGGTCGATGAGTTTTTACGAACTAGCGATACTTGGATCGCCGACAGAAAAAGAGCGCGTCGCGCTTGCGGCAACGATCGGAGAGATGATCGCCGATTTTGGTTTGTCGGTCGGTACCGACGTTGTGCTTCATGACGGCCAGTCCGCTCGGGCGCGAGATCCTCGAAACGCCTTTGCGGCCGTTTATTTCGGAGGTGACAAGGAAGTCGATGTCGAAGTCGCAAACGAACTCAAAGACGCAAGCTTGCCAATCATCCCGACGGTTGATCACTTGGGCGATTTTGGCGCCGCGATCCCGCCCTCGCTGCAATTCGCGAACGGATTGCGACGCCGGTCCGACGATCCGGATTTGACAGAGCTTTCGGGAGCTGCCTTGGAATGCGTCGGCCTTCTGCGCGCGCAACGCCGGGTCTTCGTTAGCTACAGACGAACGGAGTCCAGGGCGGCGGCGTTGCAGGTTCATGACCTCCTCAACTCCCGGGGGTTCGACGTTTTCCTCGACACGCATGACATTCGTCCCGGCGAGCCCTTCCAAGATGTCCTGTGGCATCGGCTGGTCGACTCCGACGTTGTCGTAATGCTTGATACACCCAGCTACTTCGCGAGCCGATGGACGCGGCAGGAGATTGGCCGTGCCCGGGCGAAAGAGATCCAAGTCATTCGCGTAATCTGGCCGGAGCATACGCCGAGTCGTCTAATGGATATGGCTGAGACTGTATATCTCGATCCTGAAGAACTCCTTGGTCCTGACGGCCCGATCGTCGATACAACGGCAGATTCGATCGTGCTCCGCGTCGAGCGGCTCCGGAGCATGAGTATCGCCGCGCGGTACATGTCGATCACAGGAAAGCTCAGGGCGGACGTCGAGAAAATCGGCGCCGCGGTCGAGGCCGTGGGCGCCCACCGGGCAATTGCCGTGCGGCTGCTGAACGAGCGCCTTATCTGGGCCTATCCGATCGTCGGTATCCCATCAGCGGAGACATTAAACGACGTCGCCACAAAAGCAAAGAAGGCCCAGCAGGGCGAGGTGCCCATACTTGTTTACGATCACATTGGAATTCGCGATAGTTGGATCGCCCATCTCGCGTGGCTCGACGAGCAAATAAAGGCAGTGAAGACTATTCGAGTGTCCGAGGCAGGATGGGCCTTGGCAGGTATGGACGACTAATGGCTGACGCGATTTTCTTATCGGCAGGGGTTCCCGATCCGCGGCGTGGCCCGGAATTCGCGGCGACAGCAGATACCGTTGCCATAACCGCCGCGGTGTCCGCGCTCGCATACGTAGCGCTGGGGCGCAGGCGCCTTATCTGGGGTGGCCATCCGGCGATTACTCCCATGATCGTCGTCATGTCCGAGGGCATGAGCATCGACTACGCGGAATGGGTGACGCTTTATCAGTCCGAGTTCTTCAAAGACGAATTCCCCGAAGACAACAAGCGTTTTCGGAATGTCGTTTTCACAGAGAGGCTCAATGGTGATCGTGAGGCGAGCTTGAGGCTCATGCGGCAACGCATGTTCCAGGAGCACGAGTTCAGGGCGGCGGTCTTCATCGGCGGCATGGGCGGAATCATCGCGGAATACGAAATGTTCAGGCAACTTCAGCCGGATGCGAAAGTCATCCCAGTGACCTCTACCGGAGGAGCGTCCCTCGACGTAGCCGCCAAGCTAGGCAAGGTGCCGTCCGACTTTCAGGACCAACGCGATTACGTCGCACTGTTCCACGAGCACCTCGACATTTCTGTGAGGGAGGAGCGCTTCAGGGTTCCCGGAGACCAACCAGCGGTCGTCGAGGAGCGGTTCTGGCGACCTACGAACTAGATGTGAATGGCCGCTTATCGCCAACCATGATCGAAAAGCTGCCACACCGCTAATGGCCAAAAACGGCCTTGGATCGCGCCACCCAAGATCAGCTAAAACCGGGAAATCGGCTCAATAACGTTGTTACCTGCGCGCTCTGTATCGGATCCCGTTCTCGGATAAAAACTCGATTCCGGCTCCTTCCAGAGCATGCCTTATACTCGTCAGGTTGTTGGCGATCGGGATACGCGCCCCGCGTTCAAAATCTGCAATCGTTTGTCGAGCAACGGTTGCTGCTTCAGCTAACTGTTCTTGGCTCCATCCAAGCATCGCGCGAGCGCCACGACACTGCTCCACCGTTAGCGCATGTTGCATTATATCAATCCGATTGACGTCAATCAATTTGTATAAGATGATGTTCCCTTATCGGCCGAGCTGAGCGCTAGCACGCCCAGCCCGACCTAACCACAACCTAAGCTTCAGGGAGCTCGGATCATGGCTGATTCCGACAATACCACGCCTTTGTCTTTCGTTACCCGTAGGAGGGTACTTGGTGCAACGGCGATTGCAATCTTAGGATGGGAAAGAAGCGCTCTTGCCGGTAAGGCGCCGGCACCAGCTGTACCTTCCGATCCCGCGCTAACGATTTGGCGAGAATGGCGCAATGCTCACGAAGAGAGCGAGCGCCTCTGCGATCAGAGTGCGCACTTGGAGCGCACGCTAGCGGAGACCATCGGCTACCCTTGTGTGACCGTCCGGTTGCCCGGTGGCGAGAATGTAACGGTTCATTCTATCCGGGCCCTCCGCGAGGTGCTCGATGCTGATGCCGACGCAGATGAAGTTCGCGCCAATGCAGAAGCCCGTTTGGCGGCTCATCAAGCCCGCTGGGATGCCGCCGAAAGGCGAATTGGCTATTCGACCGTGACATACGCAGAGAGGAAAGCAGCTGACCGAGCCGATGATTTGCTCGAAGCCTTGGCTGCGGCACCTGCTATCTCCCTTGGCGGCGTAGCGGCCAAATTGAATGCGGTGCTTCTTGAAAGCGAG
This sequence comes from Mesorhizobium sp. M0500, assembly GCF_040321165.1. Taxonomy (NCBI): domain Bacteria; kingdom Pseudomonadati; phylum Pseudomonadota; class Alphaproteobacteria; order Hyphomicrobiales; family Phyllobacteriaceae; genus Mesorhizobium; species Mesorhizobium sp. M0500. Next base: position 29,559 of record NZ_JAMYRB010000023.1, read on the forward strand.
GTGCGGGAGGGAGGCGCCGAGTTTCCCTGGCCGCAGATTCGCTCGGCATTCGATGACGTCGTCCGGCTGGGCCAAGAAGGTGGGTTCCTGTCGCCAGATTGGGACTGTTTTCGTCCGCGCCCAAACCGACGGAGCCCGGAAAGGGAAGGGTAGGGGGTTAGCCCCTAGCCGTCCAAGGCGCGGGCGTGGAAAAGGCGGCTGAAGCGTACACATCGGCCATTCGAGATCGGAGAGAGATCGGCGATCCTTGCCTGGTGCTGCAAAGCGCCTGAAACCGGGCACGGACGATGAAGACAACGAGGAACGCTTGTCGGTCGGTTGAGACGACCTTGTCCCCAAAGAATCGCGCCGTGGATGGTGCCTTCCTGGATAGAACGGCTCAGTTGTTCGAGCAGCGCACCGGCCGAAAGCTCAACAGGGAGGATGCGCGCCAGATCGTGGAAAACGTCACCGGGTTCTTCCGCCTCCTCGCCGAATGGCAAAATATGGAATCAGCGAGACGTTTCGCCTCGCTCCGCCGTCGCTGGTCATGAGACGAGGCTGAGAAATGGTCAAGAAGACCGTGCAGAACTCCGTTCGCGGCGGCTTGGTTAAAGCGCTGCTCTATGCTCGTGTTTCGTCAAAAGAGCAGGAGAAGGAGGGCTTTTCCATCCCTGCCCAATGCAAGCTTCTGAGGGAGTATGCGGCTCAGAAGCAGTTTGGCATTGCCCAGGAGTTCATCGACGTTGAAACCGCGAAAAGCAGCGGGCGCACCAACTTTAACGAGATGGTCAAATACCTGCGCAAGCACCCCGGAGTGCGGGTTGTGTTGGTTGAGAAGACCGACCGTCTCTATCGCAATCTGAAGGACTGGGTGACGCTCGACGAAGCTCGACGTCGAAATCCACCTCGCCAAGGAGGGCGTGATCCTCTCGCAAGACTCGCGCTCGTCGGAAAAGTTCATGCACGGCATTAAGGTGCTGATGGCGAAGAACTATATCGACAATCTCTCGGAGGAAGCCCGCAAAGGGCAAATGGAGAAGGCGGAGCAGGGGATCTGGCCTACCAAGGCACCGCTGGGCTATCTCAACGTCACAGGGAGCGACGGCAAGAAGGTCATTGAACCGGACGCTGAGCTGGCGCCGATGATCACGAGGCTGTTCGAGCGCTACTCAAGGCGGATATTCCCTCAAGGCAATCACGAAGGCAGCCCACGCTGAAGGCCTTGTGTATCCAAAGAGTGGGCATCCGGTTCCGGTGAGCACGGTGCACTCGATTCTGCGCAATCGTCTCTACACCGGATTGTTTCAATGGAACGGTAAGCTGCACCACGGCAAGCACGAGCCGCTGGTCTCGATCGAGCTGTGGGAGCGGGTCCAGGGCGTGCTGGCCGGCCGTCACGCGACGCCTATCCACTCCTACGGCTATGAATTTGCTTTCGGCGGGCTGATGACCTGTGCCAGGTGCGGCTGCGCGGTAGTGGCCGAGATCAAGAAGGGCAAATACATTTACTACCACTGCACCGGTCACAGCGACAAAGCCGCGGTGGCTATGCCGAGTGCCGCCGCAAGTACGTCCGCGAGGAGGTCCTCGACGAGACCTTTGGCGCCTTGGTGGACAAGCTCCATTTCGATGAGGAAGTGCTGGATTGGGTCCGCGATGCGCTCAAAGCCAGCCACGCCGATGAGCGGAAGGAGCAGGAACAGGCGATCCTGCGATCTCAAAAGGAATACAAGCGCCTCGAGGATCGGCTTCAGGCAATGTACCTGGACAAGCTAGACGGACGCATCGACAGTGCCTTCTACCATCGAATGTCGGCGCAATGGCGAGTCGAGCAGACGCGCCTACTCCGTGAGATCGAGCGGCATGGCGAGGCCGAGGAATCATACATGGATGATGGCGTGCGCTTGTTGGAGTTGGCGCGGAACGCCCGCCAACTGTTCGCCCGGCAGGCTCCAGGTGAGAAGAAACGGCTTCTGAATCTGCTGCTGTCGAACTGCACATGGGAAAACGGCGAGGTTCGCGCTGTCTTCCGGCAACCGTTCGATTTGCTTGCCGAAACGACTACGGCGCTGTCTTCGCAGCGAGCCCCGGGTGCCGTCTCGTCCGCAGAGCATCCAGTTTGGCTGGGAAACCTGGATTCGAACCAGGACTAACGGAGGCAGAGACTGATCTATCCGTTGTTTTTGCTAGGAAATGCAGCCTCGTGTTGCAGCCTTCGTTAGGAAAGCAGTCGAGCCTCGATCTCAGCGACTGCCGTCTGATCGGCGGCGTCATCTTCGAAAAGATGGCCATAAGTGTCGAACGTCACCGTGATCGAGCTGTGTCCCATATCGTGTGTACACGCTTCGGCGAGAGCTTCTGTTGGATGAAGAGGCTCGCCGCCGCATGACGCAGCGCCTGAAAATTGTACTTGGCAATTTTCATTGGAGCACCGTCAGCATCGCGCCTGACGGGGTGAAAACTAGATAGCCCAGCACCAACGAGGAGGGGCGTCCAGACGCGCGCAAGAATGTTGTGGTGGTCGAGCGGCATTCCTTCGTCGGACGGAAAGACATTCACTGCTGGTCTATGTCGCGTCCTAATGATGCCATCTGCCTGGTTGGTGCTGTTTAGCACCCGCGTCGGCCTAGGGCTTCGCGCGATCGACGACAATACGGCCGCCGTTGACACCACTGGCATTTCGCGACCTGTCTGCGCTATCGTGCGGCATCTTCACCGGCGTTCTGACGGGCAAGGCCGGCGCGTAGCTGTCGCTCGCCCAGAATGCCGGGTTGTCGTGAAGGATATGACCGCCAGCAAGGGTTCCATCGCGCTGGCAGCGCTCATCGTCGCCAAATGGAAATCGGTGCCGGCGAGGTTCCCGTGTCTGGCGGCGAAGGTCGCCATGACCCGGAGGTGAAGCCGGCGAGGCGCTTGCGCTGGTCCATGCGTAATCGCGCCGCGCCGTGCATGCGATTTTATCTCTCGTCCCGTTGCGCTGCTGAGGCCTCTTCTGTCAGGCGGTCTAGGTTTCGCGCTTCGGGCCGAGCAGGAACACTGTCAGGGCAGCGAGGAACGTGGCAACAGCACTGTAGGCAATGGCACTGGTAATCCCGGCATTGTCCACCAATAGTCCGCCGAAAATCGCGCCGCCTGCGATTGCCACTTGGAACGCTACGACCATCAGCACACCCGCGCTTTCGGCCTGCTCGGGAGCGGCGCGCCACACCATCCACGTCTGCAATCCCACCGGCACTGCGCCGAAGGCAAAGCCCCACGCGGCAACCGCAACCGCCGAGGCGGAGGCCGATGCTCCCGCCGTCAGCAGCGAAACAGCGGCTATCGCTATGAGCAGCGGTGCAAGGGCCGCGACTGCCTTGAGACTGTACTCGGCCAGCAGCCCGCCGGCCAAATTGCCGAAGAATCCGCCGATGCCAAAAGCAAGCAACACAAGCGAGATCGTCTCGACATCCAGCGCGGGAACCTTCTCGAGGAAGGCGCGGATATAGGTGAAGCCGGCGAAGTGGCCGGAAGCGACCAGCAGGACGACCAAAAGCGCGACCTTGATCATCGGAATCTTGGCCACATCCAGCAGGCTGCGGAAGCTAGCCACTCCAACCGGAGGCAGCCTCGGAATGGTTATGAGTTGCACCAGCAGTGTCGCGGCGCCGACGACTGCGGCGAGCATGAAGGCGCTTCGCCATCCCCAGATATCGCCGACATAAGCGCCGATTGGAGCTGCGCAAACGGTAGCGACGGAAACGCCGGTGAGGATGATCGATATGGCGCGCGGCAGGAGGTGGCTTGGAACGAGCCGCATCGCCACTGCTGCCGACATCGACCAGAAGCCTCCGAGCGCTATGCCGAGCACGACGCGTGCCGTCAGGAGTATCGCCAGCGACCACGCGCCGGCCGCCAGAACGTCCGACAGGATCAGCAGCAGCGTCATCGCCCACATGACGATCCTGCGGTCCAGGCGCTTTGTGATGATGGCCACAGTCGGCGCCGAGATCGCCCCGACGATAGCGGTCGCCGTCATCGCCTGTCCAGCCGCACCCTCGGTGACACCGAGATCATTCGCGAGGGGCGTGAGGAGGCTGACAGGCAGAAACTCTGCCGTTACCAGCCCGAAGGTGCCCAAGGAAAGCGAAATGACCGCACCCCATGCGGGACCAGACGGTTGGTCGGGCTTTTCTGGGTCGTGCAGAACAGCGTCCATGACGCCTGCCGCGGATCGGGTCATGAACGAAGTCTCCACTTTGGATGCACTGCAACATGAGGTTGGCTGCCTTGACCCACATTAAAGACACAAGCGCATTTCGCGGCGGCGTTGCACGGAGGAGGGGATGTTCATTGCTTCGCGATATTTTGTGACGGTGCGGCGCGCAACATCGATGCCGGTTTCCTTCAGCCGGACAGCGATGTCATCGTCGGAAAGCACGTCGCCGGGAGATTCTGCGGCAATTATCGCTTTGATCCGATGGCGGACAGCTTCGGCGGAGTGCGCATCGCCGCCTTGGCAGGACGCGATCGCGACGGTGAAAAAATACTTCAGTTCGAACACTCCGCGCGGGGTAAGCATGTACTTGTTCGAGGTCACCCGGCTTACCGTCGACTCGTGCACGCCGATCGCGTCAGCGACGGTTCTGAGATTGAGAGGCCGCAGGTGGGTGACGCCATGTTCCAAAAAGGCATCCTGCTGGCGCACGATTTCAGCCGCAACCTTAATAATCGTCTTGGCGCGCTGATCGAGGCTGCGGATTAGCCAGTTCGCGTTTTGCAAGCATTCGTTGAGAAATGCTTGGTCTTTCGAATTTTGGACAGTTTGACGCGACACTTCGGCATAGTAGGTTTGGTTGATCAGCAGCTTGGGCAGTGTGGCCGGATCAAGTTCGATCTGCCACCCGCCTTCCGGCGAGGGCGTGACCCAGACGTCGGGTATGATTGATTCAGACGCACCGGATTGGAATCGGTTTCCAGGCTTGGGATCGAGCGCCCGAATCTCATGCATCATGTCGAGAAGGTCGTCTTCATCGACGCCGCAATGCTGCTTCAGTGCCTGAAAATCGCGTCGCGCAAGCATTTCAAGATTGGCAACCAAAGCTGCCATTGCCGGGTCGAACCGGTCTCGCTGGCGTAACTGGATTTCGAGGCATTCTCCGAGAGTTCGCGCAAAAATTCCCGGTGGATCAAAGTGCTGCAAGGTTCCGAGAACCCGTTCCACATCAGCCTCCCGGACATTCAGGCTCTCGGCCAGCTCCAAAAGGTTTGCCCGAAGATAGCCAGTGTCTTCCAGATCGGCGGCAAGCTGGCCAGCGATCAGCCGCTCCTGTGGTGTGAACGCAGTGAGGGCGATCTGACGAGCGACATGGTCGTGCAATGTCTCGGCGAGGCTGGCAAACTCGTCGAGGGAAGGGCCATTACCCGGCGGGTTGTTGGTCGTGTTGCGAAGTGATTTCCATTGCCCGAGCCGTTCAGGCGAGCCGGCCCCGGTCGGTCCGTCAACGGCGTTTGCGCGTGGGCCGACACGCTGATCCGCTCCCGAAATCGAAACATCGCCAAAAGGCCCGCCATCGTTTGACGCAGATTCCAAGAGCGGATTCTTCTCGATTTCCCGCTCCACGAACTGATGCAGTTCAGTATGCGCCAGTTGCAGCAAGCGAATCGACTCAATGAGTTGAGGCGATGCGACCATGGATTGCTTCTGGCGCTGAAGCAGGCTTGCTGAGGATTGCATGGTGAGCGCGATAATCCTGTCGAGGGAGCCTCTTGGGGCGGGCAATGGCACCAGTGAGACGTTTTCTAGGTCATGCGGCTCCTTTCAGCGTTTCGAGAACGTTTTGCGGGGATGAGACGCCATAGGGGTCGGCCTCGCAGTTGTCGGAGAAACCTTCCTCCTCGAACCACTGCTCCACCACGCCATTGTTGATCAGGGCGGCGTAGCGCCAGGAGCGCATCCCGAAGCCGAGATTGTCCTTTGCGACCAGCATGCCCATCTTGCGTGTGAACTCGCCTGAGCCATCGGGGATGAGCTCGACCTTCTGCAGGCCCAAGGACTTCCCCCACGCATTCATGACGAAGGCATCGTTGACGGAGACGCAGTAAATCGCGTCAATTCCCTCCTTCTCAAACTCATCATAGAGCTCTTCGAAATTGGGCAGTTGGTAGGTCGAGCAGGTCGGAGTGAAGGCGCCAGGCAGCGAGAACAGGATGACGCGTTTGCCGGCAAAGTAGTCGTCAGATGTCTTTTCTTCCCAGCGATATGGATTTGGGCCCTGGACTGACTCATCGCGAACACGCGTGAGAAAGGTGACGAAGGGAACCTTCTTTTGAACGGTCATCAACTTGCTCCTCAGAAAAAAACTGGCGCGCCGGATTCTGGCAGAGGCTGGCGCAATACCGAGCAAAGGCTCGTATGCCGGGCATGAAATGAGGCACTCGCGGCTCGCACCCTCCTTTTTCCATCCCGATGTAGGGGAACGTCTTGGCTGCTGGTCTTCGTCACCCAAACGCCATCGATCTGAGCAAGTGGAGGCTGTCGAGCCGCTGGGGCAATCTTTCCACGGCTATGGCGCCGGAAGCGGCATCCATCGCTCGCGCTCGTGCCCGGGACAAAGTGATAGCGGGCCCGAAGTAGCCAATATCGAACGCGTGTGGAGGCCTCAAATGTGACTTCACGCAAGAGACCCGCGTTACTGAGCTGGTTCGGCGTATTGTCGAAGTTTGCCAGTGACCCGCCGACCTTGGCTTCGGTGGCTCTTTGATGGGGCTCTTGGGCACTCACATGCTGATCAGAACCGGTAAACGGCAATTGCGCGAGCGCTATGTGTTGGCGTGCCGGCATCGGACCAGCCATGCACAAAGCGGCTGCCGAGGAGGGACCTCCGGAGGAGATGATGTACCGATGTTCAGCGGGAACAGGCACCGTCTCCTCAGGCCACGGTCTAGAGCTTCGCGTGTCGGGCATGGCGCAAGTCGCTTTCATCGTGTTTTGATGGGCTCTGACCAGGAGCAGCAAGCGGCGTGCCATTTCAAATAGAGATGCTTTTGGAGCGATCCTTTTTCTTGGGAGGACCGTGTCTTCAAGACCGGGCGCGCGCTATACCGCCTCGTCACACAGGCAACAACGATGCTGTATGGTGCGGATATTCGGCGCTTCAGCCCCGGCTGGGCAAAGAAGAACCGGAAGCCGAGCCGATGCATGGCGGGCACTCCAGTCGTAGCGTGTGCCGCTAGCGTTCATGGGTGCGCAGGCACGGCTATCGCGAACACGCGCCTGTCGCAGCAACATGAGCGCGCGCTCTTGGGCAAGCGCCCCGGCGCCGTGAGGATCGAATTCCCCAATCGTGTCTGTTTGCCGCCCTCTTATGTTCGAAACTGGACCAGAATGTCGCAAGCCCGACCTAAAGGTCGCCCGAGGCGTTCTGTCCGACACTGTTCCGTCGCCTTTGTTGGCCCGCGACACCGGCTTATTTCGCCTAGCTCTTCTCTGGCCTCAGGCTAAGCCGCTGAGAAGCTGCCACAATTTTTTTCTGCTGCGGCCAAATTGGCACGAGATTTGAAGCACCTTCGTTGCGGGCCGGGAGCCGCCGACCGACTTTCATTTCGTGGATGACACGAATGGAACGAAGAAAGAAAAGCAAAATGTCAAATCCGCGTCGGATAGCGTCTATGGACAGGGGGTCCTCGGCGAAACCGCCCTTACCCAACAGCTCGCCGCCCTTGTCGACCCTTGCGCAGGAAATCTTGGCCGGCGGCGAGTCAAAGGCCCACCACACCGACTTTATCCTGACCTCGAAGGTGCAGGATAACGTTCTGCATCTCGGCGCGCGATGTTCCTAGACAGGTACGCGTTAGCCGATCTTGATAATCGGTCTGCCTTCGGACGACGTCGTCTACATGCCGTCTTAGGTCTTCGCTGCCGCAGCGCCCGCCGGTCACCTTCCGCCCTTCCATCGCTATAGAGTGAAGTGCCACCATGTCCGAACAACCTTTGCCGACGCTGCCGATGTGGCGCGTCGATCACATTGAGCCCTCGCCCGAGATGTTGGCGCTACACGCCAACGGTCCGATCCACCACGTGCGCTTTCCGTCCGGGCACGAAGGCTGGTGGGTCACAGGCTATGACGAGGCCAAGGCGGTGTTGTCCGACGCGGCGTTCCGGCCCGCGGGAATGCCGCCGGCGGCATTCACCCCGGATTCGGTGATTCTCGGTTCGCCAGGATGGCTGGTCTCGCACGAGGGGGGCGAGCATACACGGTTACGCACGATCGTGGCGCCGGGCTTCAGCAACGGCAGGGTGAAGCTGCTCGCGCAGCAGGTCGAGGCGATCGCCACGCAGTTGTTCGAGACGCTGGCGGCCCAGCCCCAGCCCGCCGATCTGCGGCGCCACCTCTCCTTTCCGCTTCCGGCCATGGTCATTGGCGCGCTGATGGGCGTGCTCTACGAGGATCACGCCTTTTTCGCCGGGCTGTCCGACGAGGTGATGACGCACCAGCATGAAAGCGGCCCGCGAAGCGCGTCGCGCTTGGCCTGGGAAGAACTCCGCGCCTACATTCGCGGCAAGATGCGGGACAAGCGCCAGGATCCGGGCGACAACGTGCTGACGGATCTGCTCGCGGCGGTCGACCAGGGCAAGGCGACCGAGGAAGAGGCGATCGGCCTGGCGGCCGGCATGCTGGTGGCGGGGCACGAGAGCACCGTCGCGCAGATCGAATTCGGCCTGCTGGCCATGTTCCGCCATCCGCAACAGCGCGAACGCCTGGTCGGCGATCCATCCCTGGTGGACAAGGCGGTGGAGGAAATCCTGCGCATGTACCCGCCGGGCGCCGGCTGGGACGGCATCATGCGCTATCCGAGGACCGACGTGACCATCGCGGGCGTGCATGTTCCCGCGGAGAGCAAGGTGCTGGTCGGCCTGCCGGCGACGTCGTTCGATCCGCGCCATTTCGACGACCCGGAAATCTTCGACATCGGACGTGACGAAAACCCGCACCTGGCGTTCTCCTACGGGCCGCACAACTGCATCGGCTTGGCGCTGGCCAGGCTGGAACTCAAGGCGGTGTTCGGTTCGATCTTCCAGCGCTTTCCCGCGCTGCGCCTGGCCGTGGCGCCCGAAGAACTGAAGTTGCGCAAGGAGATCATCACTGGCGGGTTCGAGGAGTTCCCGGTGCTCTGGTGATGCGCGGACGCCACCAGGAACGCGATGTTCTCCAAATTGCCGGCGCGCCTGCCGCGCGCCGATCAGATCAGCTAGCCAACAGGTGACCAAGATGGACGTGCAAGAAACCACGGCAGCATGCCGGGATGCCTTCGCCGAACTGGCGTCGCCAGCGTGCATTCAGGACCCGTACCCATTCATGCGGTGGTTGCGCGAGCACGATCCGGTACATCGCGCGGCGTCGGGCCTCTTTCTGTTGAGCCGCCACGCCGACATCTACTGGGCGCTCAAGGCCACGGGCGATGCTTTTCGGGGGCCGGCACCAGGCGAACTGGCGCGCTATTTCCCGCGTGCGGCGACCAGCCTGTCGCTAAGTTTGCTGGCGTCCACTTTAGCGATGAAGGAACCTCCAACGCATACGCGTCTGCGCCGGCTGATCTCGCGCGATTTCACCATCGGCCAGATCGACAACCTGAGGCCGACCATCGCTCGCATCGTCGCAGCGCGCCTGGACGGCATGGCGCCCGCGCTGGAGCGCGGGGAGGCGGTGGACCTGCATCGGGAATTCGCGCTGGCCTTGCCCATGCTGGTTTTCGGCGAACTGTTCGGCATGCCCCGGAACGACATTCTCGGGCTCGTCACCGGCATCAGCGCCATTCTGGAAGGCCTGAGTCCGCACGCCAGCGATCCCCAACTCGCTGCGGGGGACGCGGCCAGCGCCAGGGTGCAGGCCTACTTCGGCGACCTCATACAGCGCAAGCGCACCGATTCCCGCCACGACATCGTGTCAATGCTGGTCGGCGCACACGACGACGATGCCGAGATGCTGTCGGATGCGGAATTGATCAGCATGCTCTGGGGCATGCTGCTGGGCGGCTTCGCCACCACTGCCGCGGCCATCGGCCATGCGGTCCTGGCGATGCTGGCGTATCCCGAACAGCGGCACTGGCTGAAGGGAGATGCCGTGGGGGTGAAGGCATTCGTCGAAGAAGCCCTGCGCTACGACGCGCCCGCCATGTTCAGCTCCATTCCGCGTATCGCCCAGCGCGACATCGAACTGGGCGGCGCGGTGATCCCGAAGAACGCGGACGTGCGCGTGCTGATCGCGGCCGGCAATCGCGACCCGGACGCCTTCGCCGATCCCGACCGCTTCGATCCCGTGCGGTTCTACGGCACCGGTCCTGGCATGTCGATCGACGGGAAGATCATGCTGACCTTCGGCCACGGCATCCACTTCTGCCTTGGTGCGCAACTGGCCCGGGTGCAGTTGGCCGAGAGCCTGCCGCGGATCCAGGCGCGCTTCCCCACGCTGGCATTGGCCGAGCAGCCGACCCGGGAGCCCTCCGCGTTCCTTAGGACGTTCCGCGCGCTGCCGGTGCGGCTGCATGGGCAGGAGGGCTGAGATGCGCGTCCTGGTCGATCAGGATCTGTGCGGAACTACCGGGCAGTGCGTGCTGACGCTGCCGGGCACCTTTCGCCAGCGCGAACCGGACGGCGTGGCCGAAGTGTGCGTGGCGACGGTCCCGCAGGCGCTGCACGCCGCCGTGCGGCTTGCGGCCAACCAGTGCCCGGTCGCCGCCATTCGGGTCATCGAAAGCGACGCTGGCCATGACGAGCGCGCCAGCGCCGACCCTGCGCCTACTCCGGCGGAGGCCGAGCGGCATGCTGCGAAAGACCAATGCAATTCAGGAGACACGATGGGACGGTTTGAAGGCAAGGTGGCCGTGGTGACCGGCGCCGGCGCCGGCATCGGCAAGGCATGCGCTCTCGCCATCGCGCGCGGGGGCGGCAGAGTGGTGGTGGCCGACATTGATGGCTCGGCGGCCATCGCCTGCACCGCGCAGATCGCGGCCGAAGCAGGCCACGCGCTGCCCATAGCCATGGATATCGCCGATGAGCAGGCGGTGGCAGCGCTGTTCGAGACGGCGGAGCGGCACTTCGGGGGGGTCGACCTGCTGGTGAACAATGCGAGCGCAATGCATCTGACCCCGCGCGACCGCGCGATCCTCGACCTGGACCTGGCAGTCTGGGACCAGACCATGGCGACCAATCTGCGCGGCACGCTGCTCTGCTGCCGGCAGGCCATCCCACGGATGATCGCCCGCGGCGGTGGCGCGATCGTCAACATGTCGTCGTGCCAGGGACTCAGCGGTGACACGGCGCAGACGTCCTACGCCGCGTCGAAGGCGGCGATGAACATGCTGTCGGCCTCGCTCGCCACCCAATACGGTCATGCGCAGATCCGCTGCAACGCCGTTGCGCCGGGTCTCGTCATGACCGAGCGTCTCCTCGCTAAGCTGGACGAGTGCATGCAACGGCATCTGCGCCGGCACCAGCTCCTGCAGCGCGTCGGCCGCCCCGAGGACGTGGCCGCGCTCGTGGCGTTCCTGCTCTCCGACGATGCTGCGTTTATCACAGGCCAGGTCGTGTGCATCGACGGCGGCATGCTGGCGCATGTGCCGACATACGCCGACGGTGGCAACAGCTGCGCCGCGCGGCCTGCCGGCGACACCGCCGAAGCGGCCGCGGCGGCGCGCTGCTGATGGACATGCTGCTCAACCCGCTCAACCGTCGGCAGCGGCTGCGATACGACATCCCGGTCATGCCCGGCGCTTTCCCCCTGGTCGGGCATCTTCCCGCCATCGTCTGCGACCTGCCGCGCCTGCTGCGGCACGCGGAAGGGACGCTGGGCAGCCACTTCTGGCTGGATTTCGGCCCTGCCGGACACCTGATGACCTGCGTGCATCCGGATGCGTTCGCACTGCTCCGGCACAAGGACGTGTCCTCGGCGCTGATCGAAGAGATCGCGCCCGAATTGCTTGGCGGAACGTTGGTTGCCCAGGACGGCGGCGCGCACCGGCAGGCGCGCGATGCGATCAAGGCGGCGTTCCTGCCCAAGGGGCTGACCCAGGCCGGCATCGGCGACCTGTTCGCGCCCGTCATCTGGGCGCGGGTGCAGGCGTGGCGCGAGCGCGGCGACGTAACCATCCTGCGCGAAACCGGCGACCTGATGCTCAAGCTCATCTTCAGCCTCATGGGAATCCCCGCGCAGGACCTGCCGGGATGGCATCGCAAATACCGGCAACTGCTGCAGTTGATCGTCGCGCCCCCGGTCGACCTGCCCGGACTACCCTTGCGGCGAGGCCGCGCCGCCCGCGACTGGATCGACGCGCAGTTGCGCCAGTTCGTCCGCGACGCGCGCGCGCATGCCGCGCGCACCGGGTTGATCAACGACATGGTGAGCGCCTTCGACCGCAGCGACGATGCGCTTTCCGATGACGTCCTGGTCGCCAATATCCGCTTGCTGCTGCTTGCCGGTCACGACACGACTGCCTCGACGATGGCTTGGATGGTGATCGAGCTGGCGCGGCAGCCTGTGCTGTGGGACGCCCTGGTCGAGGAGGCGCAACGCGTGCGCGCGGTGCCGACCCGGCACGCGGACCTGGCGGAGTGTCCGGTCGCCGAGGCGCTGTTCCGCGAGACGCTGCGCCTGCATCCGGCGACCACGCTCCTGCCGCGTCGCGCCCTGCAGGAATTGCAACTCGGCCAACGGCGCATTCCCGCGGGCACCCATCTGTGCATCCCGCTGCTGCATTTCTCGACCTCGGCGCTGCTGCACGAGGCGCCTGATCAGTTCCGCCTGGCGCGGTGGCTGCAACGCACGGAGCCGATCCGGCCGGTGGACATGCTGCAGTTCGGTACCGGCCCACACGTCTGCATCGGCTACCACCTGGTATGGCTGGAAATGGTGCAGTTCTGCATCGCCTTGGCGCTGATCATGCACAAGGCCGGGGTGCGGCCGCGGTTGCTGAGCGGCGTCGAAAAAGGCCGGCGCTATTACCCGACAGCACAACCCTCCATGAAAATCCGCATCGGATTCTCATGAGCTGGCATCGTATGCCCCGTGTGGCGAGGCAGCGGCGCCGGCGACGCGCGGCATTGCTGCACTCGGCGCGCGCGCTCGGTGCGACGCCGGCAACACCGCGGCGGCTCGGCGCTCGCCGTGGCCGTGTCAGGTACAAGGACATAACAACATGCAGACCGGTTCCATGCTACACGACGACCGAACTGGCGTTCCCGCGCTCGGCGGATTGGGCGCGCAGGCGCGCGCCGCATCCGGCAGGCTGCTGCCGGAGATCTGGATGCAGGACGGCGCAAAGCGGGTCGACCAGGCGCTGGCGCGTCTTCTCTGCGCCGAAGACGACGGTGAGACAGAGCTGATGGCGGCGATGCGCTACGCCACCTTGCATGGCGGGAAGCGCACCCGCGCCTTGCTCTGTCTGGCTGCCGGCGCACTGGCCGACACGCCGGCGCACATGCTCGACGATGTTGGCGCCGCCATCGAGATGATGCACGCCTGTACCCTGGTCCACGACGACCTGCCCGCGATGGACGACGACGTGCTTCGCCGCGGCCTTCCGACCGTGCACGTCAAATTCGGCGAAGCCACTGCGATCCTGGTCGGCGATGCGCTGCAGGCGCACGCCTTCCTGACACTGGCGAGCCTGGATGCGCCGGGCGACAACCGTATCGCGCTCGTGCGCGAACTGGCGCAGGCGGTGTCCGCCGAGGGTGCCGCGGGCGGGCAGGCCATGGATCTGTCGCTGGTCGGAAAGCACGCCGAGCTGGATAGGATCGTGGCGATGCACCGGATGAAGAGCGGAGCGCTAGTGCGCGCGTCCGTTCGCATGGGTGCGCTATGCGCCATCGCGGAGGATGCCGCGCACACTGCGCTGTACTGTGCGCTCGATCGCTACACCGCCTGTTTCGGCCTGGCGTTGCAGGTGGTCGACGACATTCTCGACGCGACAGCGGATACCGCGACGCTGGGCAAGACCCCCGGCAAGGACGCGGCGGCGCAGAAGCCGACCTGCGCGTCGATTATGGGGCTGCAGGCAGCGCGCCAGTTCGCGCTGGATTTGTTGCGCGACGCCGGGGAGGCCATCGTCCCGCTTGGGCCGCGTGCGGAACGGTTGGCGCAGATGCTGCAGCGGGCCAACGTGTATCTGTCCGCGCCATACGCATGAGCGCGTCCGTCCGCATGGACTCGCCCCTGTGCTGCTGCGATCGGCCGGCGGGCGGTGCATGCTGCACTGTGTCCGAGGTCCGCGGCGACGTGCGCGGCGTCTGCCCGATCCTGGTTGTCGTTAGCCCTCTGCAGAAGGAACATCCCGCGTGAACGCGCTGTCCGAACAGATCCTTTCCGAATTGCGCCACCTGCTGAGCGAGATGAGCGACGGCGGCAGCGTCCGTCCGTCCGTCTACGACACGGCGCGAGCTCTGCAGTTCCACGGCAACGTCACCGGTCGGCAGGACGCATACGCGTGGCTCATCGCGCAGCAACAGGCCGATGGCGGATGGGGAAGCGTGGACTTCCCGCTGTTCCGCCATGCGCCCACGTGGGCGGCGTTGCTGGCATTGCAGCGGGCCGATCCTCTTCCCGGCGCTGCCGACGCAGTCCAGGCTGCAACCCGGTTCCTCGAGCGCCAGCCCGATCCCTACGCGCATGCGGTGCCGGAAGACGCGCCGATCGGCGCGGAGCTGATCCTGCCGCAGTTGTGCGGCGAGGCCGCATCCTTGCTGGGCGGCGTGGCGTTTCCGCGCCACCCGGCGCTGTTGCCGTTGCGGCAAGCGTGCCTGGCCAAGCTGGGGGCGGTGGGGACGTTGCCGAGCGGCCATCCGTTGCTGCACTCCTGGGAAGCCTGGGGGACGTCGCCGACCACCGCATGCCCGGATGACGACGGCAGCATCGGCATCAGTCCGGCGGCCACCGCCGCGTGGCGTGCGCACGCCGTGACAAAGAAGAACACGCCGCAGGTCGGGCGCGCCGACGCGTATCTTCACGCGGCATCGCGGGCGACGCGCAGCGGCATCGAAGGTGTCGTTCCCAACGTCTGGCCGATAAATGTGTTCGAGCCATGCTGGTCGCTGTACACCCTGCATTTGGCGGGGCTGTTCGCGCATCCCGCGCTCGCCGAGGCGATGCAAGTGATCGTCGCGCAGCTCGACGCCCGCCTGGGCGTGCGCGGTCTGGGCCCGGCCTTGCACTTCGCGGCCGATGCGGACGACACCGCCGTTGCGTTGTGCGTCCTGCGCCTTGCAGGCCGCGACCCGGCAGTCGATGCGTTGCGCCATTTCGAAATCGGCGAGCTGTTCGTCACCTTCCCCGGTGAGCGCAATGCCTCGGTGTCGACCAACATCCATGCCCTGCATGCGTTGCGACTGTTGGGAAAGCCCGCCGCCGGCACCAGCGCCTACGTCGAGGCCAATCGCAACCCGCACGGTCTATGGGACAACGAAAAATGGCACGTTTCGTGGCTATATCCCACCGCGCATGCGGTCGCTGCGCTGGCGCAAGGCAAGCCCCAGTGGCGCGACGAACGCGCGCTGGCGGCGCTGCTGCAGGCGCAGCGCGACGACGGCGGCTGGGGCGCAGGTCGCGCGTCCACATTCGAGGAAACCGCCTATGCGCTGTTCGCGTTGCACGTGATGGAGGGGAGCGAAGAGCCGATAGGGCGCCGGCGCATCGCGCAGGCGGTGGCGCATGCGCTGGAGTGGATGCTCGCCCGCCATGCGGCGCATGCATTGCCGCAAACGCGGCTGTGGATCGGCAAGGAACTGTATTGCCCCACCCGGGTGGTGCGCGTGGCCGAACTCGCCGGGTTGTGGCTGGCGCTTCGTTGGGGGCGGTGCGCCCTGGCCGAGGGAGCAGGAGCGGCGCCATGATCCAGAACGAACGCGCGCTGCAGCAGGTGCTGGAGTGGGGACGTTCCCTGACAGGGTTCGCCGACGAGCATGCCGTGGAAGCGGTCAGGGGCGGCCAGTACATCCTGCAGCGCCTCCACCCGGGCCTGCGCGACACCAGCGCCCGCACCGGCCGCGATCCGCAGGACGAAACGCTGATCGTGGCGTTCTATCGCGAACTGGCGCTGCTGTTCTGGCTCGACGATTGCAACGACCTTGGCCTGATCGGGCCGGAACAGCTCGCCGCGGTGGAGCAGGCGCTGGGGCAGGGCGGGCCGTGCGCGCTCCCCGGATTCGAGGGCTGCGCTGTGCTGCGCGCTTCGCTGGCCGCGCTCGCCTACGATCGTCGCGACTATGCTCAGCTTCTCGACGATACCCGGTGCTACTGCGCAGCGCTGCGCGCCGGACACGCGCAGGCGGCAGGGGCGGAACGCTGGTCCTACGCCGAGTACCTGCACAACGGCATCGATTCGATCGCCTACACGAACGTGTTCTGTTGCCTGTCGTTGCTGTGGGGGCTGGACATGGCGACCTTGCGCGCGCGCCCGGCGTTTCGCCAGGTCCTGCGGCTCATCTCCGCGATAGGGCGCCTGCAGAACGATCTGCATGGACGCGACAAGGACAGGTCGGCCGGCGAGGCCGACAACGCGGCGATCCTGCTGCTGCAGCGCTATCCGGCTATGCCTGTGGTGGAGTTCCTCAGCGACGAGCTGGCCGGCCATACGCGCATGCTGCACCGGGTGATGGCGGAAGAACGCTTGCCCGCGCCGTGGGGACCGTTGATCGAGGCCATGGCGGCCATCCGCGCGCAGTACTACCAGACCTCAACCAGCCGCTACCGCAGCGACGCTGCGGGGGGAGGCCAGCGTGCGCCGGCCTGAACGCGCGGGAGGCGGCGGCGTGCGCGCGCTGCCGTCGGTCCGATCCGACGCAACGCCGTCGCCCGATGCGACGGATGGAGCGAGCATGAGCGACACCGCCCTGAGCCGGCGCAAGGACGACCATCTGGACATCGTGCTGGATCGGCGCACGGCGCCGGCCACGGTCGCCGCCGGCTGGGAGTACATACGTTTCGAACACTGCGCATTGCCCGAGTTGGACCTGACGGAGATCGACCTGCGCGCCTCGCTGCTGGGCAAGACCATGCGCGCGCCGCTGCTGATCAGCTCCATGACCGGCGGCATGCCACGCGCCGAGGCCATCAACCGGCATCTGAGCGAGGCAGCGCAAGCCTTGGGGATCGCCATGTGCGTCGGTTCGCAGCGCGTGAGCCTGCAATCCCGCAACTCCCAGGGACTGACGCGCGCGCTGCGCCGCCTGGCCCCAGACATTCCCTTGCTGGCCAATATCGGCGCCGCGCAACTGCGCGAGGCCGACGGCCTGGACCTGGCGCGCCGGGCGGTGGATGCGCTGGAGGCCGATGGACTCATCGTCCATCTCAATCCGCTGCAGGAAGCGGTACAGCCGCAGGGCGACCGCGACTGGCGCGGTGTCCTGGCGCAGATCGCTCGCGCCGCGCGCAGCTTGGGCGTGCCGATCGTGGCCAAGGAAGTGGGGTCGGGCCTGTCCGCCTCGGTGGCCTGTGCGCTCGTCGAGGCGGGCGTGGCGGTGATCGATGTCGCCGGCGCCGGCGGCACCAGTTGGGCCGCGGTGGAGGGCGAGCGCGCCCGCGATGCCGCCGACCGTGCAGTGGCGATGGCGTTCGCCGATTGGGGGATTCCGACCCCGGCCAGCGTGCAGGCGGTACGTCGGGCGCTGCCAAAGGTGAAGCTGATCGCGTCGGGCGGGATCCGCGACGGCGTCGAAGTGGCCAAGGCTATCCGTCTGGGCGCGGACATCGCCGGGCAGGCGGCCGGCGTGATGCGCGCGGCTACGGTATCCACCGAGGCGGTTGTCGCGCATTTCGAGATCGTCATCCGCCAGTTGGCCGTCGCCTGCTTCTGCACCGGCTCGGCTGATCTGGCGGCGTTGCGTCAGGCGCGCTTGTTGCCCTCGGCGCATCTGCCCGCCGGTTGATGCCGGCGTCGCCCGCACGTGGAGGCGGGCGCCTAGTCTTACTGAGTCGCGGATGCGGGGGGATTCGCGCTAGTCGCGGATTTGTTAGGGTGCTGCTTCGTGACCAGGGCGCCCCGCCATGCCCGACTGGACAGCCGAGAGTGAAGCCGCATTCGACGCCTATGTCGATGCTTTGATCGGGGTGATCGTTCACGCCGACCGAGCTGAGCCCCTGAAGGGGTCGGAACAAGGTGCGCCGGGAGACCGGCAGGGAGTAGATGGTGCAAATTCATTGCAATGAGGACGAGCAGGCAATCCGCGATCGTGCTCTTCACTCTCTCCAAGAAGTCGGATATCGCGGCTTTGGGGATGTGACGGTGATCTCGGACGGGGCCGAAATCCTAAAGCGGCTGCCCCGCGCCATGCCCAAACCGACGACCCACATCATCGGCTGGTTTCATATTGCCATGAAGATCCAGCCCATGCAGCAGATCGCCGATCACATCGTGCGATCCCGATCCCCTTTTAAGCGCGGCGATTATATCGTTGACAAACCAGGCTTGGTTGGTTGAATTGATTGTGGTCTAGCCCCTTGGGGTTGAAATGGGGGGTTATCATGACGAGATATGTTCCAATTTTGAGATGGAAGCAGGGCGAGCGCACCGCACTTAATCATTTGGCCGCCGCTACTCGCAATGGCGTCGCACCGCATGTCGTTCTAACACAAGCTCAGTTCACCGGTTCATCCAAGAAATCATCAAACGACACCCCGCCTAAGAAGGCACCTCTGAGCGCGGCGGAACACTTTGCCAAGCAGGTATTCGATGCATGGGGGAAGAGCCTGTTCTTCCTTGATGCAGCCGATTTGGTGGGGGACGCCACCAAACACGACCTAGACGAGATTCGGAAGGCCGCAAAAAAAATCGGACTCTACCTGGTACCTTCCGCTCGATATTCAGCGCCAAAAGAATATCGCGACGCCATCAGACGCGCCGTTAAGCAAGACGGGCTTGGGTTGGCACTGCGTCTTACCCTGAGCGACATGACTTCTGCTTCTACCTGGATTTCGTCGTGGCCGTTCCCGGTTTCGGAAACCGATCTGATCATAGACATGGGCGCTTCGGTCGCGAGTGTCCTAGCGCTTGGCAGTTCCATCCTAGTCGCATTCCAAGCACTTACGAACGGTGCGGAATGGCGCTCTATAACCATGACTGGAGGCAATATACCCGCTACCCTGACAGGCTACGTGGTGGGTCGCACCATGTTGCTAAGACCGGAATTTGCACTCTGGTCAAAACTAGTGGCAGCACCCTTGCCGTACAGCTTAGATTTTGGCGACTACGCCACCATTGGCCCTGAGGCGAGCACAGAAGACATCGGCGGGCCAGTTCCGATCAACGCGAAGTACACCATAAAACCGGACTTTGTCGTCTATCACGGCGTCAAGGAAAAGGGGCCGATAGGGAAGCCGCGAGATCAACAATATCGGGCCTATGCGAAGGACATAACCAGTAAATTAACCAACCGACTCCCATTGGTACATTGCTGGGGCGACCAGATGATCGATGCTATCGCCAATTCGGCTCCCACTGCCGGAAGTCCTACTAGTTGGGTCAGCTATAGCATCAATCGGCATATCGAGATTACTAGAACTCAACTGCCCTAATTTGGCCCGTGCCTTCAGTGCTTCCCTTACGCTTGCCGCTAGCCTGCGATAGGAGAGCTTATTAACGAGACGGTCAGTGATTTCAGCTGACCGCTTGTTCCGCCATCCCTCCGCGAATCCATACTTGTCCAGTACTGCTAGCGCCTCGTTTTTCCACAGAAGCTGTACCAATATGTCTGGGTCGGGCGAGGGGTTGCGCTTAGCTTTACGGCGCGTGTTTAGGGATACCTGACCACTCTCCATCGTCGCGACTATGCACCCCCACCAATCGGGTATCCGGGAAAGCGCCTTCTCGTAATGTCTCCCGCCGACGACCAAGGTTATCCTGTCGAAAACCTTACCGTAAATTTCGACTTGATTTGGGAGCCGGTCGAGAGTGTCGCTGTCGCTTTTCAACTCGAAGCCGTTTAGCTCGCCATTGATGACAGCGATATCGACACGGACAGTCCCAGACCAGATCCCCATTTCTTCTACGACGCGAGTTGTGGGATCGCCTTTATGCAAGGCGTCGAGTTGGGCTTTCACAGCCTTCCTTACGTCGGCATCCCGCATTCCGACCCCGTGTCCTGAAGTGTACAAACTATCTGCTTTAACCATATAGGTCAATGAGTCTGACCTATTTGTCGCCAGATCATCCCTGTCGCATCCGCTCCGAGGAGCCTATATGCATCTAGGACGGTTGAGGAGAGGTTCATGTCAAAGGCAGCCCAGAAAAAGGCAGAAGCGGCCAAGTTTGAGGCGAGAGTGAAGTCCGTTTTGGTCGACGCGCATGCTGCCGCCAAGGCCGCCTACGAGGACTTTGCCAACACCGCAGACCGGACTCCAGAGGGTCACATTAAGGATAGCTGCGGCGGGGGCTATGTGGTTGTTTACAAGCCGTCCTATCGATTGAGGACCACGCTGAAAAAAATGAACGAAATTATACAAGGATACGGTGGCGGTTGGCACGTCTCGCATTTCACCAAGGAGGTCCATAGTCAAAGCGTGACCGCAGGCGTGAAAGCAGCCGAAGCCGCGCGAGAGATTTTGCATCGGGAGTTCGGATTGACCGATGGCGAGTTCTATACGGAATCATATATCGATTAGGCAGGTCGCCGACCGAGCAAAGTTTTCCTCGGACTCGTCTGTCCCGAGCTCTCGCGCCTTTTCGACAAACTTCTGGTACTGCCTGTCCTTAGATGACTGGTCGGTTTCCGGTTTGCGGGCGGCCTTGCGCTGAGTTTTATTGGACTTCACTGAGTTCTTCATCATCATCGTTATCAAACTCATCATCGTCGATTTCTTCGTCAATGCGATCATCTAAATCGGAAACTTGTCTTTGCAGGTTGGCTTGTTTATGCCTGAAGTTTAAGAGATGTTTTTAAGACATGCCTCTTTCCACGCGTTGTAAGCAAGAAAAGAGAAAAGGCGGTTGAGTTGCTGAGTGTGCTGAATCCCATACAGATTGGGAAAGTCCTTAAGGAGAACCTTATCTGTAATATCGTTACCAATAAACTGATCTCGGCTACGAGGATGGAGGCGTTCAAACCGACTCAGGATAACCACCGTAATTCAGATAATCCAAAAACATTCATTAAGAGGCGATCGTCAACTATGGAAAACGCTACCGGGCTGGGCTTCGCGTCGCCACCACTCCTCGCCGAGTCGTCGGGAAACGTATGGTCAAGAAGCAGCAGATGCGCTGGTCGCTTCGCGGTGCGCACATGCTCGTGCAGGTCCGGGCGGCGGAGATCAATGGCGAACTTCGCAACCGGCTGCGGACGCCTTTCCGACTGCCAGAACTGAACGGGCCTCCAATAGCCTACGCGCTTACCGTCTATCTCAGTCGCGCTGTCGATTATATCCGCGGCAAGGGCATCGATATTCCCGCCGAGTTGCTCTCCGAGGTAACACCGCTTCCTTTGGCTCATATCGCACTCACCGGAGACTATCTCTGGAACGAAATTGACCGACCGGTCGAACGCTTCAGGCCGATCCGCGCTAACCGCTTCAGTCCAACAATTCGAAGTCCCTTAGCGGGTATTATTGTAGAAATGCCCACAGCCCCGGTTACAGGCAGCCCGCGAACGCGGGCGAAAGGGTGGACGCCGTCCGAAACAAACGCCTGATCAGCGCTCCGAAATCATCGGCATGTTAAATGAAGGCAGTCAGGCAGCTGAAATCGCTCGTCTCTTTCGCTTTCATAGGCCCCACCGTCGGGCGCATCGGACCCGAGGTCAAAATAGCCGTTCACCGAATGTTCTTTCAGTTGGCCGTTTTCGCCAGCGACGTACGCAGCGGGCCCATTCGGTAGAAACGCCATGGCCGGTGGCCATAGCAGCTGTTCTCGGAGGAACGCCGTTGCCGCGCGGCGCTAAAGGCAGGGAGGAGGATTGATCGCTTTGGATATCATCATCGTCATATATGATACGCGAACAGATCATAAAAATTTTGACTTTCTCGCTGGATGAGATACCTTTGCGTATCATCACGCGTTGGAAGGGATCGTATACGTATCATGATGGACTCTGAATCGGAAGTTCTGCGCGAAATCGGTGGGCTGTTCAGGCAGGCGAGGCTGGCCGCTGCCATGACGCAGGAGCAGGTCGCTGAGTTGGCGGGTATATCCCGCCCCCGCTATCGCGACATCGAAAAGGGAGCCGCAGCGGCGCGTGCGACGACGCTTATGAATATCGCTCGCGCGCTCGGTCTGGAAATGATGCTGGTTCCGCAAGTCATGGTGCCGGCTGTCCAGGCTCTATTGCGTCCGCATGATGATGACGATCGACCCGCCTTTGTTTCTCAACCTGACGATGACGATCATGGCTCCATTCTTTCGCGCACCTAAGACGATCCCGTCGCTGGACGTGCTCTTGAACGCACTGAAGATCGGCACAATCGTTAGGACGCCGGGCGATTTCAATGCATTCAATTTCGATGAGGCCTACCGCGCGACGGGCGGCTTTCCGGTTTTCAGCCTGTCGTTCCGGGCAGCGACGGGA
This sequence comes from Mesorhizobium sp. M0500, assembly GCF_040321165.1. Classification (NCBI taxonomy): domain Bacteria; kingdom Pseudomonadati; phylum Pseudomonadota; class Alphaproteobacteria; order Hyphomicrobiales; family Phyllobacteriaceae; genus Mesorhizobium; species Mesorhizobium sp. M0500. The sequence continues at coordinate 52,066 of NZ_JAMYRB010000023.1, forward strand.
GGATTGCGGAAAGATCCGAAGCCTCTGGCGGGCGCCTTGCCCGCTTTCTTCGCGAACCTCCTGCCGGAGGAGAAATTGCGCGAGGCGATGGAAAAGCACCACGAAGGCAATGTGCGGCCAGGCAATGATTTCGATCTTTTAGCGGCGCTGGGCGCCGATTTGCCGGGAGCCGTACGGGCGTTGCCCAGTGACGGCGCGATAGCGGTTTCGCAGGATGCTTCAAAGGATAAGCCCAAGGCACGGTTCTCACTTGCCGGCGTGCAGATGAAGCTGTCGGTCATGAAGAACACTGGAAAAGGCGGCGGACTGACCTTGCCGATGGACGACGAGCAAGGCCGATACATCGCCAAGTTCCCTTCGACGGCGTTTCCAGGCGTTTCCGAAAATGAATTCGCCAACCTGGCGTTGGCTGCAGCGATCGGCATGGAGGTGCCTGAACGCGAACTTGTCGAGAAGTCCGATTTCGAGGATATTCCCGAGGAATTCAAGACGCTGTCAGAGGGCAAGGTCCTTCTCGTCAAACGCTTCGATCGCGGCGCTGAGGGCGAGAGGATTCACATCGAGGATTTCGCTCAGGTCTTTGGTGTCTATCCCTCGCGCAAATATGAGGGGGCCGCTTATCACGACATAGCCTTGGCCCTTGGCGTGGCCGTCTCGCCTACGGCGGCTCTCGAATTCGTCCGCCGCCTGGCGCTGACGGTCATCACTGGCAATGGCGACATGCACCTCAAGAACTGGTCTTTGATTTATCCAGGCAACGGCGACAAGCCGGTGCTTGCACCAATCTACGACGTACTGTCGACCGTGCCATATATTCCCGCCGACGCCATGGCGCTGTCGCTTGGAGGGGAGCGCTCGTTCAAGGCGCTAGCAGCACCGCGATGGAAAGCATTTGCGAACCGTGCAAGGCTTCCGGAGCCGGCAGTCCTGAAGGCAGTGGTCGAGACGGTCGAACTCGTCAACGAGCACTGGTGGCATCTGCCTGAGCGCGACGTTGTCGCAGCGAAAGTGCTCGAGCGGATCGACGAACATGTGAAGGCGATGACGCCGATACTGAACTCCTGCGCCGATAAATGAGCCGAGTCCCCTTGGGTTGGTGATATGGCGGAATTATCCGCCCGTGGCCCCGGATGGATGGGCCGTGGATCGATGGTATGCCAGCGTGGAGCGCAAGATTCCGCGCACTGTCGATGATGACACGCGAGACCAAGCACGTCAGCTCGCCGGAACAGAAGAGTTCGCAGCATCCCGCAATTACGCAAGAGGGTCGAGATGCTGTTCGCCCAGCTCAACACAACGATGCGGTTCGAACGGATGTGGTGACTGAGGATCGCGATCCGACGCTTTGTGTCGCCATTGTCGGGTCCGCTACACGGCTTGTTCCGACGATCCTTTCTTTGGCCTCAAGCTAAATCCCTGAAAAGCAACCATGAAATTATTCTTCGGTTCGATCAGCCAAATTGGCACGAGTCTTGAGATCCTAGGGTGCGAGGCGGCGACAGCTGCCCGACCGGCATTCATGTCGCGGCAGCCGCGATGAATGGAACGAAGGAAGGAAAGCTACATGTCAGGTTTGCGTCAGATCGCCTTTTACGGCAAGGGCGGCATCGGCAAGTCCACCACCTCCCAAAATACGCTCGCCGCCCTTGTCGACCTCGGGCAGAGAATCCTCATCGTCGGCTGCGACCCCAAAGCCGACTCCACCCGCCTGATCCTGAACGCGAAGGCGCAGGATACGGTCCTGCACCTCGCGGCAGAGGAAGGTTCGGTGGAAGACCTGGAACTCGCGGACGTGCTCAAGGTCGGCTACAAAGGCATCAAATGCGTGGAGTCGGGCGGCCCTGAGCCGGGTGTCGGCTGCGCCGGCCGCGGCGTGATCACCTCGATCAACTTCCTCGAGGAGAACGGTGCCTACGACGATGTCGACTATGTCTCCTACGACGTGCTCGGGGATGTGGTGTGCGGCGGTTTCGCGATGCCGATCCGCGAGAACAAGGCCCAGGAAATCTATATCGTCATGTCCGGCGAGATGATGGCGCTCTATGCCGCCAACAACATCGCCAAGGGCATCCTGAAATACGCCCATTCGGGCGGCGTGCGGCTCGGCGGCCTGATCTGCAACGAGCGCCAAACCGATCGCGAGCTCGACCTCGCCGAAGCGCTGGCTTCCAGGCTCAATTCCAAGCTTATCCACTTCGTGCCGCGCGACAACATCGTCCAGCACGCCGAGCTCAGGAAGATGTCTGTGATCCAGTATGCGCCGGACTCCAAGCAGGCCGGGGAATACAGGGCGCTAGCCGAGAAGATCCATGCCAATTCGGGCCAGGGCACCATCCCCACCCCTATCACCATGGAGGAGCTCGAGGACATGCTGCTCGACTTCGGCATCATGAAGACCGACGAGCAGATGCTTGCCGAGCTTCAGGTCAAGGAAGCGGCCAAGGCGGCCGCACAGTAGCGACCGCTGCCGACATGAGGCGCGGCCTTGATCTGGTGCGCCTTTCGAAGAACGGCGCCTCGTTGGTGAGGCGTCACCCTGAACCTTGAAAGGGGTCCCATGAGCCTGGAATACGAGAATGACGGCGCCCTCCATGCGAAGCTTATCCAGGAGGTGCTGTCGCAATATCCTGACAAGGCGGCGAAGCGCCGCAAAAAGCACCTGAGCGTCGCAAAGAGCGGCGACGAGGCTGGCGAGGAAAGCGAGGTCCTTTCCGAATGCGAGGTCAAATCGAACATCAAGTCCATCCCCGGAGTGATGACAATTCGCGGTTGCGCCTATGCCGGCTCGAAAGGCGTGGTGTGGGGTCCAGTCAAGGATATGGTCCATATCTCGCACGGCCCGGTCGGCTGCGGGCAATATTCCTGGTCGCAACGCCGCAACTACTACGTCGGCACGACCGGCATCGACACGTTCGTGACGATGCAGTTCACCTCCGATTTCCAGGAGAAAGATATTGTTTTCGGCGGCGACAAGAAGCTGGAACGGATCATCGACGAGATCGAGGAACTGTTCCCGCTGAACAAGGGCATGACTGTGCAATCCGAATGCCCGATCGGCCTGATTGGCGACGACACCGAAGCTGTGTCCCGCAACAAGGCCAAGGAGCACGAAAAAACGATCGTGCCGGTGCGCTGCGAGGGCTTCCGCGGCGTATCGCAATCCCTCGGCCACCACATCGCCAACGATGCGATCCGCGACTGGGTCTTCGAAAAGAAGGACATTGAGTTCGAGGCCGGCCCGTACGATGTCAATGTGATCGGCGACTATAATATCGGCGGCGACGCCTGGGCTTCGCGCATCCTGCTCGAGGAGATGGGCCTGCGCGTGGTCGGCAACTGGTCGGGCGACGCTACGCTGGCCGAAATAGAGCGCGCGCCGAAGGCCAAGCTCAATCTCATCCATTGCTACAGGTCGATGAACTACATCTGCCGGCACATGGAGGAAAAGTATGGCATCGACTGGATGGAGTATAATTTCTTCGGCCCCTCCCAGACTGAAGCCTCTCTGCGCACGATAGCCAAGCATTTCGGACCGGAAATCGAGGCCAAGGCCGAGGCGGTCATTGCCAAATACCGGCCGTTGGTCGATGCCGTCATCGCCAAGTACCGGCCGCGCCTCGAAGGCAGGACGGTGATGCTCTATGTCGGCGGCCTGCGCCCCCGTCACGTCGTCACGGCATATGAGGATCTGGGCATGGTGATCGTCGGCACTGGCTATGAATTTGGCCATAACGACGACTATCAGCGTACCGGCCATTACGTGAAGAAGGGCACGCTGATCTATGACGACGTGACTGGTTACGAGCTGGAGAAGTTCATCGAGGGAATCCGTCCTGATCTCGTTGGCTCCGGCATCAAAGAAAAGTACCCGGTCCAGAAGATGGGCATACCGTTCCGTCAAATGCATTCCTGGGATTATTCCGGCCCGTATCACGGCTACGACGGCTTCGCCATCTTCGCCCGCGACATGGATCTGGCCGTCAACAACCCGGTCTGGGGCCTCTACGACGCCCCCTGGAAGAAAAAAGCCGAGCCGTCGGCGGCGATCGCAGCCGAATGAAAACCTGGCCTCCCGGAAGCCGGGAGGCCGTTGAACGCCTGTGGCCCTTTGTCCGCGGGAGACCTGAAACGTTTCGACGTCCCTGTGCCGCCGTATGGCGCGGCCAGATGGAGAAGAGGTAACCACCCATGCCGCAGTCGGCTGAAAAAGTTCTCGACCACGCGCCCCTGTTCCGCGAGCCGGAATACAGGCAGATGCTCGCCGAGAAGAGGCTGAATTTCGAATGTCCGCACTCGGACGAGGTCGTTACCGACCAACGCGAATTCACCAAGACGTGGGAATACCGCGAAAAGAACCTCGCTCGCGAAGCGCTTGTCGTGAACCCCGCCAAGGCCTGCCAGCCGCTCGGCGCGGTGTTCGCGGCCGCGGGCTTCGAGCGAACCATGTCCTTCGTCCACGGCAGCCAGGGCTGCGTGGCCTATTACCGCTCGCACCTGTCGCGCCATTTCAAGGAGCCTGCTTCGGCAGTCTCCTCCTCGATGACCGAGGACGCGGCAGTGTTCGGTGGCCTGAAGAACATGGTCGACGGGCTCGCCAACACGTACCAACTTTACGATCCGAAGATGATCGCCGTCTCGACCACTTGTATGGCGGAGGTCATTGGTGACGACCTGCACAGCTTCATCGAGAACGCCAAGGACGAAGGCTCGGTCCCGCGCGACTTCGACGTGCCCTTCGCCCACACGCCGGCCTTCGTCGGCAGCCATGTCGACGGCTATGACGTTGCGGTCAAGGGCATTTTGGAGCATTTCTGGAAAGGCGAGGAGCGAACGGAAGCCGAGGGAACCATCAACATCATTCCGGGCTTCGACGGCTTCTGTGTCGGCAACAACCGGGAACTCAAGCGCCTGCTCGATCTGACAGGCGTGTCCTATACCTTCATCCAAGACGCCTCTGACCAGTTCGACACGCCGTCGGACGGCGAATACCGCATGTACGACGGCGGCACGAAGATCGAAGACGTGAGGAAGGCACTCAACGCCGAGGCGACACTTTCGCTACAGCATTACAACACCCGAAAAACACTGGAGTATTGCGAGGGGGTAGGGCAGGCGACTGCCTCGTTCCATTACCCGCTCGGAGTCCAGGCGACCGACGAGTTCCTGATGGAGGTCTCCGCGATTTCCGGCAAGCAAATCCCCGAGGCAATCCGCCTGGAGCGCGGCCGACTTGTTGACGCCATGGCGGACAGCCAATCCTGGCTGCACGGTAAGAAATACGCCATCTACGGGGATCCGGACTTTGTCTACGGCATGGCCCGCTTCATCATGGAGACGGGCGGCGAGCCGACCCATTGCCTCGCCACCAACGGCACCTCGGCATGGGAAGCGGACTTGAAGGAACTGCTTGCATCATCACCCTTCGGCAAGGATGCTCAAGTCTGGGCGGGCAAGGACCTCTGGGCGATGCGCTCGCTGCTCTTCACCGAGCCGGTGGACCTGCTGATCGGCAACTCCTATGGCAAGTATCTGGAGCGCGACACCGGCACGCCGCTGATCCGGCTGACGTTTCCGGTCTTCGACCGCCACCATCACCATCGCTTTGCGCTTATGGGCTACCAAGGCGGGTTGCGCGTCCTGACGACGATCCTCGACAAGATCTTCGACAAGCTCGATCGCGAGACAAGCGAGACGGGCGTGACGGACTATTCGTATGACCTCACTCGCTAAGCGTGCCGGCCGGCTCATCGGTGAGGCCGGTCGTCTTCCCGCGGGACTTTGGAGACCGACGCAATGTCCTCGCTCAGAGCCAAAATCCAGGATGTCTTCAACGAGCCTGCCTGCGAGCAGAACCGCGGCAAGGATGCCAAGGCGCGCAAAGAGGGCTGTTCGAAGCCGCTGACCCCCGGGGCGGCTGCCGGCGGCTGCGCCTTCGACGGCGCCAAGATCGTGCTGCAGCCGATCACCGACGTCGCGCATTTGATCCATGCGCCGCTCGCCTGCGAGGGCAATTCCTGGGACAACCGCGGTGCGGCTTCGTCCGGGCCAACGCTGTGGCGCACGAGCTTCACGACCGACCTCACCGAACTCGACGTGGTGATGGGGCGGGGCGAGCGGAAGCTCTTCAAAGCGATCCGCGAGATCCAGGAAGCGTATGGGCCGCCGGCTATCTTCGTCTATCCGACCTGCGTGACGGCGCTGATCGGCGACGACATCGAGGCCGTCTGCAAGCGCGCGGCGGAAAAGTTCGGCCTACCGGTGGTGCCGGTCAATGCGCCGGGCTTTGTCGGCTCCAAGAATCTCGGCAACAAGCTTGCCGGCGAGGCGTTGCTCGATCATGTCATCGGCACGGCGGAGCCCGACGATGCCGGCCCTTACGACATCAATATCGTTGGCGAATTCAACCTCTCGGGCGAATTCTGGCTGGTGAAGCCGCTCCTTGATCGGCTGGGCATCCGGGTGCGCGCCTGCATTCCGGGCGACGCGCGCTACCTCGACATTGCCTCCGCGCACCGCGCCCGGGCGGCTATGATGGTGTGCTCGACCGCGCTCATCAATCTCGCCCACAAGATGGAGCAGCGCTGGGATATTCCGTTCTTCGAGGGCTCCTTCTACGGCATCACCGACACCTCGGAAGCGCTCCGACAGATCTCTCAGCTGCTCGTGAAGAAGGGTGCCGATCCGGAGATCCTCGGCCGCACCGAGGCATTGATTGCAGATGAGGAGGCGATCGCTTGGAAGAAGCTCGCGGCCTACCGGCCGAGGCTCGAAGGCAAGCGCGTGCTGCTCAACACCGGCGGTGTGAAGTCCTGGTCGGTCGTTCATGCGCTGATGGAGATCGGCATCGAGATCGTTGGCACCTCTGTCAAGAAGTCGACCGTCGGAGACAAGGAGCGCATCAAGCAGATCCTCAAGGACGACAACCACATGTTCGAGCAGATGACGCCGCGCGAGCTTTACGCCATGCTCTCAGAACACAAGGCCGATATCATGCTGTCGGGCGGGCGCACGCAGTTCGTCGCGCTGAAGGCCAAGACACCCTGGCTCGATATTAACCAGGAGCGCCAACATCCTTACGCCGGCTATGACGGCATGGTGGAACTCGTACGCCAGATCGACCTCGCCATTCATAACCCGATCTGGCGCCAGGTGCGGGAGCCGGCACCATGGGATTGCCAGCGTGCGGTGAGGGAGGAACTGCCGAGCACGAAAAGCGAGACCGCGACCTTGCATGTTGTCCAGGAATTCGCCGGCACGACGGCCGACGATCTCGGCGAGTGTTGAGGAAGCGATGGTCCGCATCCTTCCCCAGACCAAAGCGGCGGCGGTCAATCCGCTGAAGTCATCGCAGCCGTTGGGTGCCGCCTTCGCCTTCTTGGGGGTCGACGGCGCGATGCCGTTGTTCCACGGCAGCCAGGGGTGCACCAGCTTCGCGCTCGTGCTCTTCGTGCGGCATTTCAAGGAAGCCATCCCTTTGCAGACAACGGCGATGGACGAGGTGGCGACGATCCTCGGCGGGGCAGACCATCTGGAAGAGGCGATCCTCAACCTCAAGGCCCGCACAAAGCCAACGCTGATCGGGGTCTGCACGACGGCGCTGGTGGAAACCCGTGGCGAAGACTGCGCAGGAGATATCGCCAATATTAGGCTGAAGCGCACGAAAGAACTCGCGGGTACGGAGGTGGTGGTAGCCAACACACCGGATTTCGACGGCGCGATCGAAGAGGGCTGGGCCAAGGCTGTCACCGCGATGATCGAAAGGATTACGCGGCCCGGCGAGCAGGCGCGGCAGTCGAAGAAGATCGTGATCCTGCCTGGCTGGAACCTCACTGTGGCTGATATCGAGCATCTGCGTGAGATGGTTGAAAGCTTTGGACTGAAGCCCGTGATTCTGCCGGACGTCTCCGGCTCGCTCGACGGTACGGTGCCCGACCGCTGGGTCACCACCACCTATGGCGGCACCAGCGTCGAGGATATCCGCGAGCTTGGCACGGCCGAGCAATGCATCGTCATCGGTGAGCATATGCGCCGCCCGGCCGAGCTGCTGCAGAGATTGACCGGCGTGCCTTACGTGCTGTTCCGGTCGCTGACTGGATTGAAGGATGCCGACCGGTTCGTCTCGCTGCTGTCCGCGGTTTCGGGCGCGGCGGCGCCGGCTCGGGCGCGCCGTCGCCGGGCGCAGTTGCAGGACGCCTTGCTCGACGGACATTTCCACTTTGGAGGCAAGAAAATTGCGATCGCTGCTGAACCAGACCAACTCTACCAACTCGCGAGCTTCTTCATCGGCATGGGCTCCGAAATCGCGGCGGCGGTCACCACGACCGACATGTCGAAAATTTTGGAGGAAGTACCGGCGCAGTCGGTTCAGATCGGCGATCTCGGCGATTTGGAAGCTCTTGGCGCCGGCGCTGATCTTCTCGTCACTCATTCCCACGGCCGCCAGGCGGCGCAGCGCCTCGGCATTCCGCTCATGCGGGTCGGCTTCCCGATCTTCGACCGGCTCGGCAGGCAGCACAAGCTCACAATCCTCTACCAGGGGACCCGCGACCTAATCTTCGAGGTGGCCAACATTTTTGAAGCCAACCGGCACGCGCCGACGCCTGAGGCGCTTGATCCACTCCGTAAGCGAGAAATGCCAGATGAGCTCCGTTCGTCGCCTCTCGCTCGTCACTGACGAGGTTCACGCACCGAGGCCGGAACGCCAAGCCGGCGCATTGCGCGTGGCGATCGCCACGCAGGATATGAAGAACCTCAACGCCCATTTCGGTTCGGCCAGGCGCTTTGCTGTCTACGACGTGACGCGCGAGGAGTGGAATCTCGTCGAGGCCGTGGCCTTCGATGACATTTCCGACGAGAGCGGGAAGCACCGAACTGAGGGCGATGACCGCATCACCCCGAAGGTGGAGGCGCTGAAGGGATGTCATCTCCTGTTTTGTCTGGCGATCGGCGGACCTTCGGCAGCCAAGGTTGTTTCGGCAAAAATTCATCCGATCAAAGTGCTGCAGCCCCAAACCATCCAAGAGGTGCTGTTGCGCACGCAGTTGATGCTCAGGACGTGTCCTCCCCCTTGGCTGCGCAAGGTGCTCGCGCTGGCAGGTGTCGCCGTACACAAACCGTCCTTCGAGGACGAGGACTGAAATGAGGAGTAGGCGAAATGTCTGACGCCGTGGTTAGCCCTGCTGTCGCCAAAGACGAGGCGGCCCTTGCCACCCCGTTCGTCAAATGCCTCGTGCGGCTGGTCCGGGCTCATGATTCCCACGGGTCTTGGGAAGGCAAATCGGACGCCGAGCTGCTGGGCGACTTCATCATCACCAGGGAACAGCGTCGTGCGATCCCGATCATCGGCGATCCCGATCCGGACGTGCTGTGGAGGCTCGAGATGTTTTACACCGCCGTCGGGCTTGCGATCGAGGAGCGTTCCGGCCTGATGGCATCGCCGATGATGGAGATAAGCCATGAGGGCTTTGGGCGCGTGCTTCTCACGGCCGGGCGGTTGGTCGTTCTGTCGAAGACCCTGCGCGACGTCCACCGGTTCGGCTTCGAGACGTTCTGGAAACTCGCCACGGCCGGTACGAAACTGGCCGGCGATGCGACCGCAGCTATTGAGGCTCATCCCGAGGTGGCGCGGGCGTGATGGAACCGATTTTCGACCAACGGGATCGTGTCAGGCCTTGAGGACATGCGATGGCCAGCCCTCTCAACCGAGGCGATCGAGGCCGATGTGGTTCTTGGGGCAGCGCTGATGAAGCCACTGGTCCTGATCTGTTCGCAGGATCCGGAGTTCTATCTGGTCCACAGCCACATTCTGGAGGTGGATGGCTTCACGATTCAACTGGCCGGCAGCGTGGAGGAGGCGCTTGCATTGGCCAGTGAACGGGAGCCGAAGGCCGTGGTGCTGGACTGCCAGCCAACAAGCGCGACAGGCTCCATAATCTGCGCCCGGTTCAAGGGGGAGCCCCGGACCGGCGGCCTGCCCGTAATTGCGCTGATCGCGCCCGGCGCCGAGAACCAGCACCTCGATCTCTTGAAGGCTGGTATTGACGAGAGCTTTGTGCGGCCCTTCGCGCCGGCCAAGCTGCTTGACTGTCTACGGATGAAGCTGGCCCTGCCAAAGCCGGGTTCGAACGGGATTGAAAACGGCGGATGGATCTCCTGTGGCGACCTTGAGATAAGGCTCGATGCCCACCGCGTTCGGGGTAATGGCCACGAAGTCCACCTTGGGCCGATCGAGTTCAACCTGCTGCGGCTTTTGCTTGAGACTCCCGGCAAGGTCTTCACCAGAGACGAGCTGATCAGCGCGGCCTGGCCGGCCAATATCCATGTCGGTGTACGCACCGTGGATGTCCATATCAGCCGGCTCAGAAGGGCGCTGAAGGCGGCCTCCCCCTCCAGCGTCATTCGTACCGTCAGGTCGGCCGGCTACTCGCTCGAGTGGCCGGACGGCTGAATAGATAACCGATGTGGTGTGACTCCGCATTTCCGCCGTGCTGAGTGCAAGTCTTGCGGCTTCGAAACGCGCCGGCAGGTACGACATATTCAGAAAGAAGCAGTCAAATGGCTTTCAGAAGCGTACTCAGTGTGACGGGAGCTTGCCACTCCGATCAGGATGTCAGAACAGCTGCCAGCTTGTGTGCCGAAGTCGGCGCGTATCTTTCCGTACTGGTGATGTCGCCTCCGCCGCTCATTATGCCGTCTCCGCTGCTCGGCGATGGCATCCCCGAGTGGCCTGGACAACGCGCACAGGCCATCGCCAGACTGGACAAACGGTTTAGGCAGATCGAGAGATTTTCACAGGACATGGCCAACCTGGAAAAGACATTCAGGGAAATTCACAAACTGCTGAGAGCCACGTGGCGGTGCTATGATGTCGATACCGAACACTGCGACAAGGCTGGCGTCGGTGAGGCGGTGCGACAGCGGGCGCTCTGCACCGACCTGACAATCATCGGCCCCGCACTTCTCAACGACACTAGTCTCGGACCTCTTGTTATCAACGGCAGCTTGTTCGATACGGGAAGGCCGGTGCTTGTCGTACCGAAGGGCGCTGACCCGACTCTGTCGCCACGGCGCGTGCTGGTCGGCTGGGATTCGCGAGCCGAGGCGTCCCGTGCGGTTCGGGGAGCGCTGGATCTGCTATCCGGTGCTGAGGAAGTTCGTGTCGCCCTTGTCGATCCTGAGGCGGCCTGCACCGGAAGCGGCGCCGAGCCGGGAGCCGACATCGCTGCCTATCTCACTCGGCATGGTGCTCGGGTGTCGGTCGACCGGCTGGCGAGCGCCGGCAAACCGGTGGCCACTGTGCTCGCGCAGCACGCAATCGATACGTCTGCCAACATGATAGTCATGGGCGCTTATGGCAGCCGACGGCTGCGCGAGCGGCTCTTCGGTGGCGTCACAAGATGGATGGTGGGGAAGCCGCCATTGCCGCTGTTTTTGGCTCGCTGACGGGTTCCGAAGCAGCACCGATGCTGTTCGAAGCTCTACTCCCCTGGGTCACCTATCCTGATGCCAAGTCGGAGAAAAGTCGCCGCAACGCGAAGCTCCTCGAGCAACTTGCAAGCGCCGTCGCGAAGAACATTCCCCGGACGTCTCTAACGCGCGCTCGGGGTCTGCTCGCCGAGACAATCCGTAACGCGCAGACCAACGGCCGGGCAGAGGCCCAGGCGTCCTCAATGCGCTCAAAACACCGATACTCGGGTCGGCGTCAGGTCGAGAAAGAGAGTCGTTTCAGCGCGGCAGGCCGCGTTCGGACCGTAGCCCCATCGTATTGGCGTTATCACGATTTCCCTCACCACTGGCCGGGAGCTGAACACCGCAACGACCGTGCAGCGGCCAAGGCACCGACCTTCGAGTCGGACGGTCGGGCTCTTGCCGGTGTCGGGGGGGAATTGATAGCATCAATAACGTTACCATCGTCTGGGATGGTAGCCGGCTTAGCGGCGAGGACGGCGGCCGCATCTTCAGCGTTTTCAGTCTGCCCGGCCCACCGCGTGGCGACCGAGCGGCCTTAAGGCTGGTCAATTCCGACAACGCTCACATTCGCACCAGGCGGTCCCTGTAGCGCCTGAGCACAGGGAACACAGAAAATATCGGCACAAAGCAGGAACCCCGGAGAGCTCACCGGCCGCACACGCCGGCACTCATCCTGGCCTTTTTCGCCAGGATCATAATCTTCGAGCTGACGATGGCGGTATTGGCGAGCCGAAGCTGGACCGGCTTCGTCGTGAAAAATTCCCATGTCGCCAGCCAGGAATTCAATCGCAAGGCGGGCGAGGGGGCACAGGCCGCGCTCGGATGGAGCAGGCTTTGCAATCGCAAATGGCGAGATCCGCTACCGCCTGAGGGACCGGAACGGCAAGACGCTCAAGCCGGTGGCGTGAAGCCGACGATGATGACGGGCCTGGCGGCAGCCAACGCAGTCATGATGTCCATCTGCTCGGTCCCTCAGCCCGAATACATGTTGAGTCGTCCGTGGCCAGGCTTTCGTGCCGGCCCGAAGCGCCAGATGCGTGTCCAAAACCGGACAGCGGCAGAAAACATGTCGCGTCCAATACAACCGGCTATCTTGGGCACCTGGACGGTTTTTAAAGTGGAATCAAGGATTTACTGCGCGCTTAGCGCGTTGGCACGGCCTTTGCGATTTGAGAGTCAGCAACACTGAGTGAAGGCTGACTGCACGCAGATGCGCAAGACGAGCGATGCTCTCCCTTCCTTGAACCCTCGTGCCCCGTCTCAAAGGGGGAACAAGCTCGCGCATAAGGTCACCCAACCTTTGGCAACAGCTTTGGAGAGCAACATGGTAGTGCAGCTGGGATCACCGGCTCCTTCGATCAAAGTGGAGGACTGGCTGCGTGGCGAGCCCCTTGCGAACTTCCAGCCCGGCAAAGTCTATATCGTCGAATTTTGGGCAACTTGGTGCGAACTATGCATGGCGGAGATGCTCGATCTGATGCGGCTCCAGGAAAAATACAGGGACAGCGGACTTGAGGTCGTCGGCGTCGCGGCTAATGAAAACGCTCCAACGGCCGTTGAGGCTCGCACTAAGTTGGACGCGTGGTTGACCGAAAAGTGCTCGCATCTGAGCTATCGGATCGCGTTCGACCACACAGGTGAAATGAACAAGCTTTGGATGAAACCCAGCTTTTCCGCCGGGATTCCGACTTCGTTCGTGGTCGACCGAGACGGCCACATCGCCTTTATTGGTCGTCCGGGGCAACTCGATGAGATTTTGCCGAAAGTGCTCAACGGCAGCTGGCGCATCAGCGATAAAGCTAAAGCCGCCGATACGGAGCGGATCGCCACAAGCGAACCAATCGCGCGCGAACAAGCGTTGAAGCAGCCGATCGATGACAGATTCTGGGCGGCGGTGAAGTTAGAAGATTGGAAGACAGCGCTCTGGGCGATCGAAGAGGGCATCGCCTTGATGCCGGACGACATCAATTTCCGTCTGGCTCATTCGCATCTGTTGCTTCACAAAATTCAAGACATGTGGACCGGCTTGCCCGTGATGAGCCAATTGGTTCGCGACGCGATCGACAAAAACTCTGAGGACTGGATGGTTTCGGCGCTAGACCAACTTTTCCATCCGGCGAATGACCATTCGCGCCTTCCCCCTGCTGAGCGCTTCGCGATGGGCAAGGAGCTGTCCGAACACATCCTGGCGCTGAATCCCCCGCAAGGCGACAGCCCTAAGTTCCGGTCCTATCCCGCGGTCGCCCGGTACTATCACGAGAACGGCAACAATGATCGCGCGATCGAGTTGGTCGAACTGGCACTGACGTCGCTGGACGGTCCGGAGCCTATCCCGGCCGAATTGAAAGAGCAGCATCTGCCGGATTTGCTGCAGGCCCTCGCCAAGTACAGGGGTGGGAAGGTTTGTTGCGGCGCACTCTGTGCGGCTCCGCAAAACCATTTCCCGAAGGTGCCAAAGCGCGGTCGGCCGAGGAGGAAAGACAAAAAAGGGTAATTGGTCGAAATGGCTTACTGGGCAATTCGTCCATTTCCCTGGCGTGACCGCAGCAGGAGGTCCATGCAGCACTTGGTCGATCGTCTGCAGCAGGATCGGGGCTCGAAACTTCATGGCCTCCGGCCGCATTGCGGCGGAAGTGATGTTCGACCCGAATTCACGTTGAAGACTTCGCAGTCAAGGACGTGTTCAAGGTCGGCCAGAGGGATATCAATTGCGTGGCATCAGCCGCGCCGAGCCGGGCGTCGGCTGCGCAAGTGTGCCCGAAGTAGGCATCCCAGAAAACAGACATCGTGCTTCGACGAAGAGGACTGAAATGAGGAGAAGGCGAAATGTCTAGTGCTGCGGCTGCGGTCAGCCCGGCTGTCAACGAGGACGAGGCGGCCCTTGCCAATGCCTTTTGTCAGATGCCTCGTGCGGCTGATCCGTGCTCAGGATGCCTCCGGGTCACTGGGAGGCAAATCGGACGCCGAACTGCTGGGCGACTTCATCATCACCAGAAAACAGCGCCCTGGCCTGTCATCGACGATCCCGATCCTGACGTGCTGTGGAGGGCGATCGAGGAGCGCTCCGGCCTGATGACATCGGCAATGATGGAGATGAAATTCACGAGGACTTGGGGCCGCATGCTTTCCACGGCCGGGCAGTTGGTCGTTCTGGCAAGACGTTCATCGGTTCGGCTTCGAGATGCTCCGGAAACTGGCTGAGGCCGGTGCGAAACTGATCGACGATGCGACCGCAGCCACTGAAGCCGGTCCCGGTGTGGCGCCGACGTGATAAAACCGATTTCGAGGAAAGGTTTATGTCAAAGCTAGATGAAATGGGGAAGAAAGTCCGAAAGCTTCAGCTGCGCGCAGCAGTCGCCAAGATGAAATTGCGCGACCTTGCAGAGGATCTCCCGGGAAAATGGACGGAGATAGAGGACGTCGCCAAGGAAACGTCCGCCGTTTTTGCCGAGTTGGATGGTGCCAAGAGAGAGCTCGCTGCAATGAAGAAGTTACGATGAGGAGCACATTCACCACCCGCGACGGCTCCGGATGGATGCCGGAATATCTCACCGCTATTGACGGCGCGACCTGCATCGGCTGCGGCCGCTGTTTCAAAGTCTGCTCTCGCGAGGTCATGCATCTCTACGGCGTCGATGACGCGGGTGAAATCCTCGGCGCCTGCGACGACGATGATGACGATTTCGATGGCGAGCTCAATCGCATGATCATGGTCGTCGACCATGCCGGCCGCTGCATTGGCTGCGGAGGCTGCGCCCGCGTCTGCCCGAAGAACTGCCAGACCCATATTGCGGCCGACCAGGTCGCAGCATGATCTGAGGAGACAAAACCAGGAGAATGGCGTTGCCCTTTAGAGTCTTTTGTCGCGTCCTGGGAACGGTCCTGTGCAGCACCGCTCTGACCGTCTACTTCGCTTCTCATTCCATCGGCACAGTAGTCGTCACGACGCTGGCTTGTTCGCTGCTCCTTCAGCTGGCGTATTTCGTAAGCGTGCTCTTTCTGATCTGGCGGTCTGGCTGCGATAGCCGAGCTGGCCAAAGGGCTGAGCATTTCGGCAGTTGCAAGGAAGTTGGATCCGAGCCGCCAGACCTTGATGAGGTGACGAATGAATCCGCAGATTTGCTCCAGCGCGAACAAATGCTGGCCATGTCGCTGCTGCTGCCTTGAGGCGCCATGACAAGGTCAGTGCTCAAGCTGGCGCCACTTTGGACCAACCATAAACATTGAGCAGATATTAGAAGGAATACTGCTATAGAAGTCGATGGTGACCGCAATCCGGTCATTCTGGTTAATCCAGGAGATGCAGTTCTTGAATGCCATACGCATTGGGGTAGTCTCTCGCACGCCGGCGTGCGGTTGCAACTCTCAATGACGAACGAGGCGCTGGAATACTAATGGGACTCTTCTGGCGCCGGATAATGCAGATGACGTCAAATCAAAGACGCCTCTAGAATGAATCGTGAATGGCTAATTCAGCTCCATCACGTCTTGCCGGAGAGAAAATGCTGGAAAAGTTCGAACGCTATCCGCTCACCTTTGGACCCACGCCCATCGAGAAGCTCGAACGCCTCGGCAAGCATCTCGGGGGAGGGGTGGAAATCTACGCCAAACGCGAGGACTGCAACTCCGGTCTCGCGTTCGGCGGAAACAAGCTCCGCCAAGCTCGAATACATCATCCCCGACGCGATCGCGTCAAATGCTGATACGCTTGTCTCCATCGGCGGCGTGCAGTCCAACCACACGCGGATGTTCGCCGCGGTCGCCGCCAAGATCGGCATGAAATGTCTCCTGGTTCAGGAGAGCTCGGTACCACATGAGGATGCCGTCTACGACCGGATCGGCAACATTTTCTTGAGCCGCATAATGGGAGCAGAGGTGCACCTGGTCGACGAGGGCTTTGACATCGGCATCCGCCGCAGTTGGGAACAGGCGCTCGATGAAGTCAAGTCAAGGGGCGGCAGGCCCTACGCGATACCGGCCGGGGCCTCAGTTCACAAATATGGCGGGCGTGGGTACGTCGGGTTCGCGGAGGAGGTGCGCGCCCAGGAGAAACAGCTTGGGTCTGGCTTCGACTACATCGCACGGTCACGGGCTCGACGCATGCCGGCATGCTCGTCGGATTTGCCAAGGACGGTCGGCAGCGCAACGTGATCGGTATCGATGCCTCCGCCACCCCCGCCCGGACCAAAGCGCAGTGCTAAACATTGCCCGGGATACTGCGAAGCTCGTCAAGCTTGGCACGGAAATCGTCGAGGATGACGTGGTGTTGCTCGATGGGTACGCGTTTCCCTGTTACGGCCTTCCGTCCGAAGAAACCAAGGCGGCCATCCGCCTGTGTGCGCGGCCCTCGAGGGTATAATTACCGATCCCGTCTACGAGGGCAAATCGATGCAAGGGATGTCCGCTCCTGCCATCCCGGGCGGCAGGGTTTTGGAAATAACGACTACCACCGGTTGCATCGTCCGATGTTCTTATTGTCGGCAGGATAAGTTCGCCCGTCGGCAAAGAGCGGTCTCTCAGGTGAAGCATCTTCGTCTTGAAGATTTCAAGCGATGTCTGGCGCGCGTACCAACTTCCGTCGACATTAGTTTCGCCGGGTACTGCGAGCCTTGGCTCAATCCGGATTGCACCGAAATGGTCGAGCACGCTTACGCAAGGGGCCATGGCGTCCGGATTTTCACGACGCTTGTAGGAATGAAGGGGCGGGATCTACACCGCTTGCAAGCGCTGCGCTCAAGGGTATTCGTGATCCATTTTCTCGATGATGGCGCATACATGAATAGCCGCCTCGTCGGAGACAATTATCTCGCTTTGATTCGTCAAGTGGTCGACACAGACATTGCCTCAGTTCGGTTTATAGTCCTGGGCGAGGTCCATCCAGATATCGTCGAGATAGTCCCCGCCGACGCGCTAGTTCGCGCCCGCCTCTGAGCAGCAGGGGTGGAAGCGTCGATCCGAAGATCGTCGAACCACGGCAGCCGGTCGTCGGAGTGCTGACATGTGTTGACGGACGGCAGTATCGGAATGTTCTTCTCCCAAACGGTGACGTTACGCTCTGCTGCATGGATTTTGAACGGCGCCGTATTGGGCAATCTTCTGTGCGACAAATACGAAGATCTCTTCGAAGGGTCAGCTTTTTGTGAGATCGTCGACCGCATGAATGGGACGGATGGTTTTTTTGCTTTGCAGGATGTGCGAATATGCCCATGCAAAGGCGTCCGCATGCTGATTGGGGGCCGGCGAACCGCCTGAAAGCGGGGCCGGAGCAAATGTCGATCCTCTCGAAACTGCATAAGGCGGGCGGCCTCCATCTGCCTCGCGTGAACCTGGTCGATGGAGTCAAATCCCCTACTTTTACGCGGCTTCGACAGATCCTGTGGTTGCATCTCCCAGCACGAAGCTGTCTGTAAACGTTTTATTGGCCTAAAAGGGGGAGATCCGGCTTAGTCTGGTCCCACATCCAGATTGTATTATCCTCCGCTGTCGGCTTTTTTGAGACCCTGATCCTCATTCAGGCAGAGTTGGTCGAGACGCTTCAGAAACGGTCCGAAGCGGCTCCGACATCGAAGAACGCCGATCGTCGCCGCTACACCACTCGCTCGCTAGAGCGCTGTTGAGGGCGCGCTCGCGAGCGGCTTCGCTACCGGCCGAGCTAAACCACCAGCCGGGGCACGAGGGGTCGTGTTGCTGCCGGAGCGGCCTGCAACGCCTTAGCATGCTGCTGCACGGCAGAAGCGCCGGTCACATGAGCCGGTCTAGCGCTGAGCTTGATAGGACCGGCAGGGCGTTTCGCCGGGTACAAGCAGGTGCGTCAACTACCAGATGCCGTAGTATCGACGCCTGCCCGAAAACTCTACAACTGAATTCGTTCCAACGCATTGACCGAGAGATATGGGCATACATTACAACATGACGACGGGGAGGCTTCCAAGTGCGTCTGTGCAGCAGTTGAGCTGCCGCGCAAGTCCCGGTCTCCTTTTATCGCGGAACTTTTGAGGAGTATGTAGCAAACAAATTTGTCGGAAGTCACCGACCTCCAAAGGGCCGTCCGGACTGTGCTGATCTTTAGGTGAAATTGAAGAACAATCGCGACCGACCAAAACGCATAAACCAATCTCTCGTTGAACGCGACTCTACATGCAGAGGGATCTTGAAATGAACACCGACGTTTTTACGACTTATGAGTCTAACGTTCGTCGCTACGCGCGGTCGTTTCCCACAGTCTTTACGAAAGCCCTTGGGGCGACAATCTGGGACGAGGCCGGCAACCCATATATCGATTTCCTCGTAGGGTCCGGCGCCCTGAATTATGGACACAACAACCCGAATATTATTACACCAGCAATCGAATACATGGTTGGCGAGAACATTCTTCTATCGCTCGACATGTATACGGCGGCAAAGCGTGAATTCATTGAAGTGTTTGTGGATTTGATCCTGAAGCCTAGAGGCCTTTCCTACAAAATACAGTTTCCTGGGCCGACCGGCACAAACGCTAACGAAGCGGCACTGGCCCTGGCGCGAAAATATACCGGCCGCTCAAGCGTCATGGCCTTCACAAATGCGTTCCACGGCATGTCGCTCGGCTCCCTGGCGGTGTCGGGTTCGGCGTCAACCAGGGAACTGGGCGGCGTTGCTCGCCACGATGTGATCCGTGTCCCCTACGACGGCTACCCCACGCAAGCTTTCGATTCCGCTAGCTACATCGACTATGTTTTAGGCGACCCGGGGAGCGGCATAGAAAAGCCAGCCGCAATCATTCTGGAGACTATCCAGGCAGAAGGCGGCCTGAACACTGCATCTGCAGCATGGCTCACAGAAATTCAGCGCATTTGCCGTACGCACGGCGTCCTCTTGATTGTCGACGACATTCAGGCGGGTGCGGGACGAACGGGCGATTTTTTCTCATTCGAGTTCGCGAAGATCGACCCCGACATTGTATGCCTTTCGAAGTCCCTAAGCGGTTCAGGCAGTCCGTTCTCCATCGTTCTGATCCGCCCCGACCTGGACATTTGGAATCCCGGAGAACATAGCGGGACCTTCAGAGGCAACAATCTCGCCTTCGTGACTGCAGGGGCGATGTGCAAAATGTGGTCCGGTAGGCAGTTTACTGCAGGCGTCGAGCGGACAGCCGTCAAACTGCAAAGACACCTTGATCGCCTCGTTGCCAAATTTCCCAAGTGCATCGAACAAAAGCGCGGCCGAGGTCTGATGGCCGGCCTCAAGTGCCGTTCGCAGGCCGTTGTCGGCCGTGTGCACGATGTCGCATTCGAAAATGGCCTGCTGATCGAATCTTCAGGACCAAATCGCGACGTCATCAAAGTCCTCCCACCGATAACCATCACCGATGACGAACTCGATCATGGCATCGCCATCCTTGATCACGCACTAAAGGAGCAAGCCAATGGAGACTAATCAAGTATCCCAAGCCCCAGCCACCTCGCCTGTTGCGATCAGAGAACGAACCGGCTCGATCAGCACTGCGGACATCATCTCAGTCCTGAAAGGTGAGATCACCGCTCTGCACATCAGGCAAGCTTTCAGCACCGAAATAGCCGAGGAGATCACCGCGAACTTCAGTGGCAGTCCCGGTCTCAAGGAGCGTAAGGATGGCGTCCCCGGACAATATGTCGGCGCATCCCACTACAGGAAGGATGCAGCCACCTATTTTGCAGAGGCGGAAACTGCGCGACCGTACGTCGACGCCCTTTTTGAGAATCTGGTTGATCCGGTCAGAGCATTGTTCGACGCGTTGAGGCGCGAGCTTCGCAAACAGGGCATTGAGTTGCGGCTGGCCCGTTCGGAGCACGGTCAGGCCAATGTCTGTCGCGCTCTCAGTTGGTCTGGCAGCGGCACATTCTCCTTGGACCCCCACGACGACGTCGCTCAAGTGTTATGTGCTGGGAACGATTACGAGCTATCTGCGGTGGCGCACAACACCGTCGCAGCACTCAACTTCTATCCCAGCATGCCCGAGGAAGGTGGCAATCTGCGGCTCTGGAGCCACAAGCCGACAGTCACCGACCGAAAGTCTCAACGTGTGGAGACTACGGGATATCCCTATTCGGCAGCCTATCTCGAGGGCGTTCCTTGTCGCGACTTCCAGCTCAGGGCGGGGGATATCGGCCTGATCGATGGCGGTTTCGTTCACGGGGTCACCGGTCAATCAGGCAACGGAAAGCGTCGCCTAGTGCTGAACAGCTTTTTCGGGTTTGCGCGGCCGGATCTTGTTCTCTGGTGGACCTGAGGTTGGATGTCGCAGCAACTGCCAGCTTCCGCCGGCAGTTAAGGCGTCAACATCCTTCGGGTAACTGCCACGTGTAATTTCCTCCAGTTGGGATTAGAGTCCGGCCTCGTTGAAGGACGGTCTGATGAAGAGAATGCGGTTTACGGAATAGCAGATCATCGCGGTTTGCGCGAGCACGCGCCGCTTCAGCTATCGTCGGCTGTTCATTCTGCTCATCCGCGAGGGCGAACCGTCTGGAATCAAGCTGGCGGTGCGCAAGCGATCACGGCGACGGGCACTCGCATCAACGGCCCGATGCGCGACGACTTCCTTGAACGAGAGCCTCTTCTTCGGCCTCGTCCATGCCCGCTGCGCCATCTCAGACTTGGCGGAGGATTACAATATCAGCCTATGCCGGAGTCATCACCGCAACCGGCTCCGACGCTACGCTGATTGAAGGTTCCGCGCCTTCTCCGGTTGCTCGACGCGCGCCCTACGGCGTAACAGAAAGGATGGAGACTTCGCCGCCGGAGGAAAGTTCAGTGGTATGTCAGCCGCTTCTTACAATTCGATAACTCCGAACTTTACGGCTTTTATAGCAGCGACAGTTCTGCTCGCAGTATCCATTTTTCGCATTACGTTCTTTATATGGAAATTGACGGTGTTTACAGAAATTCCCAAAATTTTTCCTATTTCCCACGAGGATTTCCCTCTTGCTGTCCACAGAATACACTCCCTTTCTCTTAGAGAAAGGTCAGGAGCTTCCTCGCTGCCACTCGAATTCACGAACTTTGCAACTCTAAGATGGAAATGCAACGCGGCAAGCTCCAAGTATGTGACTGTTCTATTCTGGAATTCGCGGTCCCGGAGTTGAGCAAAGCTCATGATGGCAAAATTGCCATCGGGGCCGTGCAATGGAACGCTGATGCCTGACCTTAAGCCGAACGTCGCAGCCTCATCGAAAACGCGCCGTTCGTCTTCAGTCGTGCTTGCGTCGTTGTACACCTCACTCCATCGAAAGGCGCCTGCGCGATTTCGACTCGTCTTGAAGATGGGGTCAATTTTATCATAGCTCATTTCGAAATAGCGCTCCTGCCATTCATCAGGATAATTCAGCATGACCCCTGGATCGCGTCGGACCGGCTTTGAAATTCTTTGGTCAGGTGTAAGGGAGCCATAAGAGATCCACGGGCAATCAAAATTCAGGGCAAATGCAGATAACAGGTCGAACAACTGCTCGGATTGAGCAACGCCTTCAGTCTGGTCGAGAAATCGGGCGAATTCGACCGCAAACGCCTCCCCGACTGCCGCGGGGAAATGCATCGACGGGACCAAATAAAACTGGTCGGACACTCTGGTTGCCAGCCCTCCAGGCTGAGGGACCGCAGTCATCGGCGGATGTTCCATAGTCTCGGCTCCGTAGGCATCTTTCGCCGGATGTTGTCACTGGTGGACAAAGCTGCCGGCTGTAGGGCTGCAGCTCTGCGCGCCGTACTCGGCCGGCACCGCCAAAGCTGTAACACTTCCCCGCGGCGGGTAAGATTATCATTGAGTTAAATGTAGGTTACGAAAGCTTCTCTGAAGGTATAACATCATAAATAATCATTTTCACAAATTGATCTTGCATATCATGTCAATGTCTGCACGCGTTCTCCAGACTGCGTCAGTTGGCCGGCGTGCCGCCGTAGAGGTGGACGTCCTCCGCTCCCGGCATCGACCTGCCATGGTGTGTGTCAAAAGTCACAAGAGGGAGAGCCGTCCATGGAAGAGATTGCCACAACCCACAATCGGTTCGGATATCGCCAAGGAGGTTTTTCGGGTTCATGGCATCGATGCTGCCGGAGCAATCGTCGTTCGTCGAAAGCTTCGGCGCGATGACGTTGTTAAATTTCGGGTTGCATCGTGAAACCTGCAGCGCAGGTCACCGCTTCGAACTCCGCCGTACTCTGATCCATTTCGTATTTTCCGCAAACAGCTTTCGTCACGGCCACACGGGGCGCCAGCCCGCCTCTCTTTTTGTGAGGAATTATGATCATTCTGGCATGATTATGAATTCACAACCGAGAATTCGTAATAAATATTCACATATCATTACTATGCATGGTGGTATTACTGGAAAGACCCGGTGGGTATCACCCACTTGCATAGGCAGCGAGACCTGGAAGCCAAGTCTCGTCAAAGCTTACTTGAGAAAGGACGTCCTGATGTCTGCAGTAGAATCCGCAGCAAGCGCTGTGAGCGCCAGTCGTTTCCGCAACACCGCTTCGGTCATAGATCGGACGCGAATGCATTTCGAACGGGCTCACCAACGTGGTCTCATGGCCATTTACGGACGGTCCATGGAGGGGAGGACGGTCAGGCTTACGAGAGGCGAGCGACGAGGCGATACCGTTGCCGACTATGTACGTTGTTGCTACCTCGGCCTGGACAATCATCCGGCTATCGTTGCAGGCGCGGTTGCCGCAATAGAGGAATACGGATCAGTCCACTGGTCATGTGCACGCACGCGGCTGAATTTCGGGCTCATTGGTAATCTTGAGGACATACTTTCTCAACTCTTTGGCGCGCGCGTTATTGCCTATTCAACAGTCATGATTGCCAATATGGGCGCATTGCCACTCATCGCCTCCGGACATCTAACGGAAGGTCAAAGACCTGTCATGGTGTTCGACCATCGGGCCCATGCCTCCCTCGCCTTTCATAAGCCAGTCGTGGCCGAGGAGACCCAAGTTAAGACAATTCCTCACAATGACCTCGATGCTTTGGAGCAGATTTGCCGCAAGCATCCAATCGTCGCCTATGTGTGCGATGGCGTCTATTCGATGGGCGGCTTCGCGCCGATCGAAGGGCTTCTCCAGTTGCAGGAGAAGTATGGTCTTTTTCTTTACATCGACGACGCGCACGGAATTTCCCTGTTTGGCGAAAATGGTGAAGGCTTTGCGCGCTCACAATTGCCGCGCGAGCTCGGTGAGCGCACGATCGTCGCCGCGTCCCTCGCCAAGGGCTTCGGCGCGTCGGGTGGCATGCTCATGCTTGGAACGGCGTATCAGGAAGAGCTATTTCGTTGCTACTCCATTCCGCATGCCTTCTCGGCGTCGCCCAACGTCGCAGCTGTCGGTGCCGCTATAGCCTCGGCGGAAATTCACCGGACGAGCGAGCTCAAGGTTCGCCAAGGTCAATTGGTTGAACGCATCGCCTTTTTCGACGAGCTCATCGAGACAGATCAGCGAGGCGCCTCTCTGCCAATTCGTATGATCAAGGTGGGCGACGAATTCGCAGCCATCGATTTCGCAGAGCGCCTGCTAGATGACGGCTTCTACACATCCGTCACGTTCTTTCCGACGGTCGCTCGCGGCCACGCGGGCATACGCATCTGCCTGACCGCAAGTCACAACCTGTCGGATCTGGAGCGGCTCTGCAGCAAGATTCAGAGCTACAAACCCGTGTTTACCACAGCCTAAGCCCAGAATGACGCCGATGCTGACGGAGATGCTAAGTTGATTATGGCTGATCATGAGATCATGATCCGAAACTCCGAAAATCCCGCCTTGCGCACGAGCGCGCAAAAAAGGTCACACCCGGGGGCAATCCGCGCAGCAGTGTCCATGAGGCGCACTTCTTTCTGACTTCCGGGAAGAGAGCGTATGTAACAGACGTCGACGAGAACTCCTATCTGGATTTCCAGAACAATTTCATCGCCCTGATCCGAGCGTATGGCCACCCCGATGTGAATGCCGCGCTCATGGAGCAAATCGGCTGGGGGCTCAGTTTCGTCAATCCCACCGAGAGCGAGATCGCTCTCGCCGAGATCGTTTGCGAAAGGGTGCCTCTCTTCGGTAAGCGCTATTTTCGCTGCACGTTGACGCGAGCGCTTTCGACGGATGGCCTTCGAATCGGGAACGGTATCTGGTCTGATCAGG
>NZ_JAMYRB010000024.1:0-73380 GCF_040321165.1 Mesorhizobium sp. M0500
GAACCCGCCGGGCCTTGCCTACCCAAAATCAGGATTCATTCAATAATATCAGCAGCTTGCCGTTTATGGACGCGCACTAGTCTAGTCTAAGGCATCACCAACACCTCGCTCTGCCCATCATCGCGGCGCCGCCGTACAACCTCTCGCGTCAGATTGCCTATACGGCAAAGCTCACTCCGCTCGCGAACGTGGCAGCCGAGCCGCACGGATCTCCTCAATCGGGTCCAGGTCGTCACAGCATTCGGATGCGGTCGACGGCCAAAAGATTGAGTTGCCCCGCCTTATACAAGCAGGCGCGGTATTGTGCGATCCCACGTCTTGCAAAATATTTCTTTGTCGTTTTCGTATGCCTTTATGTTGGCGATGAGCGAAAAGTTGTCCTTGGTTAAGCTCATGCGCAGATCGTTCTCGATGCGCACGTTCCAGTCCGCTCCGCGCAAATACGACGTGGTGTACCGGCTCGCGACTTTTGCGCTGGTCGGGTCGTGATCAAGGATTTCGGTCACTTCGCTGGCCGTCGTTGACAACTCCGTGCCGATCGAGTCTATCCTGTAGCGTCCGTCGCGTTGGACGGTACGTGTTGTGAGTTTGTTGGTTGCGACATCCCATTCATGGGTTCTGGTCGGCGCCGGCGCTTCCTCCAGGACCGTGCGTCCCGAGGTGGGTTCCGGGACCAAGGCCGGACCAAACGGCTTCAACTGCGCATCCTCGGCGCGCTCTGGTCGCACCGGCAGCTCGAGGTCGGAGCGACCGGCATAAACCGTCAGCGTCACCGGTTCTGGCGAGGGCCAAAAGGCTGGCCAATAGGTCGTCGACACTGCAATTCGAATGCGCCTGCCGGATTTGAAAACATGGGCACAATCCTGCAGTGGCAGGCGGATGCGATAGCGCCTGCCGGGCTCGAGCGGCTCGGGAAACTCATGACTGTTGCGGTGGGTCAGGTTGAGGACCTCATAGGTGACCCGCTTCGACAGGCCGTCGGGCTCGACTTCATTGAGCCGTACGGCTAGGGCCGCGACCGGCGTGTCGACCGCGAGATCGAGCGTGACCACCGGCTGTCCGAGGATCTCGAAATCCTCTTCGAGCGGCTCGGTATCGAATGTCAGTGAGCGCGCGTCGTCAACGCGCTGATCGGTCGGCACCTCGGGGTCGATATAGGCATGCCAGCGCGGCGCCGTTATTCCGACCGTCTGCAAAGGTTTGAGATCGTGGGCGACTTCGGCACCGGCATTGCTCCCCAGTCCGTCCTTGGTGAGATAGAGTTTGCGCGGCGTGATCCGCGGCGATGGCCAGCTTTCCTCGGCCACCCACCGTCCGGGGATCTCATGCACGCCACGCATCATTGGCTCTTGTTGCATCCACACCCGGTACATCGGCTCGGCCATGATGCCGGTATCGATGTCCTTGAGCCAGTGATCCCACCAGCGCAGCGCCTCGGCGAGCCAGTCCATTTTCGGATCTGGACCGGTAGCGTCAGGATATCCGTGACCCCACGGACCCATCAGCCCCTTGCGAGGGCAGGTAAGGTTGGCAAGCATGCTTGGTATCGCGCGGTGCAAAGCATCATCCCAACCTCCCATTACATAAACGGGACATTGAATGGCGCCATAGTCTTCACTGATCGACCCATGCTTCCAAAATTCATCGCGGTGCTGGTGGGCAAGCCAGTCCGCGGTATAGTAATCCAGATTATTCAGGCGCTGCATCCACATCTCGCGCCAGCGGTCTCCAACGATCGCTGGATCCGGTGGACGCGCACAAAGGGCGGGCCAAGCGAGACCCCACCCGAAGAGCATAGCGTCATTAATTAAACCGCCCGTATAGAGTTCCTGCGCGTAACGGTCGTCAATCGCACCAACCGCGATGATCGCCTTGAGTTCAGCCGGACGGCGGACAGCCACTTGCAAAGCGCTGTAACCGCCCCATGAAAGCCCGAACATACCGACCTTGCCGGTGCACCAGGGCTGCCTGGCGAGCCATGCGATGATTTCAACCCCGTCGTCCTGCTCCTTCTGCACATACTCGTCCTGCGGCAATCCCTCTGAGTCACCCGATCCTCGGATATCCAGCCGCACACTAGCGTATCCATGCGACGCCAGGTACAGTTGCGCTACGTCATCGCGCAGACGCGTACCATCTCGCTTTCGGTAGGGAATGTACTCCAGCAGTGCTGGCACCGGACTGTGCTCGACATCCGCAGGCAACCACACGCGCGCCGCTAGCCTCGTTCCGTCGGACATCGGAATCCAGATGTTCTCGATTTGAGTAACAGGTCGCGATCCCATCGCAGGTCTCATTGTCAACCACCCGGGCTTCTTGAGTTCAAACAGACGTCCCGTCGGGCCAACCGGCGTTTGGTGGTCAGCGAAGATGACCGGATCCCCTTCACATCCCAGCGGGCATGCAGGATGCCGCGACTCATAAGATGAGCTGCGGCCGGCGCAATCGAAGAAATGTCAACGGGCAGGTTACATTTATTCGACGGTGAGACTCTGAAACCCCTTGCTATAGATTCGCTGTCACTTTGAAAGCGGCGACTAGGGACTGAAATTCGCTGAACAAAAAGGGGAGCCCAGATTATGACTGCCAAAGCAGGAACTGTGGCCGCCGAACCATCCTCAAAGCTGGCGCCGCGCTCGGGGGCGGCATCGTCGCCTCGGGCATGCCGCTCTCGCAGGCCATCTGGGCAGCCGAAGGCAAGGTGCTCAAAGCGCGGTCCTATGCCAATCTTACCAAACTCGGTCCTGCTTTCGTGGCCAAGGTGCGAAAGGGATGTGATGAACTGCATTTATTCGAAGCTGACGCGCTACAAGCCGGGCTCCGAATGGGGCTGGGAACTGGAGGCAGCGGAAAAGCTCGACCAAGTCGATCCGACGCATATCCGCTTTCGTCTCAAGAAGGGCATCAAGTTCAGCGGCGGTCACGGCCAGTTGACTGCCATAGATGAGACGGGGTGTCCAAGAAGATGGCGCGTGTGCGCGGAAGAGCGCCGCGCGGCGAGCGTTACCGGCCCGGCGTGCCGCATGGGCATGTGTGGTCGCCCCTCGGAACGGTATGGATGGCACCTTCGGACGCCGGACGCGAATTCAAACGGATGCGAGCGATTCCGGATCGCCGGCATCGATCCGCGGCGGCCGAAGTATCCTATCTCCGCCGAGCGCATCCCCGACCGGCGCGTTTTCAAATTTACCGCCGAAAACGTCGCTATGCTGCTGAAGGCACAAGTAGAGTCATCATGTTCGTCAACTGCTCCTTAACCTGGCCCGCGATTATCAGTTCAACCAGATAATCGCCATTTGGCCTAATTTCGGGGAACCATACCCTTGGCAATGCTGTAACGGAGCCCTGAAAAAGGCTTCGGCGGAATCCGAAATAATCTCATCCCGCAGGTTACTTTTTCGCGGCTCACATTCGAATGAAGGTATGTTATCGCTAATTGGAGACGGCGTATGGCGATGATGGGACGGGGCAACGCTTGGACGGCGTGTCGGACGTATATATAAACTGCCTCTGTGCAGCGACGGAGAATGCCGTGGGGGCGAGGAACACCCATCCTGTTGGCCTAGCGCTGAAAGTCTTGCATGAGTAGCCAATTGTGTACTCACAAATGTGTCGGCTCGCACTCGACAGCTTTATGTTTCCGAAGGTTCACGAAAGAACCTTTGCCTAAAACAGGGGAATAGTCATGAAGAAAATCACACCGACAATTTCACGGCGCACCTTCCTTGCCGGATCAGCTAACATACTCGTGGCGCCAATGGTGATCAAGGCCTCGCGTGCCGCGGCAGCGTCCAATTCGATAACGTTCACCGCTTACGGCGGAAGTTTTCAAGAGGCGTTGGAGAAGGCTGCCCTCAAGCCCTTCACTGAGGAAACGGGCATAAAAATCAACATCGTCCCCGTACCGGACCTCGCGAAAGTAAAGGCCCAGATGCTTACCGGCAACGTCGCATGGGACGTTTTTGATGCTGGAGGCCCAACACTCCGTTCTGGATCCAAGCAGGGCTTTTGGGAGCAGTTGGATCCTTCGATGTTTGACCTCGAGAATATGTCGGTCCCACCCGCGGCCGACAGCGTCACGTATGCCTTTTTCGCCGGCGGCATAGCATGGGATCCGAAGAAATACGGCCCCGGAAAGCATCCAACGAACTTTGCCGAATATTTTGACTTGAAGAAGTTCCCGGGACGCCGCGTTCTCCCCAATTCCGCTGAGGAAACGCTGGAGGCAGCGCTTCTCGCCGATGGCGTGGCACCAAAGGACATTTATCCGCTGGATGCCGATCGCGCCTTCAAGGCACTTGATCGTATCAAGCCAAGCATTGCCTCGTGGGCATCTACGTCTACCCAGCGTCTTGCCCTTTTGCAGACAGGCGAGGTTGACTTCAGCTACACCTACGCCAATCGCATCAAAGCGACGAACCAACCGGGCGGAGGAACGCCCGTGGCCTTCTCCTTTGAACAAAACTTGCTCGGGTCCGAAGGCCTGGCGGTGCTCAAGGGCGCACCGAACAAGGAAAATGCGATGAAATTAGTCGCCTACTTTCTGCGTCCAGAAGTGCAGGCGCGAATCTCGGACGCGAGCGGCTTCGCGCCGGTGTCCAAAAAAGCCGCTCCGATGATCTCGGCTGAGGCTCGCAAATGGCAGCCAGACATTACTAACGCTAACCATCTCGTTATCAACGACGCGTACTGGGCAGACAATCTCGAAGAGTTGTCACAGCGTTTCAAGGAATGGGTCCTAAGCTGATTCCTGCATGGTCTGGGACGGGAGGGCGTCCCAGAAACCCCATAACATCACACAACCCGCTAGGGGGCTCATGAATCGGATTAGCAGCATTCGCCCGCAGGCAATGTTCATGTCACCGGCCATCTTGATAGCGGCCGCAGTTGTCTTGCCGCCTCTATTGTATGTCCTCTATACCAGCGTCGATGGATCAGCCATGTCATTCGCCAGTTACGGCGAGGTCGTGACGAGCAGCTTATTTCGGAAAACCCTGACGACAACATTAGTGATTGCTTGTCTGTCATCGTTACTGAGCTTGCTCTTGGGATTCCTTGTCGCCTTACACCTTGCTCGTCAACCTGCTCGGCGCAGGACAATTTTGATGGTGCTTGTCATACTTCCGTTCTGGACCAGTATTCTGGTCAAATGCTTCGCGTTTACGATCATCTTGGGGCGCGACGGGATTATCAACGGTATCCTCAGCTGGATCTTCGATAGCACCATTCATCTGCCGCTTGTGCTTAATCGCGTCGGCCTCCTTGTCGGCATGACCAACTTTCTCATTCCGCTCGTTGTCCTGCCTGTTCTCGCCAGCCTGCTGGCTATCGACGAGGCGATCTACCGCGCCGCCGCTATCATGGGAGCTAAGCCCGGCCGCATCTTCTGGACGGTTACCGTTCCCTTGAGTCTGCCAGGTCTAGTCGTCGCTCTTTTGAGCAGTTTCATGATGTCCTTGGGCGCGTTCATAGTTCCCGCGTTGCTCGGCGGGCCGCAGGATCAAATGCTATCGAATCTCGTCGACTTCTACAACCGAGAGGTGCTGGACTGGCCCAAAGCCGCAGCCATTAGCGTGGTCTTGCTCGGCATGGTTTTCATCTTCACCGTTCCTCTTGCGCTTTGGCGCCGGCGCAAGGTGTGGGAGGCTGCTCGTGTCTGATATCATTCGTGACCCGCATGCGCGTCGCTACCGTGCTATGGGAACCGGGCTGGCGATGACAATTTATCTGTTTCTCTGGGCTCCGATCGTGGTCACGGTCCCGATGGCCTTCGGCCCGACAAATGCGCTGGATTTCCCACCGACGAGTTACTCACTCGACCTGTTCAGGATCTTCTTCAACTCTCCCGGTTGGCTAGGGCCGCTTTTCGAGAGCCTCAAGGTTGCACTGGGAGCCACGGCGGTGGCTATGCTTGCCGGTGTGCCTGCGGGCTATTGGATCGCGCGCCATGAATTCATCGGCAAGGGTCTCATTACCGGAATAATCATGAGTCCGCTTGTCGTCCCCGGCATTGTTACCGCTCTTGGGCTTTATCTGTACCTCAGTTATTTTAGAATCGGCGGAACAACGCTATCCCTCGTGGTCGGGCATGTGGTGGTCATCTTGCCTTTCGTCGTCCTCTTGATCATTGCGGGCGTCCAGAAACTCGACCGCAATCTGGAGTTCGGCGCGGAATTGATGGGGGCGGGGCCGGCACGCATGTTCCTGACCGTGGTCTTGCCCCAGCTCGGTCCGTCGCTCGTAAGCGCTGCGTTTTTCGCCTTTCTGCTGTCGTTCGATGAAGTTATCATTTCTTGGTTCCTGGCCGGCCCCGACACAATCACCCTGCCGGTAAAAATGTTCAGCGCACTAGAGTACGAGCTATCACCAGTCATTGCCGCCGTGTCGACGCTACTGACCGCAATCTCTCTTCTCGTCTCCATCGTTGCGATCGCTTTCAGGACACCGACGCCAATCGAAAACTAGTCAGCACAACAGGCCGAATTTAAGAGAAGGAAGCAATCTCTGATGCCTCAAAAAAAACAGGAGCCGCTCGAGGAGCTTCGCAGGCGGACCTCCCTGGCCACCAAGTTCCCGTGGATGATACTCTCGGGGTTGCCGCCGTTTGCTATCGTGAAAGGGGCGAGACAGCACTTGCGGATGCCTGGCGCCTGCTTATGACTGCGGAGCAGAAGGGTCATTTCTTGGCGGCTCTCGATAAGCTTGAGATCCAGGATGAGCCAACCGCGGTCGCGGCGGCGATGTACCACTATTTCAGTAATTCCATCGGCGGCTTGAACCTGCAGATCGTCATCCCATGCCCGAGGAAAGCCTGGATTAGATACATGACACCATGGGCCACCTACCTTGGCATCGCGGCGTCGCTATTGCCGGCCACGATCCGCCGCACCATGTTTTCGATCAGTCATCCGCGCAATAGCGAGCCTCTTTGCTCCCCGCGTCTAGATTGGGTGTTAACCGGGTCCGTTGCTGACGGCCACCTCTATGACGAGGGTTATTTCTACGAGTACGACCATGATCTGCGCCCGGACGAGGGTATCCGGTGGGTGGAGTCATCACCGGAGTTCGTTCCTGACACGGCTCGAGGACTGAACCCTGAAATTTTGCCGGAAGCTCGCTGGCTAAAGGGCGGCTATAACTTCAGTGTCGACTATTTGCGACATTCCATGATCGTCCTTCATGAGCTTTCGGCGTTCACGCGGCAAACGACGTCATTCGCACTGGAAGGCGGCTATTGGGCACCCAATTCACGGCTGAGTTCGCGCAGATGATGGGAGACACCAAAACGAATCCGCAGGGAATCGCCGAAGTGTGGACGATCACCGATGAAGGAAAGTGGCTGTGGTAGCGCTGGCGCATAGGGAAGCTACGACACTCAGTCGATACAGTGAGGGCTCTGCAACTACCGCGGTGCGCCCCACGCGGACCAACGTTATAGGCGCTGCTCTGCCACCTCAGAAGCAGCCTCTTCAGAGGAGGTCAACCGCTTCCACTTTGCTAAAGCTTGACATCTTGCATGACAGGGAGAACGTTGAAGTTGAAGGACAAGGTGGCGACCGTCACTGGAGCCCCTTGGGGATCGGCGAGACCATAGCCCGCGAATTCGTAGCGGAAGGCGCCCACGTCATTGTAGCCGACACGCCGGACGCCTCCGTCTTGCCTATAGCGTTCCGGTGAAGGAGTGAACTGAATGCGTCATCTCAACTGCATCGGCGCCGGTACGCCGCACGCAATCGATCTAAAGCAAATTTCGAAGACGTATGGAACGGTGACGGCCCTGCATCCGACCGATCTAGACGTGGAGCAGGGCGAATTCCTAACTCTTCTTGGTCCGTCAGGCTCCGGCAAAACCACGCTCCTCAACCTCATCGCGGGCGCGACCGCACCAACAACGGGCGTCATTCACTTGGATGGGCGCGATATTACCCGAATGCCTCCACGCGAGAGGGGGATCGGGATGGTGTTCCAGAATTACGCGCTTATGCCGCACATGACGGTTTTCGAGAATGTGGCTTATCCCCTACGCGCGCGCCGCCAACATACCAATGTAATCCACGCCAAGGTCACGGAGGCGCTCGAACGCGTCGGCCTCCGCGGCTTTGAACATCGGAAACCGCGTCAATTATCCGGCGGGCAGCAGCAGCGCGTCGGTATTGCACGCTGCATTGTCTATTCTCCGGCGATCATCATGATGGACGAGCCGCTTGGGGCGTTGGACAAGAATCTGCGCGATCAAATGCAGGTGGAAATCAAACGTCTCCACAAGGACTTGGGAACGACCATCATCTATGTCACGCACGATCAAGAAGAGGCGTTAAATATGTCCGACCGCATTTGCCTGATGAGTATGGGCAAAATCGCTCAACTTGGCACGCCGGACGAATTGTACTTCCAGCCCCGCAACCGCTTCGTGGCCGAATTCATCGGTGAATCGAATCTGTTCATTGGACGGATGAATGATGGTGGCCGGATGGTGATCGCCGGAAACCAATCTATTGCTGTTCCTAGCGGAAGATGTACCCAAGGGTCGGAACTGCTGGTAATGGTGCGACCCGAGAAAGTGCGCATCAGCACCATTGAGGAACCCGTCGCGAATGGCGACAGTGCCCTGACTGGCGAAATCGTAAGCACTTCATTCATCGGCGGTATGACGCGGGTAACGGCCCACACCGACAATGGACTAACCATCACGGCAAAAATGGTGTCCAGTAGCGCCCGCTCGAGGCCCGAGCCGGGGTCGCGGGTGCGACTTTGCTGGTCATCGTCAGATACGGTGGTTCTCGATGAATGAACGACTACCCCGCCGCACCGCGGTTTCGGTGCTTGCGGACCTAGCCGCCGTTGTAGGTCTTAGATGCCGCAATGGGCCGCCGCTCCGAGCATAGCCAGGAAGGCCTATAGCGGTGGCCAGTCGGTTCATTGCCAATTTCGAACGACGTGTCTGGCCTAGAGGTCAGCGCAAGGAAGAGGACTACAAGAGTGTCGCATTTCGAAGTCCGAACAGTTCCGGCAACTTTAACGCGGGCAGCCGAGCGTTGGCCGAACCAGCGCTTCCTCGTCGATAATAGGACCACTCTGACCTACGAAGAGACCATCAGGAAGGTCCGGGAATTCGCTGCCGGGCTGCGGGCGCTCGGGGTCCAGGCCGGTGACCGCGTGCTAGTCATGATGGACAATCATTGCGATTTTCCGATCACTTGGTTCGCCATCAACTACATTGGCGGCACGATTGTGACCGCCAATACAGCCTACAAGGGTGACTCGCTACAGAATGTGATAGAGAATTCTGAAGCGATGACGGTCATTGCCGAGGGCAAGTATCTCGAACGTCTCAGCGCAGCGGCACCGGAGTGGAAGCCTGCTCGCGTCATAGTGCGGGAGGTCGAGAACGCAGACACCGGGTTCGAGGCGGGCATTGTTGCGTTTGAAGAGGTCCCACAACAAATCCCTGCGGACTTCTCGCCGATTGTAAAGGCGGGTGATCCAGCGGCGATCATCTTTACCTCGGGAACCACAGGGCGCTCAAAGGGCGTGATCGTCCCTCATGGGCTCCTGATCAGCTTCGCCGATCCGGAGCATGTGGCCGAAGCCCGCGAGGGCGACGTGGTACCCGTGATGTACCCCATTTACTACATAGGGGGCATCGAGGTTGTCCTGAACGTGGCGCTGGTAGGGGCGACAGCTGTCATATTCCCGCGGTTCAGCGCCACAACTTTCTGGAAGGCAGCAAAGGAATGCGGGGCGACGTATGTGGGAATAAACGGTACTATGATGAACTTCCTGAACCGCCAGCCTCCCAGCGAACACGACCGCTCCCACAGCGTTCGCCGTCTCCGGATAGCGCCAGTCCTG
The DNA here is from genome assembly GCF_040321165.1 of Mesorhizobium sp. M0500. Classification (NCBI taxonomy): domain Bacteria; kingdom Pseudomonadati; phylum Pseudomonadota; class Alphaproteobacteria; order Hyphomicrobiales; family Phyllobacteriaceae; genus Mesorhizobium; species Mesorhizobium sp. M0500. Next base: position 9,853 of record NZ_JAMYRB010000024.1, read on the forward strand.
AATGACATTGATGCCATCAAGAAGCGGTTCAATATCGACCAAGTGTCGACGTGTTATGGCATGACCGAGGCCTCAATCCCTGTCGTCGCACCGTTTGGGCGGGCGCAGCCCGGTGCACTCGGTTGGGCGCGTGACGATTTCGACGTTCGGATCTTTGACTCTGAGGATCGGGAACTGCCTGACGGCGAAATTGGCGAGATCGTGGTGAGGCCGAAGAAACCGTATTCCATGATGCTCGGCTACACCAAGCAGCCGGATGTTGCGGCTATGTGGCGGAACCTATGGCTCCACACCGGCGATCTTGGCCGTCGCACCCCGGACGGGGAATTCTTCTACGTTGACCGGGTCAAGGACTCAATACGGCGTCGCGGGGAGAACGTCTCGTCGCAAGAAGTCGAAAGCTATATCTACCGCCATGACGCCGTATTGGAGTGTGCGGTAGTCGCCGTTCCGGATGAAGTGACTAGCGGCGATGAGATTAAGGCTTACCTCACCCTTAAACCTGGCAAGACTTTCGATTTCCGGGAGTTCATCAAATTCCTGGCTGAAAAGATGCCGTCTTTCTGGGTTCCTCGTTATGTTGAGATCGTCGATGAGATGCCAAAGTCGGACAAAGGAAGTATCGTCAAGCGAGGCCTGAGATCTCTTCCCCAAGGCGACCGGTTCTGGGACAGGGAGGAAGAAGGCATAGTGCTTAAGCGCCATCAATGACCAAATAGGTTAGAGGCCGGTATGTTTATACAAATGTCTGGTCGTCACCTGGCGGTAGGATTATCAAGTGGTTGACAAAAATGTATCCGTCCGTCCGGTGAAGGCCGTCTTGCGGGCTGAGTGCGAACGTCGAAAGTCTTAGGAATAATCCTAGGACTGGCCCTTGACGATGCCGCGGGTGGAGGTGATCACGGGGGTTGAGAGACGCCGCAGTTGGTCAAGGAGGAGAAGGAGCGTCTGGTCGCGGCGTCGCTTGAGCCTGGCGTGTCGGTGTCGGAAGTCGCGCGATCGGCGGGCATTCACGTCAGCCAGCGCTTACGATGGCGCAGGGACTTGTGGGACCGGGTGGATGCCGGTTCGTCGCAGTTGGTCCCGGTCGAGATCGTTTTCGCGGTTGCGCGCCTGCCGTTGAGGTGCCGGCATCATCGGCTTCTCCGGCCGACATCGCCGCCGGAGGAGTGGCATCATCGAGATTGAGCTTGGCGACGGGCGCCGCGTCCCGCGTCGATCGCGACGTGGATACCGAGGCGCTGCGGCGCGTACTGGACGCGCTCGGGCCGCGATGGTTCCGATTCCGAGCGGCGTGCGAGGGTTGTCATCGGTCCTGCAATTCTCCCTGAAAGTGGGCTTTGAAAATTCCCTGATTGGCATTGCCTTTCGGTTCATTCCGGCGGGGCTAGCTCCGCCGGAATGAACCGAGCCGCCATCGGTGCCATGTCCTCTGGGCGAGGAGGCGGCGATGGTTCGACTTGGAGAGCTGATGATGAGATGATGATACTGGAACTACATCGACAGGGCACTTCAATCACCGCCATTGCCAGGCGGACGGGGCGCGACCCGAAGACCGTGCGCAAGTATATCGATCGCGGCGTCGAGGCGCCGGTCTACGGGCCGCGCTCGGTGGGCCTGCCAAGCAAACTGGCGTCGTATATGGACTTCCTCCGCGAACGCGTGACCGCCTTTCCCGATCTCAGCGCGACGCGCCTAACCCGCGAGATCCGTGAACTCGGCTATTTCGGCGCCTACACGGCAGTGAAACGTTACCTCGCTGCCATCCGTCCCGAGAACGGGCCCAAGCCGTACCAGTGGCGCCAGCACCGTCCTGAGCACCTGACGCTGGACGATTACATGAACGCACGTCCCATCAGTGAGCCGCTGGGAATGCTCGACTGCGACGTTCCCGTGCAGGGAGCCGGAGCGTTTGTCATTACCTCAGTAGATCGCGCAAAGTCGGTCGAACGCCGATGGCAAGCCAAGCTTTCGGGCCGATGTCGTTGAGGCGCGGTTTATGCCGACCACCGAACTATGCCGGGCGGGCGCGTTTCCGCCAACGTTCTTTTTATGAATTAGCCGCTGCAGGTTCGGCACAGATTAGCTTCTCTCCGTCGCGATTGGCGCGAAGGAGTAGCGCTTCAGAACGCTCTCCTGTGATCGGACCGCAAATAGCCAGAATAGGAGACTAACAGACGATGACCGCAACAGATTTTCGAGCATCCGCTGACCGCGACGCCTCCGTCGACGTGGCGGCGCAGTTGTTTGGGGAGTTGATCAGGTCTCGCTTCAGCTGCCGTGCCTTTCGCGGAGAAGCTGTGCCGAGGACGACCATCGAGGCCATCCTGAGCACGGCACAGAGAACCCCGTCCTGGTGCAATACGCAGCCCTGGCAGAGCCTCGTCCTCTCCGGCACGGCGACGCGTGCTTTTGCCGAGGCCTATCGGACCGTCGCTGCGACGCAGTCGGGCGTGCCGGATTTCGATTTTCCCGCCGCCTACAAGGGCAAGTACCAGCAGCGGCGGCGTGAGTGCGGCTGGCAGCTCTACGACAGCGTCGGGGTGAAGAAAGGCGACCGCGAGGCCTCCGCCGAACAGGCGCTGCAGAACTACCGCTTCTTCGGCGCGCCCCATCTCGTGCTCATCACCACCGACCGTGACCTCGGCGTCTACGGTGCGGTGGATTGCGGAGGCTATGTCGCGATGTTCACACTCGCCGCGCTCAGCCACGGGGTGCATTCGGTGCCGCAGGCCGCCCTCGCCACGCATCCGAATTTCGTTCGTAACTATTTTGGCCTGCCTGAGGACCAACTGCTCGTCTGCGGCATCGCCTTCGGCTACGCGGACCTGGACCATCCGGCTAATGGCTTCCGGACCTCGCGGGCGGGCCTCGACGAGGCAGTAGCCTGGCTCGATTGACCGGCTTGGCTATCCGGGATGAGGGGATGAGGGGATGAGGCAGCTGGACGTGGGGGGAAGCCCATCCGCCCCGCGGAACCCGACAGCGACGGAGGTGCCGTCGGGGGCATCACGCTGGTTGTATCAATGAGGAGGATTGCCGATGTCAGTTTCCGAGCTTCGATGCCGGCCTGATCGCGGCGGCGGGACTTGTAGTGATAGGTCGACGTGTCGAACTCCAGAACCCGGCATGCCCGCTGGATCGACACGTTCCACTCATCACACGTCTGCGCCACCAGCTCCCGTTTGCGACCAGGCCTCACAGTTTTCGGCGAATGACGTCCCGCATCTCCTTGTCCAAGGACAGATCGGCCACCAGCTTCCTGTGCTTGCCGTTCTCGTCCTCAAGCTGCTTCAGCCGCTTCATCTCAGTCGGCAGCAGTCCGTCGTATTTCTTTTTCCAGTTGAAGTACGTCGCCTGGCTGACCCCGCCCGACGACAGATCTCCGCGATGGGGATTCCGTCAGACCCCTGCTTCAGAATGAACGGCTTCTGCGCGTCCGAGAACTTCGATGCCTTCATCGTCTTCCGCTCCTCCCAGCCAAGGGACGTTACCGCGGAAAACTCCACTTTAGAACGATCCAGTTTTCAGGGATCAGAGCTTCCTAAGCCAAGTAGACGAAGCTGGCACAGGTGAGGTCACCGGTCGCAAACCGTTAATGGCAGCGCCGATTTCGAGGCCGGTAGAACTACCTTCCGATATAGGCACATTCCAAACCCGGTTCTTGCCAAACCGTTCAGTAAGCTTGTGATCGCCATAGATTGGAACATCTTCTCCCAACAGGATCACGCGCTCATCGCGATCCACTACCACCGACCTCCTCAATCTCTTGGCATGTGTTTTCCAACGCTAGGGAGCTCCGAACAGTCGGTGTTCAAGCCAAAAGCCTGTCCTCGAAAGGGTACTGAGTTAATATCTCTATGCCCTCCGTTGTTATAAGCACTTGCTCCTCCAGTTTGACTCCTTCGCAGCCGCCATATTCCCCTAAATAGCTCTCGACACACATCACGGTTCCTGCCTCCAACTCGCCATCATAGCCTTTATTATTCCAATCTTTCCAAAACGGGATGCGCGGGTATTCATCGCAAAGGCCCACTGCGTGCATCAAGGATGAGTAGCGCTGAAACCGCTCGGGTTGCACCGTCCCCTGTTCGCTGAGCTCACGGAAGGACCTTCCAGCCTTCAGAAGAGCGGTGTTCGCGAGAATCTCGTCGTAAGACCGCTTGTAGAGGTCGCGTTGTGCCTGTGTCGGTGCAACGGGTCCACAATGCAGGGTCCGTGACAGATCACAGCAATATCCAAACGGTCCTATCATGTCTGTATCGAAGCCGACCAAGTCACCAGCTTCGATACACCGGTCGCTGGCTTCCTGACCCCATGGGTTTGTGCGCGGCCCAGACGACAAAAGTCTCGTGTCATGCCAGTCGCCATCATTGGCTAGATTGGCATAATTGAGCAAACCCCAAAGCTGGTTTTCCCTCACACCTGGGCGAAGCACTTCGGCGATCTTAGCGACACCATGTTCTGCGACGGCGATCGACCATCTCATGCATTCAATCTCGTCTTCCGACTTGACCACCCTGGCATGCTCCATGAGGGGCTGCGCATCCACGACACGTAGCCCTGCATTCATCAGCGCCTGCGTTGCGGATGGATTCACATACTCCACAGCGATTTGCTTTTCGTCTGTGGTTTCACGCAAGAGCGCCTTCAACTCTGCTGCGAACAGCACCGCATCGTCCTGCATTCGCGGTCCGCCGGAAAAATAGTCCAGACTCCGCGCCGGACGTTTTTCGTCGATGACACTAAATCCGTCCGGGTTAGTGCTGTCTGCCGATCCGAAGTTGATTACCGGCCCTTCAGCGGCAATGTAGAGATAGGTCATGGGCACATGGGCCTGGAAAAGCGGCCAGCGCCGGATATCTGCGGCATAGCGCTGGCTGATTGGGCTGATTAATACGCAGGCGGGTATCGAGCGCAAGCTCAATTGTTCGCGAATACGCGCGAGCCTATATGTCATCAGGCGTTCGAAATTGATGTCCGGGATTGGCCGGACCGCTGAAAGCAGGCTCCAATCATCTGCTACTACTGAAATGTCCGCCGTGTGTTCCATGTTCTCTCATCTTTCAATCTGTAGATGCGGGGACGGGTCTCTACATTACGAACCGGAATGCGCTACGCGAAGTGGACCGCGAAGAAGAGCACTCGCCTCTGTGAACCGGCTAGCTCGGCTATTGGGGGGTTGCGGCACCCAATCAGCATGAATTTTTGACGCATGCGATCTACTTTCCACCCCCGCTTACTCCGCTCGCAGTCCCAACCCAGCAATTCGCCCAACAAATTTTGCGGCAGCTTTCAACTTTGGGCGGAATAACTGCATCATCCAGGCTTGGTCTGATCAGTGGAAGAGGATGTCGATGGGGCTCGTTGAAAGCTGGTCTGCGACGAATCTTCAAAGATCGGAGTCACCATCCTTGCGTTCATCCGTATAGCTGGACGCTCCCGACAACCTGACAACTTCGTGCTGCATCGAGCCCGTGAACTTTTGATCCAGCAGAGGACAATGCGCGGATGCCATGAACCTGAAAGACCTGCTTGGCAATATCCAGACCGACTGTGAAAACCTTCTCCATGGACGGCACTCCCTATTGGACTTCTGACAGCCACTATGACAGCCACTATGACAGCTTGATGCCGGGAGCGGAGGCTGTCCACCCGTCAGGTGATCGGCTCCAAAGCGGCGCAGCATGCCGACCGGCCCTATGCGCTTTTCATAGCCGTGCCGAGGCAGAAGACCATTTGCCGGACCAACGCTGCCGAAAGCTTGAGCTCGCGGCTGAACTTCCTTGCATTCCCAGCCCTCCAGTTCCGTTAAACACCTTATCGTGTTACCCAAGAACACGGCAGCAGCCAAAGGACCACCTCCTATCACGCGTGTGGGTCGATAATAGCGAAAAAAAATCGCCTGCCAGGTGAATCTATTTCAGCTTCACACAGGCCTTCCTGCATGTTGTCATCGGCCACAGGAATAACTCAGGCTGCCGTTTAAGACGGTTGAAAGACTCAGTTCGAAAAAGTTCAGCGCTGATAGCCGCTGACCTAAAACGCCATTGGTTCAGAGGTTTGAGCTAAGGCTGCCTTTGGCGACGATAACGCGGGCGCATTTGTTGAGGATATGGAATGGTTAATGATACCACCAACGCAAAGGCAACAAAGACGGAGCGGAATTCGGCTCCAGTTCCGATGCCCGATCAAACTGATCGCCTAAGTGCTCCGTTTTGGAAGGCCGCGAACGGCAGGCGTCTGGCAATTCAAAGATGCGATGAATGCAAGGAATTTCACCATCCTCCAGTCGGTTTGTGCCCGCATTGCCGTTCTGACAAACTGAGCTTCACCGAAGTAAGCGGAAGAGGGAAGGTCTATAGTTGGGCGATAGTCAGAGGCGCACGTATCGCCGCTTTTGAAGACAAGGTTCCTTATATTGTTGCGTCAATTGAGTTGAACGATGCACCTGGCGTATTCCTTCTCTCGAACATGCCCGGAACGGTGGCGGAGGAGATGCGACACGACATGCCCGTAACAGTCGTCTTTGACGAGATCGCCGAGGGCATTTTCATTCCGCAGTTTGAATCAGCAGAAGCGTAAGGGGTAAATGATGGCGCGGGCTAAGGTTGCCGTTGTCGGCGTGGGGCATTCAAAGATTTATCGCCGGGCAGACGAGCCGCTTGGGAAACTGGCCGTGGATGCAGCTCTGGCCGCAATCGCGGATGCCGGCCTTGAGGTTAAGGACATCGATGGGGTTACGACCTCTCCGGAGCACCCGGCCGCGGGAGCCGGCGCGGTGGACGGACTGGAGATCGTGAGCCCCTGGTTTATGATCAATGCGTTGAAGCTGAACCCAAGCTGGTCGGGCGTAGGCGGTTATCTGGTGGCTCAAGCTTTTGATCAAGCGGTAAACGCCGTCGCGGCGGGCGAATGCAGATTCGCACTTGTTTTCCGCGCCTTGCATAACCCTACCGGCAGATATGGTCGCACCGATCAGCCGATCGTCCACGGCGACAATCAATGGTCGTTTCCTTATGGTCTGACTGGCCCGGTTAGGCCGGCGCAACAACTGAGACGGTATATGCATAAGTACGGTGGCACGAAGGAGCAGTTGGGCAAGTTCGTGGTTCGTAACCGTGAATACGGCCTGAAAAATCCGAACAGTTACTGGCGCCAGCACAGTCCTGAGCACCTGACGCTGGACGATTACTTGAACGCTCGCCCCATTAGTGAACCGCTGGGACTGCTCGACTGCGACATGCCCGTCCAGGGGGTCGGAGCGTTTGTCATTACCTCAGCCGATCGCGCGAAGTCTCTGGTTCAGCGACCGGCCTATGTTCTCGGCAGCGCCATTTGCCCCGAGTTTTTCTCGCCGGTGTATTTCTCTCCGCGAGTGGAACACGAGATCGACGTGGCCCGACGTATGGGAAAGCATCTTTATGCGAACGCGGGTGTCACGGTAAAGGATATTGATGTTGCTAACCTGTATGACGGCTACACGCCCTTTGTTGCCTATTACGCCGACGCCATGGGGTTTTGCTCCGAGGGCGACGGACTGGCCTGGATCGCCGATCCGGACGTTCCCCTGAACACCTCAGGAGGCAACCAGGGATGTGGCCGTATTCAGGGTGTGCCGCATATCATGGACAGTGCGATGCAGGTTATGGGCCGCTCCGGCGAGCGTCAGGTCACAGGCGCAAATATCGCGCTGGCCTGTGTCGGATCGCCTATGGAGTGTGTCGGCTTAGTCTTCTCGAGTGAAGCATGAGAAACAATTGAACTCGCGGAAGGCGTGGCAAGCCGCGTAAACGGAGCCTTGTCGCGCGCTCCAAAACGCCCGGTAGGACGGTTCAACGATAAACTGCGCCACCCGGAGAGGCTGCTCCGTGGCCAACTCTATTCAGGAACTTTGGGAGTTTAATGATGGCAACCCATCCTATTCAGACACTTTGGGAGTCAAAAGGCAATCATCTCACTTGGGAGGAGGTGGAGGTGGGTGCGCAACTGCAGCAGCTGCGCTTCCCAATAACTTGGAAGACCATGGCAATTGCCGCAGCGGGGACACGAGATTTCTTCCCCTACCACCATCATCCGACCCAGCCCAAAGAGCTTGGCATGCGTGGACCGTTTGTCAACACGATGTTCTTCCAAGGACTGTTCTCCCGCTTCACAACGGACTGGTCGGGACCGGAAAGTTTCGTAATTTCCCTTGACCTGCAAATGGTAGATCAGCTCATCCCCGGTGACACCGCGATCGTCTCAGGAACAGTGACTGGCAAGTCAACAGATCCTGAGCGGGTCGAGCTGAAACTTAAGATCGAGAACCAGATCGGGGTGGTAGCACTCTCGACCGTGTGGCTCGCGATGCCCTCGCGACGAGGTGACGCCATCTCGCCATCACTTGAAGACGAGGCACTGCCTGATCCGGATCCCGCCATGCCGGCCGAGGCAAAAGAGTGGTACGGGCGTGAGCTGGTGCGGCAGGCGGTCTACCCCGTCAGCGAAGCGCAGATCGGCCTATGGGCAGATGCTGTACAAGACGCCAACCCCTTGTATGCCCCGACGGAGTATGCGGCCCGTAGCCGTTTCGGCGGCATGATCGCTCCGCCAGTCTCACTGCTTACGTGGATCCAGCCACGTGCCCACCAGCAAGGGCCGGATATCAGGCACCCCGATGTCGACAATCCCGATCAGCCGCCGTGGCCGAACATGGCAAGCGGGTCAGCCACGGCGCAATTTCGGATGCCAGGTGTGTCCGAGATCATCGTGCCCAAGATCACCCTCGAATGCGGCAGCCCATACCGTCCAGGAGATACCGTCTCAATGACTTCCTCTCTGGCTGCTTGCAGTCCGCGCAAGCGCACACGATTGGGAGACGGATACTTTGTGACCTTCAAGGAAATCTACAAGAACCAGCTAGGTGATATCACCGGAAGAATTTTCATGACGCTCTTCCAATACGGCACCAAATGAGGAGGAGAATGAACCGTGGAATTCGTCTTTTCGGACGAATAGATTGCAATCTATAATCTGAATTGGACCCTCTGCGAGAAGGACTTGATAAATCACGGAGAGCTGCTGGAGATGAGCTCCGGCAGGTTCCCCTCGTTGGAGCTGGAGTTCTGGAAAAAAGGAATTTTAGGCTGGCCTTATACTTGCAAACTACTGACCAGCGTGGGATGCGCGAGTATATCCTCGTGGAGAAGGGCCTGAGGAGGAAGTACGGGAGCATCCCGGGACGCAGCAATCCCTTCCTGGAAGGAACACCGATGACCGACGAGGTGATGAACCTGCGGGCGCTCGTGAAGAAACGCGGGCCGGGGACCGTTTAGCCCGTCCTATTCACGAGCGGCCTGGGTCCTTGCCGCTGGGCGTTCGGTCATGAAGGTGTGAGGCGTCTTTTCCACCGCAGCTGAGACTGGACTTTGGAACGCGCTGGAGGGTCAAGGTGTCGGTTCGGCGGGGCTTTGATGCCCCGGCGCTTATGGCCCTTCGGGCTGCAGCGTGATGGCAATCGCTCGGAACAGACTTGCCTCGGGACAGGCGGCGGCGAAGGCTAGGCGGATGCGCGAGACGGTTTCGGTAACGCGGGCGCCCAGCTTGAGAAGCCTGAGCCGCAGTGTAGCGAACTCGGCGTTGCTGAGATGATTGGTCGTGGGCACCGCCTCGCGTAGGGTGAGCATCAACCAGTATGCGGCGGTGTGCAGGACGAGGCGCACCTGGTTGGCAATCGGTGAGCGGCAGCTGGTGCGGTCGGAGGCGAGCTGGCTCTTGTGCATCTTGATCAGGTTTTCGGCCTGGCCACGCGCGCAGTAGATCACGTCGTAGACATGCTCGGCGGAGCCTTTGTCGAGATTGGTGACGACGAAGCGGATGTCGAGGCCGCGGGTGGTTGCCTCGATGCGGGCGCAGGCGCGGCGTTGCGTCTTCCAGGATTTCGCCTTGTATCGGGTCTCGGCATAGCCGCGCAGCACCGGCTTCTGCTCGAGCGCGCGGCGGGTGCGGATATCGTCGGCGGCTTCATCAACGAGACGCTGGAGAACCTTGTTGCCGGGCAATCCGAAGAGGTAGTCGACCGCATTGTTCTCGCACCATGCCATGACTTCCGCCCGGCCATAGTGGCCATCGCCGCGGACCAGGATGCGGGTGGTCGGCCAGCGGGCGCGGATGCGCCGGACAAGCCGGCGCAGATGGCTGCGGATCTCCTTGCCCGTCGGGGTCTTGCCAGGACGCAGGATCATGGCGACCGGGCGTCCGGTCGCGGCGTCGTAGATGTGGATCGGCAGGAAGCAGCGCTCGTCGTAATGGGCGTTGAAGAGCGAGAGCTGCTGATGGCCGTGAACGACATCAACCGTGTCGTCGATGTCGAGCGTGACGCTTTTGGGCGGCGCGGCATAGCTCGACAGCCACAGATCGACCAGCACCCAGCCGAGCCGGATGACTGTGCGCAGGTCGGGCAGGTTCTCCAGGCGCGAGCAGGTCGGCTGCGAGCACAGATCAATCCCGCTGTCGGGCAGCCGCCCGCAGGCGAGCTTGAAGGCCGGGTCGGTGCGCAGTCGGTCGAGATCGTTGGCATCCTCGTAGCCGCATGCGATCGCAAAGATGCGGGCGCGCACAATGTCGGCAATGGCGTGCGTCACCCGCGCTGGATCACGCGGATCGTGGATCGCGGCGGCCAGCCTGTCGGCCAGTTGCAGGCGTCGCTCGGCCGCGGCCAAAAGCATGACACCACCATCCGAGGTGATGCGCCCGCCGTCAAACGCAGCTGTGATCTTCTTGCGTCCAACGGCTGGAAATGAGAGCGGCAGCAACGTATCATCGGTCATGGCGGGTGTGGCTCGCGAGAGGCGGTGGCAGGGTTAGCTTAGACAACCGAATCCTACGCCAAATCAATCGCTTAGGCTACATCCGCCAGCCTCTCAGACCGGTCGTCGTGCATAAGACGGGTTAGTTACCCATCCCGAAGCTCCGGCGGGCTCATACTTCTCGCGCTTTCTGGAGCTGAGCCGCTTGCGCTGCGCAGGATGGCGCGCAATCGCGCCAGCAGTTCCTCCATTGCGAAAGGCTTCGGCAGATAGTCGTCGGCGCCGGCGTCGATCCCCTCCACGCGCTTGCTCCAGGAGCCCCGCGTGGTAAGCACGAGCACACCGGAAAGTCACAACCGCTCGCTCGCCAGCGCTTCAGCACCGACATTCCGTCCATCTGCGGCAAGCCGAGATCGAGTATGGGGGCGGCATAGTCCTCGATATCGCCCTTGAATTGTGTTTCGGCGTGCAATTTTGGGTCAGACTCAATCTCGCTGCATGTGGAGGGTGATGTCGCGCAATTTTCGAGAGGGAATCAGCGCGATGGAACAGAGATTTGGGTCAACGAGACTGGTGCCAGCGGGGTTGCTCGTCGAGTATGCCGAAATCAACACGGATTGTGTATTTCTTGACGTGCGCGCTACGGCGCTTTCGGCAACGTGCCCGTGCTGCGGGACGAGTTCACGCCGGCCCCAGAGCCGATATACGCGGCAAGCCGCCGATCTGCCCATCGCTGGCCGGCGGGTGGTCTTGCGGGTGACGGTTCGCCGTTTCTGGTGCGACGCCGTTCTTTGCCGCCGCCGCATTTTTGCCGAGCGGTTTGGCGCCGATGTTTTAGCCCCGTTATCGCGGAGAACCGGACGCCTTGAGACCATCGTTCATCACTTGGGACTGGCGCTGGGCGGAAGGCCTGCCGCAGCCTTTGCCGATCGCCTGATGATGCCGGTGAGCAACGATACCCTGTTGCGTGTCGTGCGCCGGCGGACTGAACCGCCGCGCGACAAGCTCGCCATCATCGGCATCGACGACTTCGCGTTCCGGCGCGGCCAACGATACGGGACGATCGCCTGCGATCTTGAGCGCCGCAGGCCAGTGACATTGCTGCCTGATCGTGAACAGGCGACATCGCAGGCTTGGCTGGCGAACCATCCTTCCATTGTGACTGTCGCTCGCGATCGGGGTGGCGGATATGGCGAGGCGATCGCCAAGGCCTTGCCTCATGCCGATCAGGTGGCCGACCGCTGGCATCTGATGGAAAACGCCAGCCGCGCTTTCCTTGATGCAGTCAGCAAGTCCATGCGGCATATCCGAAAGACCGTCGGCAGCACCATCATCGATCCAAAGCTTCTCACCTATGCCGAGCGGCTGCAATATGAAGGATATCTGCGTCGCCAGGAGACAAACGAGGCCATTCTGGAATTGTCGAAGCAGGGTGTGCCGATCAAGCAGATCGTCAAGCGTACCGGACATAGCCGCAAGCTCGTCCGCTGCGTCCTGCGCGGTCAGCGCTCCGACATGTTTCGCGTCCGGCAGAGTTCGCTCGAGGAATGGCTTCCCTGGCTTGACGGCCGCTGGGACCAAGGCGCGCGCAATGCTTCGGCGCTCTGGCGCGAAATGCGTAAGGAAGGCTTTCGTCGCCAGATCGGCGTCGTCTCTGATGGGCACGGCGCAGACGCCTTGCTGAAAGGGCCGATCAGAGCGCACTTGCCCGCACGCCTTCGGCACGAAGCATTGCCAGGCTCATGACGCTGGTGCGTGACGACCTGTCCAAATCAGACGCTGTACTGATCGCGGCAATCGAGAGCAATGTTCCTGACCTCGTCACCGCGCGAACGCTGATCGACGACTTTCAGCAGATGATCCGATCAAAGGCCGTCACAAAACTGGACGCTTGGCTCGAGGGCGCGAAGGCAAGCCTCGTCGGCTCCTTTGCAAACGGGGTCGAAAAGGACATCGCCGCAGTCCGCAACGCCATTGTCTCTCCGTGGTCGAATGGCCAGACAGAAGGCCAGATCACCAAGTCAAGCGGCAAATGTACGGCCGCGCTAAGGTTGATCTGCTTCAGGCGCGCCTCGTCGGTGCAACTTAGGCTGTGGCCGCAGCGAGAGTGCGACAGACCCAATTTTGACCCCCCTGTTGATGGCGATCTGCGACCATCCGCTTGTCTCGGCGAGCGGATGGAGGGGGGATGAAGTCGGTGTATACGATTGCCCGTGTTCGGCGCGCTTTTTATGTTCAGGGCTGGTCCGTCAAACGGATCTGCCGGGACCTTCATCTGTCGCGCAACACGGTGCGCAAGATCCTCTGGTCTGACGAGACGTCCTTCTCCTATGAGCGCGAGCGGCAGCCGATGCCGAAGATCGGACCCTGGGAGGACCAGTTCGATGCGCTCCTGAGCAGCAACCGCGGGAAGTCCGGCCGTGACCGCCTGACGCTGGTGCGGATATACGAAGAGCTTCACCGGCTCGGCTACGAAGGCGGCTATGATGCGGTCCGGCGCTGCGCCAAGAGCTGGGCGAAGGCGCAAGGGTCGGCGTCGGAGGACGCCTATGTGCCGCTGTTCTTCCCGCCCGGCGACGCCTACCAGTTCGACTGGAGCCACGAGATCGTCCTCATCAACGGCGTGACGGTGACCGTGAAGGTGGCCCATGTCCGGCTCTGCCACAGCCGCATGATGTTCGTGCGGGCTTATCCGCGCGAGACGCAGGAGATGGTGTTCGATGCGTAAGCGGTGCGCCAAGGCACCTTTCCCGAAGCCGTCTTGATGGTTAGGTCGCTCGTTGGTCAGCGCGCCGGCGCCGATCACTCTGGGTGGTGGTGGGTAACATAGTGGAGTTCTCGAATGGCGGGGATGACCAGGGCGATGTCTTTGTACGCCTCGTGCTCGATGAAGTGCGCGGTCTCGGGTCCCGGCCTGGGCTTGCCAAGGACGGGCCGCCCCTTTTTGTCGACGCAGTAGATCAGGATCGGCAGCAGCAGGCCGTGATTGGGGTTGTTGAGGTCGAGTAGCCGTTTCCAGCGTTTGATGTTGAGATTCATGGCTGCGTAGAAGCCCTGGCACCACGGCCGCGGGTCGATGCCGCCGCTGGGCTTGGCGGCGAAGCGGGGCGCAAAATCCTGCGGTCTGTCGAAGAGCGTCTCGTTGATCCGGTTGTGGATCCTGGCGACGCTGGCAAACACGGCGTGATGGGTGCCAGAGCCTTTGGCCAGGACGTCGCGCGGCAGCCCCATGAGCGGGCACATCCAGTCTTGCGGGTCCGCGAACCGCGGCCCGGTGACCGCCGCCGTGACGAAGCCATCCAGCCGCCGACATGGTGCGCACCAGCGGGCGGGGGTTGGTCTTGGCCGCCATCCAGGCCTCGTGCGCCTCGTCCGGCAGCGCCATGTCATCGATCGCGCTCATGCCGCCAAGGGGAGCGGCATCTCTTGGCGGCGCACCCAGTTCCACGGCATCAGTTCGTCCCAGCGCGAGGCTGGCCAGTCGTTCTGGATGCGCTCGGTGACATCGGCCATGTAGGCTTCGGCATCGACGCCGCAGAGCTTGCAGGTCTCGATGATGCTGAGCACGACCGCTGACCGCTCGGCCGCGGCGAAGCTGCCCGAGAAAAGCCAATTGCGCCTGCCGACCGTAAATCCGCGAATGGCCCGCTCCGCAATCAGGTTGTCGGGCTCGAGCTGGCCATCATAGAGGAAGCGGTTGAACGCGCGCCATCGCTTGGCGCCATAGGCGAAGGCCTTGGCGATATCGGCATGGTGCGACAAACCCTTGCCCTGGCGCATGAGCTGTCGTCGCAGCGCGCGCACCAGTGGTCGGGTCCGCTTTCGTCGTGCGGCCAATCGCTCGGCCGGCGGCAGCCCCCGGATCTCCTCCTCGATCCGGTAGATCGCCTGGATACCGGCCATCGCCGTCGTGCTGAGCTCGGTCGGTTGGCTGTCGTGAACGTCGAATATCTTGCGGCGCAGATGGGCCAGGCAGGCAGCTTCTCGAATGGCGCCGCCCTTGTAAAGCTGATTGTAGCCAGTGAACCCGTCGGCCTGAAGCGTGCCGGCAAATCCGGCGAGCTCGCTCAGCACGCTCTCGCCAGCGCGGCCCATGATGGCGCGATACCAGGCGAGCGGCGGCTCCTGCGAGCCCGAGTTGCGGTCGTCGGCGACGTAAACCCAGAGCGCGCCCTTGTGGGTTCTTGCCGGTGCTCGGCGCCAGGATCGGAAGCCGCGTGTCGTCGGTGTGAATCTTGGTGCGGGTACAACCGATCTCACGGATCCGGTTGTAGATCGGATCGAGCAGGGCGGCGGCGTAGCCGGCGCTGCGCGCAAGCGTGGATCGCTCGATATCGACGCCTTTGGCGGCCATCATCTGGCTCTGGCGATAGAACGGCAGATGATAACCCCACTTCGCCATCATGATGTGGGCGAGCGCGGCATAGCTGAGCTTGCCGCGTGCAATGGCCTTGGCTGGTGCCGGCGCCTGGATGATCTTATCGCAGGTCCGGCAGCTGTACTTGGGTCGAATGGTCTCGATCACCTGCCAGGCCTGGGCGACGAGATCGAGCATCTCCTCGCTATCTTGGCCCATGGCGCGCAAAGCGCCGCCGCAGCCCGGGCAGCATGCGCACGACGGTTCGTGAACGATCCTCTTGCGCGGCAGGTTCGGGTTGAGCTTGCGCATCGGCAACGGTATTCTCGTTGTACCGCGCTGCCAAGGACTTTGCGGATCGCAGGAGTAAACGTGGACACCGGCGTCGATCTTCAGGCAATCATGCTGGGCCATTTCTGCGCGCTATCCCAAGTCAGCGGACGACGCAGTTTTTCGGGCAAGGAAATGATTATGCGCGTAATAGCGTCGCGCACGGTTGCGGCCCCATGTCCCAAGAGCGCAGGGCAATTTTTCATGCGCGGAGCTTGTCCATGTCCCGCGAGCCGGGGAAGATGAAGTAGCATCGTGAAGCAGCGTCGTGCGCTCGACCAGCGTGCCGGTTGCCGAGCTGACAAGACCGAGTATGAGGTCTCTCTCCCAATGTCCGAACGCCGCGCGATCGATCGCTTTGGCAGGCGCTGACTGATCATGATCTCGTCCGAGACAAAGCCCTTACCTCGTCTGCCTACGTGCTCTCGCGGGACCGTAACACGCGTCCCGTTCGCAAGCAGGCAGTCAGCTCCCAACGCAGCGCTCCCCGACCCTGAACGAAGAGAGCTTGATAGATCCCGTCGTTTCTGATGAGCCGTCTTGTCATCCGAGAAGTCGATCGGCAAGCGTCGGGCAATCCGCTCAGGGGTCCAGGCCCCTGGCCCATCACCGATACTTTCGCGGGCCCTCCCAGTGGATTCCACGAAACGTTAGGACCAGGAACGGGCGTGCCACTCGCTCACGACGACCCCAGCAAGCGTCTCCTTCGCATAAGTGCGCAATGTTGCGTTGAGCGCAAGCTTGGAGCGCAAGCTTGGTCGGTTTAGGCCGCCGTGCCGATCGATCCGCCTGCCACTGGGCAGTCGTCACTGATACTCTAACCCGCCACTGCGCGTTGCCGCATTGCGCCGCGTTTCCTGGGAGATAGTCGAGGCGGCCCGCCCGAGGCGGCACCCAATCTCCTGCATGGAGAGGCCCTGCACCCTGCGATTCTTCACGCTCTTCCAATGACAAGTACCGCCCGGAGAGCGGCTTTGCCGAGGATCCGACTAATGACATCGAGCTGATGGACCTGGCCGCTTGACCGGGAACTGACCTGCAACCGGCCTCCCCGCTCTTGCTGATCAAACGTTGCATCGATCATTGAGACCGCGTTTCTGCGCTTCGGGTGCGAAATAAACTCAACTCCCATGATACTTTTTTTCGTTATCGGAACAAAAAAGGCTAGGTTACGAAAGATGCTTATGGGTGGTCCGTTGTGCATGCGCACGAGATTTGTGGGAATTGGAAGTCTGGAAAGGCGGGTCGCGGGGACCGGACATTTCTATCGGCCTCACGAGTTGCTTTTAAGCGAAACGTATCTCGGCGCTTCAGTGAGTGGATGAGTTCGCCGAAATCAAAACGTAACTGGGAGATCAGGGACTATGACCGTCTTCAAGACTAACGGCGACCGGGTTCCGGAACACATTCTCAGGATGGCAAAGCAGGCCAAGTCTGCCACGGTTAACCGACGTGAATTTCTAGCCATGGCTAGCGTGTTTGGTGCCTCAACCGCTATGGCCTACGGACTGATAGGACTGGCAAAGCCCATTGAAGCCTTCGCGGAAGAAGCTCCGAAAGCCGGAGGTGTCCTGAAGGTTGCCCTGTCGGTCACGCCAGCCGCCGATCCACGAGTCGCCGGTTTGGTTTCGATCGGAAGCGCCGAACGCCAGATGCTTGAGCCATTAGTTAAGTACACTAGCGACTACACCTTAGAACCTTATCTGCTCGAGAGCTGGGAGGTCAACGAGGATGCCACCGAATACACGCTCCACATCCGCCCGAATGTTGTGTGGCATAATGGTGATAATTTCAATGCCGACGACGTGATATTCAATTTCACGCGTTGGGCTGATAAATCCGCTGTGGGGAATTCTGTGGCCGGACTTATTAGTTCGCTGATTGACGAGACGACCGGTAAGTTGCGAGAAGGCTCGATTGAGAAGATCGATGACATGACGATTAAGATCAGGCTCACGAGACCGGATGTCGGGTTGATACCTGCTCTTGCGGAATATACGACCCTTATTGTTCATCGTTCATTTGATGAAATGGGACAGGATTTAGTGAAAAATCCAATTGGAACTGGACCTTTTCAGCTTGTTTCGTGGGACGTTGGTCAGCGCATCGTTTATAAGAAACGGGAAGATGGCAAGTGGTGGAATGGTGAAGTTTACCTCGACGGCGTCGAATTCATCGACTATGGCGCGGATCCTTCGGCAATGGTTTCTGCGTTCCAGGCTGGAGAAGTCCACACCAACGATCAGACCTTCCCCGAGTATGTGAAAGTCCTCGAAGGAATTGGTACAGTTACTTCTGAGATCGTTACCGCGGCAACCGTTGTGGCACGCACTAACGTGACGCAAAAGCCCTATGACGACCGTAGGGTGCGGAACGCTTTGCAATTGGCGGTGAATAACGCTGCTGTGCTGGAGCTTGGGTACAGCAATGCGGGCACCGTGGCAGAAAATCATCATGTCTGCCCTATCCACCCCGAGTACGTTAAAATCCCGAGGGTTGCTCGTGACGTAGTCAAGGCCAAAGCCCTGATGACGGAAGCCGGGCAAGCAGATTTCGAGCACGAACTTATTACTGCGGATGATGAGTGGGAAAAAAATTCTGGCGATGCGATTGCTGCTCAGTTGCGCGAAGCTGGCATCAAGGTCAAGCGTACGGTTTTGCCAGGTTCGGCATACTGGAATGGTTGGAACAAATTTCCCTTTTCTCTGACATTTTGGAACATGCGCCCGCTTGGTATTCAAGTGATCGCCCTTGGCTATCGCTCCGGCGAAGCGTGGAATGAAACCGGCTACTCCAACCCCGACTTTGATGCCAAGGTCAACGAGGCGCTCTCAATTGCCGACGCCGAAAAACGCAAAGTCGTGATGAAGGATATCGAGACGATACTACGAGACTCTGGGGTTATTATCCAGCCGTTTTGGCGTAAACTTTTCAACAACTCGGTCCCTGCAGTGAGGAATAACGGCGTGCATCCGACGCTTCAAGCCGATTATGGCAAAGTCTGGCTAAGCGAAGCATAGCAGGCTGTTGAAAAAGGTACTCGCCACCGGACCGCAGCGGTGAGTTCCGAAGGGCTTCCAGGTGACGAGTGCGCTTGGTCGACGGACATGCTGAGCGCGTGGCGGCATTGCACATGATCGAGCCCCGCGCCGACCGGCCACAGGCGATCACGCTGGGCGCCGACAAGGCCTATGACGCGGAGGCCTTCATCGATGAACCTTCGGATTTACAAGGGAGAGTCCTCCCCTGGACAGGTCCAGGTGTTGGCAACTGAATGGATTCAGAACGAGCTTTGTTGGGATTGGAAGTCTGGAGAGGCGGGTCGCGTGGACCGGACATTTCCTACCGGCCTCATAAATTGCTTCTAAGCGAGACGTATCTCGGCGCTTCTGTGAGTAGATGAATTCGCCGAAGTCAAAACGCAGATGGGAGATCAGAGACTATGACCGTCTTCAAAAGTAACATGGAGGTGGCCGCGCCTGCTACCGTAGTTGCGGATAGCCTGCAATCACCCAACGGCGATATCCGGCTTCTGCCGAGTGTCAAGGTTCCGATGCGCGATGGCGTCAATCTTTCTACGGACATCTATCTTCCGAAGGGGCCTGGGCCGTTTCCTATCATTTTAATCCGCACGCCATACAACAAGAACATCTTTCGCCCGGTATGGGTGGCGCAAGCTACCTCGGCCGCCGTGCTAAGCTGCACGGCGGTAACGTCCTCGGCGCAGCATCAGGCTGACGCCGTCCCTCACTTGATCGCCGCCGGTTATGCCGTGGTCATCCAGGACCGTCGTGGAGTGTACGAGTCGGAAGGCGGCGCCTACAATCAAGCCAGACCGGGCCGGGTCGACTTTGAGGACACGACAAAGTGGCTGGACGCGCAGCCCTGGTCGGCGCGGCGAATGGGCATGCATGGCTGTTCCGCCCTCGGAAATGAGCAGGTTCTCGCCGCAGTTACCGATACGAAAAGCCTCAAGGCGATCACGCCGAACGGTGTCCCGGGAGCGATTCATTCCGCCCCCGGGTTCCAACATTCCGGGCGGGCGAGCTACCGGGGCGGCGCGTTCGAGTTCGCCAGCATGATCGACTGGATTTCCAAGACCACCAATTGGATGGAAGCCACGCCGGATCCGAACGTCGATCCCGTAACCTGGGCACGATTCTCTCATTTCTTCAATCTCAAACCCGACTACAGAATCGACGTCGATAAAATCATGTGGGAGCTGCCCCTCTTGGGGATGCTCGATCGCGCAGGTTTGCCACCCACCGAGTGGGACACTATCGTGTCCAACCGCCCGGAGTCCAGCTACTGGACAGACAAAGACAGTGAGTTGATAAAAGCAGGTGACAATATCTACACTCCCTCTCTGTGGCTTTACAATTGGAATGACTATCTATCCGGCGAACAGATCCAAAGCTTCCAATGGGCCAAGGATAACGCGTCCAATGCCACGGCGCGCGACAACCAATATTTGATCATGGGGCCTGGGTATCACTGTGATTTGTATAAAGGCGGCAGCGAAAATGAGAAAATAGATGATCTTGACCCGGGCGACACGCGCCTTCCCATTTGGGATATCATGCTCAAATGGAACGACCGGTGGGTGAAGGGCGACGTCCATGCATTCGACGGGATACCCAAAGTCACCTACTGGCTCTACGGCAAGAACGAGTGGCGGACCTCTACCGACATGCCGGTGCCCGGCACGCGTTATCGGGACTTGTATCTTTCCAGCCAGAAAGGAGCGAACAGCACCAACGGTGACGGCAAGCTTTCCTTCGATCGGCCCAACACCGACAGCCGCGACACTTACCGTTACGATCCGGCCGACCCGGTGCCGACAGGGGGGGAGCATAATTGGGCCATTTCATTGAGAGATCAACGCCCGATGGACGCGCGCAATCGCAACGATGTCCTGGTTTATACGACGGAGCCGCTGAAGGAGGGGTTGACCGTGGTCGGCCCCATCAAGATGGTCCTGTATGTCGCCTCATCGGCCGTCGATACCGATTTCACCGGCAAGCTGGTAGACGTCTATCCCGACGGACGGGCGATCCAGCTGCAGCTCGGCATCCTTCGGGTGCGATACCGCAGCAGCTTCGTCAAACCTGAGATGATGACCCCCGGGAAGACCTATGAGATCACGGTCGAGCTCAATGCAACGGGTAACTGGTTCGCACCGGGACATCGGATCCAGCTGGAGGTGAGTTCCAGCAACTTCCCACGTTTCGACCGGAACCTGAATACCGGCGGAGACGGGTACACGGAAACCGAAGGCGTGGCGGCGCAGAACACCGTCTTCTCGGGACCATCTACACCGTCGCGCCTAGTCCTGCCGATCGCTCCCGATTGATTCATCATGAGCGGTCGACGGAGACCCCGGCCGCCTCATCCTCGGCCAGTCGATCGTCGCGGTCCATTTTTCGACGAAACGGGCCGATTAGGAATCAGCGAATCTCATTTATCGTCAGGATCTGCCGTTAACAATGGTTCGTACAAGAGATAGGCACGTTGATCTCTCAAGGGAGACAGCGCTCACCGGGAAGTAGATATTTTTTGTCGCTAGAATAAGCAACACACTGAGTTTCTCAATTGAACGAGGCGCGTTTTCTGCCGCCCAGTCGTAATAGACCGGACGGCAGAGTGCGACTTCCTTGAGCAGCCGACGCTCGTTGTGCACCAGATTCGGTTCAGCAAAAGAGTTTGCAGGGCTCGAGATGGCCTCAAACATTTTCCCTCCTCAGACATTTCCTCGCCACCGGTCTAAGCGACACCCTTGGCCGGATCATTCGGACCTTCGCGAAGCCTGCTTCGACCGAACCGGCAGGCGAGATAACGGCCTAGGACATTGCGCGTCACGCGCTCAAACATCCGAGCTGGGATCGCGATCGACGGGCGCAGCACCAACGCTCTGCGACGTAGGTGAGGTCGAGTTGATGGACCTGCCGCTTGACCGGGAACTGATCTGCAGCCTCTGCCGCGCGGCTCCCGTCGGCGTCGGTAAGGATACATCGGCGCCTACTCCTTGCAACGTGAGGGCAATCTGCAAGCCGATGCCGCGGCCGCCGCCAATGATCAACGCAGTCTTCCGGGTTAGATCGAACTTGCTGTAGAAAGGTGAGCGTTCAGGAGCGGCATTGTTGGCCTCCCCACTGTGCTGATGAACCAATCGTTGCATCGTCATTGAGACCGCGTTCTTACGCTTCGGATGCGAAATAAACTCAACCCCGACAATATTTTTTTTCGTCGTTGCACCAAAAAAAGTGATGTTACGAAAGGTACTTGTAGTCCATTCTGCATCCGCACGAGCTTTGTGGTTGGGATTGGAAGTCTGGAAGGCGGTCGCGTGAACCGGACATTTCTACCGACCTCACAAATCGCTTTTAAGCGACACGTATCTCGGCGCATCAGCGAGTGAATGAATTCGTCGGAAACAAACGTGACTGGGAGATCAGAAATCATGACGTCGTCAAAGTAACGGCGACCGGCTTCCGGAACGCATTCTCAGGACGGCAAGCGGGCCAAGTCTGCCACAATTGACCGACGGGTTAGGGAGGAGCCGCCAGCCAACTTGGAAGATGGCGCCGCCGTGGAAGAACAGTCAAAGGAATACTTCGTGCAGCATACAGGTAATTTGACTCTGTCCTTGGACGACGGGGCAGTCGAATCCAGGGTTTCAGAGGGTCTGTCATGCTAGCTTTGATTGCCCGCCGCCTGGGCGTCATGGCATTGACGATGCTGTGCCTGACGATAGTGGTCTTCTGGCTCGTCAACCTCGAGCCGAACCTGAAGAGGCTGGCAATCAGTCAGCTCGACCCGCGCACGCCGGCGGAACAGCTGGAAGGCTGGCTGGTCAAGAACGGCTATCGGCAGAACTTCTTCGTGCGCTACGGCCAGTGGATCGGTGTGGTGCAGAAGCAACCCAACATCAACCCTGCGACCGGCAAAGCCGTGCCGCGCTTTCCATACTGTAGCGAGCCTACTGAACGTGCCTATTCCGGTATTGTCCAAGGTGACTTCGGCTGTTCAACCGAGTTCAACACCAAGGTTTCCAACAGGCTGTTTCCCGCTTTGGGGGCTACCGGCATCCTGATGTTCTGGGTGATGGTCACGATGGTGCCCCTTGCGCTCTTGATCGGAACACTGGCCGGTATGCGCGAGGGGACGCGAACCGACCGAAGTTTGTCGGTCGCCGCGATCATCACGACGGCGACCCCCGAATATGTCTCAGGCGTCATCTTCACGGTGATCTTCGCCTCGTGGCTGGGATGGCTCAACGGCTCGGCGGCCACGGCGACATCGCAGGGCATAACCTTCTACAACTTTACGCTGCCGGTCATGACTATGGCGGTCTACGGCACCGGCTACATCGCGCGCATGACGCGGGCGTCGATGGTCGAGGTGATGACGCAGCAATATATCCGCACCGCCAGACTCAAGGGGCTGAGCTTCAGCACCATAGTGATCAAGCACGCGCTTCGCAACGCGCTGATCGTGCCATTCACGGTGATCATGCTTTATTTTCCGTGGCTGCTCACCGGGGTCGCGATCGTAGAAGTGATGTTCCGGTACCAGGGCTTCGGCTTCGTGCTGGTAGAGGGGGCGGGCAGCAACGACATCGATCTGCTGCTCGGCTGTTCACTGGTATCTGTTGCCGTGGTGCTAACCACGCAACTGATCTCCGACGTCGGCTACGCCTATCTCAACCCGCGTATAAGGGTGCAATAAGGAGGACTACAGGCGAATGGAACTCGAATATCTCGGCACATCCCAGATCGTTCTCGGTGTCCTGTCGCGGTTCTGGCCGGTCTGGCTCGCCATGGCGGTGCTCTTCGGGTTGAGCTTCGCCTTCAAGAAGCGCCTCGGCCTCTACGGGCAAATATTCGACACTGGCGTGGGGATCGCCGGCATCCTGATCCTCAGCTTTTGGCTGTTCACCGCGATCTTCTCGGCTGCGGTCGCGCCATTCGATCCGCTCGCTCAAGTCACGATGATGAAGGATGCGCTGCCGGGCGCAATCGAGGCGAAATCGGGACTTGCCTATCTGTTCGGCGGCGACAAGCTGGCGCGGGACGTGTTTTCGCGCATGGTCTATGGCAGCCAGATCGTGCTGATCATCGCGCCGGCAGCCACCGGTCTCGCGCTGATGGTCGGGGCGACGCTCGGGCTGCCGTCCGGTTATTACGGCGGGCGCATCGACTCGATCCTGTCGTTCCTCGCCAATCTGGTTCTGGCTTTTCCGGTGCTCCTGCTTTTCTACCTGCTGGTCACCCCGGGCATACGCGAAACGCCTGTCCCACAATGGCTAGTGGGCATATTCTTCATGTTCCCGATCATCTTCTTCCTGACCCTGTTCTACACGCGCTTCAAGGACCGGTCCGACCGGCACTACCTGCTCATAGGACTGACGATCTTGATCGGCGGCTGGATCTATGCCGGGCTGGTCTTCGACGCCGATCCGCTCGGCATCGTTCGTATCAATCCGAACCGGCTGAACATCTTCGTCGCGATAGTGCTCGGCTCCTGGCCCGGCGTGTTCCGCATCGTGCGCGGGCTTGCGATGGACATCAAGACCCGCGACTACGTGGCCGCGGCACAGACGCGCGGCGAGAGTCCGTGGTACATCATGCTGTGGGAAATTCTGCCCAATGCGCGCGGGCCGCTGATCGTCGACGGTTGCTTGCGCGTCGGCTACATCACGATCGCGCTTGGAACACTGGGCTATTTCGGCCTGGGGGTTCCGCCCGAAAGTCCCGACTGGGGCACCGCGATCAAGGACGCGAGTCGCATGTTGCGTTCCCACATCCATCCCGCGCTGCCGCCGACGATCGCGCTGATGTCCTTTGTGCTGGGACTCAACCTGCTTGCGGATGCGCTGCGCGAGCAATCGATGAAAGACTGAGGAGAGGAAAGGCCGATGACCCAACCCATCCTCGAAATCGAGAACCTCTCCATCTCCTTCTTCACCCGAGCCGGCGAGATTCCGGCGGTGATGGATTTTTCCTGCACGGTCATGCCGGGGGAGGCGATGGGCATTGTCGGCGAATCCGGCTGCGGCAAGTCGACCGTGGCGCTCGGCATCATGCGCGACCTCTCCAACATCGGGAAGATCACCGGCGGCCGCATAAAATTCCAGGGCCGCGACATGGGCGAGATGAGCGAAGAGGCGCTTCGTGCCATCCGCGGCAACAAGATCGCTATGATCTACCAGGAGCCGATGGCAAGCCTGAACCCGGCCATGAAGATCGGTAGACAGCTCATGGAAGTGCCGCTGACCCACGAGAAGGTTTCGAGAGACGAAGCCTCGTCGCGCTCGCTGGAGATGCTGCAGGCGGTGCGGCTGCCCGATCCGGAGCGGATCATGCGCTCCTATCCGCACCAGCTTTCGGGTGGCCAGCAGCAGCGCATCGTCATCGCGATGGCGCTGCTGTCGAAGCCCGCACTGCTCCTGCTCGACGAGCCGACGACGGCGCTCGATGTGACCGTCGAGGCCGGCATCGTCCGCCTTGTGAAGGACCTCAGCAAGCAGTTCGGCACATCGATGCTCTTCATCTCGCACAATCTCGGGCTGATCCTGGAGACCTGCGACCGCATCACGGTGATGTATTCGGGCGAGGCTGTGGAGACCGGCTCGGTGCATGACGTGTTCGACCGCATGCGCCACCCCTACACGCAGGGCCTGTTCCGCTCGATCCCGCTGCCGGGCGCGGACAAGAATTCGCGGCCGCTGATCGCGATACCCGGCCACCTGCCGCTGCCGCACCAGAGGCCCAAGGGCTGCAATTTCGGTCCACGCTGCCACCATTTCGTTGGCGGCCTCTGCGACGCCAATAAAATCCCGATGATTGCAGTTGCCGGGCCTGAGGACCACGAGAGCCGCTGCGTGCGGTTCCATGAGATCGACTGGATGGCGGTGCCGGAAGGGGCAAAGATGGAGAAGGAGCCGATCGTGCCGGGCGATCTCGTGCTCAGGGTCGACGACCTGAAGAAATACTACAAGGTCGCAGCCAACGAGATTTTCGGCGGCGGGCATGGCCGCACTGTCAAGGCCAACGAAACGATCAGCTTCGAGGCACGGGAATCGGAAACGTTTGCGATCGTGGGGGAATCCGGTTGCGGCAAGTCCACGCTCGCCAAGGTGCTGCTGGGGCTGGAAACGGCGACCGACGGCAAGGTCATGCTCGGGAACCAGGAGATCCAGAGCACCGGGATCGAGAGGCGCGGCACCGAAACGATCTCGTCGATCCAGATGGTGTTCCAGAACCCGTTCGACACGCTCAATCCGAGCCATTCGATCGGATCGCAGATCATGCGAACGCTTGAGAAGTTCAAAGTCGGCAGGAATGTCGCCGAGCGGCGCAAGCGCATGCTGGAATTGCTCGACCTGGTGAAACTGCCGCGCGCCTTCGAGAAGCGCATGCCGCGCCAGCTATCGGGCGGCCAAAAGCAGCGCATCGGCGTGGCGCGCGCCTTCGCCGGTCGCGCCAAGGTGGTGGTGGCCGACGAGCCGGTGTCGGCGCTCGACGTGTCCGTGCAGGCGGCGGTCATGGAACTGCTGATGGATATCCAACGGCAGAACAAGACCACCATGCTTTTCATCAGCCACGATCTCTCGGTGGTGCGCTACATCGCCGACCGCGTCGTCGTCATGTATCTCGGCTATATCGTCGAGCAAGGCACGACCGACCAGATCTTCGCGCCGCCCTACCACCCCTATACCGAGGCGCTGCTTTCGGCGATCCCGATCGCCGACACCAGCGTGGTCAAGAAGCACATCGTGCTGGAGGGCGATATCCCGTCGGCGATGAACCCGCCATCAGGCTGTCCGTTCCAGACGCGCTGCGGCTACAAGAAACTGGTGCCGGCCAATCTGTGCGAGACGAAGGTGCCGCCGGTCAAGCATCTCGGCGACGGCCATATGAGCCTGTGCTGGCTGTCGGACGATGTGCTGGCGACAATGGAGCCGGTGATCAAGTTGGTGCGCCGGGAGATCGGCAAAGTCGACGGTCCCGGCAGCGGCCTTTCTGAGGAGGGCCTTGAGCTTCGGGCGAGTATGGCGGCAGGAACAGGAGCCGTGCGCCAACCTTCTCGATCGCCTCGCGCACGCGGCTGATCTTGTGGGCCGGCAGATTGTCGATGACTTTACGACGTCGCCGGGGCGAAGCTCGGGTGCAAGAACCTGCTCCGCATAAGCGAGAAGGGCTGCACCGTTGATCGGACCATCGAGTAGCATCGGCACGGCCATTCTCTTCAACTGCAAGCCGGCGGTGAAGGTGGTGGTCTTCCAGTGATGGGGTTGTCCAATCGCAGCTTGGGCGTCAAGCATCTATCGCGTTGATACGGCGCTGCCGGGGCATGGTTGTCTTCGCGGTCGACATCGGCCGCCGCATGATGGAGCTTCGCGGGACGATTCAATGTGGCTTGCAACCCCATCAGCGGAATGGCTCGGCCCGGCAGGGCCGCCTCAGGCACTCAGATTGAAGGTAAGCGCGAATTTCTACGCACCTTTTGCTGTTGAGTGCTCTGCTGCATGAGGTGTCCACCAAAATAGGTGGACACCAAGTGATTGACGAAGATAATCAGAAACTGCGGGTAAGGCTTGTTGGTCGGAACGGGCGACGCCGATACGACCCTGCATCGAAGGACCGTCTTGTCGCGGCCTGCCTCGAGCCTGGCGTGTCGGTATCGAGGCTTGCGCTCTAACATGGGGTCAATGCGAACCTTCTTCGGAAGTGGATAAAGAAGCGCACGGAGACCCAGTCCCTCCCGCAGTCCACATCCCCGGCGTTTATCCCGGTTCAGATTGAAAGCACTTCCGATCGGGCCTTGCTGCGACAGAGCAGCATGGCTGCGGTGAATTTGCCGGGGACTTGCGATGGGGTGCGTGGGTCGGCATCGAAAAGGACTTCGCTTTTTTCCTCTCCAGCCAAGGTGAGCGCGTCCCTGCCGAAAGGCGTGAAGTTGACGCTGGAATGCGGTGATGTGGATGCATTGACGGCGACCATCGGAGCACTGGGTCATGTTCAGACTGGGCGCTGACCTGAAAGTCTACCTGCACCGCGAGCCGATCGACTTCCGGGCCGGCATCAACAGCCTTGCGGTTCTGGTCCAAGAGACGATGGTACCGTTTGCACCGGCGGTTTATGCGTTCTGCAATCGCCGTCGCGACCGGATGAAGCTCCTGTTCTTCGATCGGTCGGGCTTTGTGCTGGTCCTGAAGCGGCTGACCGAGGACAAGTTCCGGTGGCCCCGCCGCCAGGAGACGGTTGTCACGCTGACGACCGAGCAATTGCACTGGATTCTCGACGGCATCGATATCGATGCGATGGTCCGCCATCCGGTGCGGCAATATCAGGTTGCCGGTTGAGGGCTCTCGAATTGAGCGGTTGACGCGGCGGTATGCTTTCGATTCAAGAATCTGATGAATCGGACAGGCGAACCGACTGTTGAGGAGTTGATGGCGCGCATTGCTGCGCTGCAGGCGCAGAACCGTCAACTCACCGAACGCGTCTTCAAACTTGAGGAAGAACTGGCGCTTGCGCGACTGCATCGTTTTGCGCCGCGCAGTGAAAAACACGTTGATCGCATCTTCAATGAAGCCGAACAGGTTGCTGATGAGGATGAAGCCGACAACGAAGATAGCGACGTCGTCGACCTTCCGGACACAGGGTTGCCACCCGTCGAAAGCGCGACGGGAAAGAAACGCGGACGCAGACCGCTGCCGCAAAACCTGCCGCGCGAGCGCGTTGAGTATGACCTTCCCGATGATCAGAAGGCTTGTCCTTGCTGCCGTCATCAGATGCATCGCATGGGCGAGGCCGTTACCGAGCAACTTCATATCGAGGTGAAGGCGAAGGTTTTGCAGAATGTGCGGTTCAAATATGCTTGCCGCCATTGTGACCGTACCGGCATCAACACGCCGGTCGTGACCGCGCCGATGCCCGCACAACCCTTGCCGGGCAGCATCGCCACGGCTTCGACGCTGGTCTTCGCCCTCGTTCATAAGTATGTCGACGGCACACCACTCTACCGCCTGGCGCAGGCCTTCGAGCGCGCGGATGTTCCTGTCAGCCGTGGCGCTCTGGGCCACTGGGTGATCGGCTCGAGCGAAAAGCATCTCTCCCGCCTCTAAGACGCACTGAAACTGCGGCTCAGATCGCAGCCCCTCATCCATGGCGACGAGACGACTGTTCAGGTCCTGAAGGAAAAGGATCGAGAGGCCGCCAGCACCTCGTACATGTGGGCCTACCGGAGCGGCGAGGACAGTGACGAGCCTATCGTGCTGCTCGATTATCAACCGGGTCGCGGCCAAATACACCCGCAGACCTTCTTGGGCGATTACCGCGGCATAGTGATGAGTGATGGCTATTCCGCTTGGCGCACGCTGGAAGGGGCAACGCATCTTGGATGCATGGCCCATTCGAGGCGGCGCTTCGTCGATGCCCTAAAGGCGAGGAAGAAAGGCGGCGGCCCGCCGGAACAGGCGCTCCGGTTCTTCGAACAGCTCTATCGGGTTGAAAGGCAGGCGCGGGACAAAAAGCCCGAGGACGGCGAGACGCAGGCCGACAGCATTCGCCGCTTTCGCCAGCAACACAGCGTACCCATCCTCAACGCTCTCAAGGAATGGCTCGATGAAATCGCCCCGAAGGTCTTGCCGGACAGCAAACTCGGCGACGCCGTGTCCTACACCCTGAACCAGTGGGAATATCTGACGCGCTACACCGAGGACGGCAGGATGCCGATCGACAATAATCTCCTGGAGCGTGACATCAGAATTTTTGCAATGCCCGGTTCATACTACACCTCCTCTTCAAATGCCCGGAAACAGGGACTTTTGGTTTTCCATTTTGATGCGACACGGGCCTCTGTGACGCGGAAACTGGGTTACTTCGTCCTTTTCCAGGTCCGCCGCTCGTATTTGATGCGGCGCATCAGGAACAACCTGCTCGGTCGGAAGCACCCCTTCCTTGATCAACCGGCGGACACGATGGGCAGAAACACCAAGCTTTTTAGCGGCTTCGGTGAGCGTAAGCCATTCTCCGTTCTTCTCGGCTGATCGATAGCCGTGGATTTTATGAACCGTCCGCAGCGCCCCGACACGGCGCGCTGTCCAAGTCTTCCCTTGTCCGGTTTGCATTCCCATCCGGTTGAGGGTGGCGGCAATGTCCGCGTCGGACCAACGGGTCGCCTGGATCTCATGACTGCAAGGGCAGCTTCCGGTGTACTCTGGCCATGTTCGCCGGCGTTGGGTTTGCGGATTCGGAGCTGGGAATGTTGGCCACCTTTCCAGTGGATCGTCAAAAGGACTTCGCGCTTCTCTTCATCAACATCAGCGATGATATCGGACACAAGAGCGCGAAGGAGTTGCTGACGGCAACGCATATCGACATTAGGCGCGCGCCAGGTGGTCTCCAAGTCGGTGGCAATGCCGGCGAAATCGGGAGTTGGGGTTGCATGTTCGACTTGTCGGGCTTGGGTTAGAGCCGCTTCACACGTTTCCACGCGCCTGAGCGCTGCTTCCCAGCTCTTCTCAAGCTGAGCAGCGATCAGCCGGTTATCAGGGTCGCAAGCGGCATAGCGACGTTCCGCGAGAGATGCCTCGTAGCGCGCTTGCTGCAAGTCCAGCTCCATCATGCGGTGCCGTTCTTCCAGATTATCCCGATGCATTCGGTCAGCGTCCATCGCCGCCTCGATCGCCATGGGCGTTACAGCCCTCAGTATCTCCTTGCCGATCGCAGGGTCGATGCGGGAAGCGCCAAAAGTCATGCATCGCGGTTTGGCCAACATCTGGTTGATACGTTCGCAGCGGTAATAAGGGTGGCCTGGAGGGCGTCCCGAATAGACAACGCCCAACCGTCTTCCACACCGGCCGCAGGTGAGCAGGCCTGCGAGCAACGCTCGACCTCCACGACCGGACTTGATTCCGCCTTTTTGACCAAAGGCGTTGACGGCGATAAGGCGCTGGTTTCTTTCAAACTCATCCCAATCGATATAGCCTTCATGATGATCCTGGAGCAGCACGTCCCACGTTGCGAAAGGCTTGCTGTGTCCGTAGCTTTTACGAGCCCGGCCATCGACAATCTCTGTTCGCTTCTCACTTTTACCATAGACGTAGACCCCGGCGTAGAACGGGTTCTTGAGAATCGAAATAACGCTTCGATAGCGGACCGGCACCCAATTGAAGGACACCGTTTTGCGCCCGTCAGAAGGGCGGGGAAAATGGAAATTATCAGCGGTGAGCGAAATCAGGACCTGACGGGCGCTGCCAAGCTCGCGAAAACGCGAAAAGATCAGGCGGATCGCTTCCTGTACCCGCAAATCGGGATCAAACCCGAGCCCATAGTCGCGGTGCCAGATATAGCCGATCGGAACGCTCAGGCGCAGTTCTCCCCGCCGCGCTTTGGCGCGGGCCGCGTCAAGCATGCGCCTTCGCAAGATGCCAAGCTCGAACTCGCTGATGCTGCCCTTCATGCCCAATAACAATCGATCGTTAGGACGACAAGGATCGTACACCCCGTCGAGATCGATGACGCGCGCTTCAACCAAGCCGCACAGCTCGAGGAGATGGTGCCAATCTCGGCCATTACGGGAAAGGCGCGATGCGTCGAGGCAGAGCACTGCACCGATTTTGCCCGTGCACAGGCCGCTCACCAATCGTTCGAAACCAGGGCGGTCAACAGCGCCGCTGGCGGTACGACCAGGTCATCGTCGATCACATCGACATCGCGGAAGCCCCAGCGACGCGCAACATCGACAAGCTCATATTGCCTCCTCTGGCTCTCAAGGTTGTTCTGGACCTGACCTGGAGTCGACTGTCGAACGTAGACCACAGCCTTGCGGTTCAGCACCGTGGCGGGAAGGAGATTATTGCTCGTCATCGCTCGCCTCCTTCGCCGCGACGCCGGCCGCGGCCATCAGAAGGGTTGCCAGCCTGGCGACAACGGCACTCCTTTCCGCATCGCTCAGGCCCCGCATCTGCGGTGTATCGAACGGTATGCTTAGTTGCTGGATCGGCATTGGCAATGTCGCGGGTGGTGGTAATGCCTTCATGGCGCGGCTCCTGGATGGCTGTGAGTCCATCCGTCGAAGTTTGCCTGAAACCGCGCTCGGTAAGCAGCCTATGAAGTTCTATGAGGCTCGTCACCGCAACGCGCGGTTCGCCCATCTCCATGCCGGCGCACAACGCCCGGTCCAGCATCCATTCTGCAACCTGAATGACTTCGCCCGGCCGAACCTCTACCCGCACGATCGCACCACTGGCCCGATCCTCGCGACCTTCGTGCCGAAAACACCCACCGTAAAATGGGTGCCATCGATAATGAAACTCTACCATCTGCCCGACATGGGCAGAATGAACCCGCGATGGCCACTGGCAGAAAGAGCTGGCTGTTCAGCGATACCGTCGACGGAGCCAGGGCCAGCGCCGTCATCTACAGCCTGATGCTGACCTGCCGTGCCTCACGCGTCGAGCCGTTAGCCTGGTCGCGCCACGTCCTCACCGAATTGCCTCAACTCAACGAGGACGCTGATATCGACGATCTGCTGCCCTTAAACTTCACCAAAGCCGCAACTGCCTGATCAGACCAGAGGCCGTGCGAACGCGATCCGCCAAAAGCGACGCCGTCAACGTGCGGGGAAAATCGCGCTTTCGATTGAAGAGCTCGCCGGTCTTGAGCATCGTGTGCATGATCACCGCCAATTTGCGCGCCACGGCCACGGCGGCTCGTTTGAAGCCCATCCTCTCCCGGAGCTTTAGACCCCATGCACGTAGGCTGCTTTCGGTCGAACAGCGTGTCAGGATGACCGCGGCGGCTTCGTAGAGAAGCCCTAGCAGATGTCGATCCCCGCGCCGGTATGGCCGTCATAATCGACTTCTCCCGATTGGTATCGGCGGGTTGTCAGGCCGATCCAAGCAGCGACAATGGCGGTGACGAAAGAGGTCGCGGTGATCACGCCAATGCCGCGAATCGACATGAGGGGGCGGCAGGCTTGGCTTTGACAAGCATCCGTAACCAGTTGTCGCCCGAGCTCGGCGGCGCGAATGCGAATGCCGCGGCAGGCATCCAGCATCGGAAGCACGATCGATGCAAGTCCGTCCTGATCGGCAAGAAGGCTCCGGACGTTCTTCTCGAAGGTGCTTCCCTTACCCGCTGGGACGAGCAGGCCGAACGTTTTCATGATCCCGCAGATCTGGTTGGAAAGCTCGACTGTGATCCGGACCAATCGGGTGCGGGCTGCCACGAGCGTGCGGCTCAATGTTCTGTCGAAGCCTTTTACTCGCACCTCGCGAAAGAAAGTAAGCGCCACGCCGCTCCCCTCGTGCGGCGCATGAGGTGAATGTGCGAAGAATCCCCCCGATCGCGAGAGACGGAGGGCCTACGTGGGAGCAGACGGCAAAATGGACGTCCATTTGGACGTCCCGACAGCTGGCTACGCAGGCCGGCTCGAGGTTCTGGACGGTCCAATGGGACGGCGGGCTCGCTCGGAGGCCGAGAGAGCCCGGATTGCGGCCGAGAGCCTGATGCCGGGGGTGCAGGTGGCGGCGGTCGCACGCAAGCATGGCGCGACCCGCTGGCAGGTCTACGATTGGCGGCGTCGCCTTCGTCAGGGACAACTGGCACTGCCGGAAAGCATGGCGCCGATGTTCGCGCAGTTGATGGTGGACGACTCATCGGCGCCTCAGCGGAGGATGAGGCCATCGAAATCGGCGCCGGCGAAGGTGGAAATCGTGATCGACGACATGGTGATCCGAACGGCGGTTGACCTCGAGCAGCTGTCGCAGGTGATCCGAGCGGTTCGGGCCTCGCGATGATTGCACCGGGCGCCGATCTGAAGATCTACGTGGCGACCCGGCCGGTTGACTTCCGGCGCGGCATGGACGGATTGGCATTGGCTGTGCAGGAGATGCTAGGCCTCGACCCATACTGTGGGGCAGCCTTCGTCTTCCGGGCCAAAAGGGCTGACAGGATCAAGATTTTGGTGT
The DNA here is from genome assembly GCF_040321165.1 of Mesorhizobium sp. M0500. NCBI lineage: Bacteria > Pseudomonadati > Pseudomonadota > Alphaproteobacteria > Hyphomicrobiales > Phyllobacteriaceae > Mesorhizobium > Mesorhizobium sp. M0500. Next base: position 43,313 of record NZ_JAMYRB010000024.1, read on the forward strand.
GGGATCGCACCGGCCTTGTGCTCGTTCACAAGCGGCTCGAGGGCTCGAAGTTCGTCTGGCCGCAGGTTCGCGACGGCGTGATGCGCATGTCGCCGGCGATGTTCGCGGCCTTGTTCGAAGGGCTGGATTGGAGACTGGTTCGCCCCGAGCGGGCACGGCGTCCGCAGCTTGCCGGATGAGTGTGGCACAGTGACTCAGGTGACTTGTCTCCAATGGCGTTATCGGCACTCATGTGCTTGATTTAGTGCATGAATCTGACGGTTCTCCAGGAAGAGAACGAGCGTTTGAAGGCGCTCCTGGCCCAGACGCAAGCGACCCTGGCCGAGCACCAGGCTGCCTTGGCTGCATCCGAGGAGGCGCGCCGCCGGCTGGAGAGCGTCGTCAGCCAGCTCAATCACGAGAAGTTCGGCGCCAAGTCCGAGAAGCTGCATCCCGATCAATACCACCTGCCACTCGAAGACGTGGAGATCGCGCAGGGCGTGCTCGATGCCGCGCAGGAAAAGGCGCAGCGGGTCATCCAGGGGCGTTCGGACGGCTCGTCCGGTTCGCGCCAGCGCAATCGTGGTCACTTGCCTGCCCATCTGCCGCGAGTGGAGCGGATCATCGAGCCCAAGAGCACGCTGTGTCCGTGCGGCTGCGGCGAGATGGCCAGGATCGGCGAGGATGTCAGCGAGCGGCTCGACGCAATCCCGGCGCAACTGCGCGTGCTGGTCACGCGCCGCCCGAAATACGCTTGCCGGCGCTGCTCGGGCGCCGTCGTGCAGGCGCATGCGCCCGAGGATATCGTGCCCGGCGGCCTGCCGACCGAGGCGCTGATCGCCCAGGTCATCGTTGCCAAGTTCGGTGATCACTTGCCGTTCTACCGGCAGGTCGAGATCTACGCCCGCCAAGGCATCCAGCTGGATCGGGCGACACTGGGCAACTGGGCAGGCCGGGCCTGCTTCCATCTCAAGCCCATAGCCGACCACATGCGCGGGCATCTGGCTGCGGCCGAGCGCCTGTTCATGGACGAGACCACGGCGCCGGTGCTCGATCCCGGACGCGGCAAGGTCAAGAAGGGCTTCTTCTGGGCAATCGCTTCCGATGACCGCGGCCATGGTGGCCAGGGCCCGCCCATCGTGCGTTCCACTATGCGCCGGGGCGCGGCGGCGAGCATGCCGAACGCTTCCTTCAAGGCTTCGGCGGACGGTTCCTGCAGGTTGACGCCTATGAGGGCTATGACCGGCTGACACGCCTGGAGCGGCCACAAGGACCATGGCTGCTCGTCCATTGCTGGAGCCACCTGCGCCGACGTTTTGTGAAGCTGGCGCGCAACACCAAGTCCCCGATCGCCGAAGCCGCCGTGCGCCAGATCGCCACGCTCTACGCCGTCGAGGCGACGGTGCGCGGCATGACGCCACAAGCTCGGCTCGCCGCGCGACAGCAGTACTCCACCCCGATCATCGCCGCCCTGAAACCATGGTTCGAAAAGCAACTGTCGATGATCTCCTCGGGCTCAAAGCTGGCCGAAGACATCCGCTATGGTCTTGCCCATTGGGAAGGGCTCACGCGCTTCCTCGGCGACGGCCGGCTTGAGCTCGACACCAACCCAGTCGAAAACGCCATCCGGCCCGTATGCTTGACCAGAAAAAATGCCCTGTTTGCGGGCCACGAGGTCGGGCCGAAAATTGGGCGCTGCTCTCATCCGTCGTGGCCACCTGCAGGCTCAACGACGTCAATCCCGTTGCCTACCTCGCCGAAACTCTCGACGCCATCATCAACGGCCATCCGCAGAGCCAGATCGAGGAACTCATGCCCTGGCGATTCCGGAAAACGTCAAGCCCAAATCCATAGGCGATCGGCAAGGCGCTTACGAAAGAAACCCCGCTTCAACAAGATGCGCCAAACCATCGGCGTCATTCGCATCCGTCTTGTTCGCCGCCATATCGAGAGCGGCTTTGGCATGGCGCGCATCGATACAGATGGCTGGCGATCCCTCGGCACGCAGCGCATGATAGAACCACACCGATAGCGGGCCGGTTTCGAACACGACACGCTTTGCGGCCGGCGCCCGCTTCCCTCAATTGAGGATCAGCTTGACTGATTCCCCACATTCCGGACTAGACACCTAGTCCCGGTCCAATCCACCCTGGCACCTCAAGGCGGCATTGCTGCGGAGTCGTGCCATGGATCACCTTGAAACATTTCGAAAAATGCGATGACGAAACGAAGCCGCATGCAATGGCAATGTCGATCAATGGCATCCGTGTGCCCTCAATTAGTCTCTTCGCGTGATGGAGTCTGATTTTCACATAATGCTTCGCTGGCGATACGCCAACATGTGTGAGAAAAAGTCTCTCAAGTTGGCGTCTTGAGACCCCCGCACGGTTTGCCACTGCATCCATCGAGAGCGGGTTATCGAGGTTGGCTTCCATGGTCTGAACGGCGACAACAAGTTTTTCGCTGACGTTTGCGTAGGACAGTCCCGATGGAGCAGTCTGGCGATTTGAACCAGAGCGTTGACCCTCAACAATCGCATGACGACATACTTGTTGCGCCACCGTTGCGCCGGCGTGGCTCGCAATAAGATCAACTGCCAGGTCAAAAGCCGCGAGTTCGCCGGCACAAGTGGAATACTGCCCGTCTTTCACGAAAAGCGTTTCCAAAATACGCGGCTTACGGAACACTTCGGAAAAAGCTGCAAGTCTCGACCAATGAATTGTGCAAGGAGTGTCGGCGAGCAAGCCGGTTTCGGCCAAAAGCCACGTGGCGGTGCCCAGTGCCGATATGAAGATACCCTGCCTTGCCATGCGTCGTAGGAATGCATGCAACTTGGGTGTGTGCTGGTGTTCAACCTGCTCCCCCGCGATGATTACGAGCTGGTTGAGATGCACATTGGTAGCGCTTAATGCCTCAGTGGTAACGTCGATAGAAATTGCGATGTTGTTCGCACCGTAGACGGGCTTATTGTCTAGCCCTGCAATTTGCCAACGAAACAAAGAGGCCTTCTCTAACACATTCGCTATCCGAAACGGCTCGAGGTAAGCGTGAAGCGCAAGGTGCGAGAACCCTGGCAGTACCAGAATGGCGATATGCATCGATTGATCGAGCGACAGATCATCCGGCCGTTCTATAGCTTTTATCGCGTGGATTGTAGCCGGAGCGTTCATCAGCGTCCGTATGTTACGTTTGGCCCGCCCAACTTCTTTGCCTGCTGAACAGCGAGCCCAGGACGCTGCAGCACGGCAATATGCCCGTTTCGCATCGCTATTGGGTTGTCGGGGTCATAGTGCCCATCGATATACTCCTGGGCAATCCGTGCGCCTTCAAACCGCCGCGGCTCGACTGTCGAGGCGAGATGGACATCGCCACCCAGACCTACGAGGCCCGGCGCGATTTCGGCGATCGCGGCGCGGGCGCCGAGGGCGTGGTACGGCTGATAGACCGGCCCGACCGGACAGGTCTCACCCCAACCGACAAGGCTCTCCTCCGTGACGATCTCCACCAAGGTGCTGTCGAGCGACTGGACGTCGGTACTCGCCATCCGGTAGACGCCCCCCTTTACCGGGAGTGGGGTCGTGTATACGTTTATTGTCTCGATGCGCATCGATGAACTCAGTATTCGTCGTTGAGGGCTTCAACCGCAGGAATCTCGCGCGAACGGCGATCGATATACGCTCGCAGTTCCTCATCTTTGGCCGGGTCCAACTTGGGCTCCTGATATTCTCCCAAAAGATGCCTGGCGTGTTCAAGGGCGCGCTGTTTTATGTCCTTCGAGCCATCGGCCTTCCACTGTTCGATCGAATTATTGTCGAAGAGCTTCGGGATGAAAAAAGCACGTTGAAAGTTGGCCTGGGTGTGTGGGTGGCCGAGGTAGTGGCCGCCAGGTCCAACATCACGAATCGCCGCCAGAGCTTCGTCGAAATCATCCCACTGGATCCCCTTGGTCATGCGGTAGCCCATATCACAGACCTCCGCGTCGACAACAAATTTGGCGATTGAGCAATGCATGCCGGCTTCGTTCCAGCCTGCTGAATGCCAGATATAGTTGGCCCCCGACATCAGCACTGCCATCATGGTCATGGCGCTTTCGTAGCCCGCCTGAGCGTCGAAGATTTTCGCACCGCCAAGCAAGTTGGAAGTGCGCCATGGGATGTTGTATCGACGGGCCATCTGGCCGATCATGAAGTTCATGAGCGATATCTCGGGCGTTCCAGCCATAGGGGCACCGGACTGCATCGAGACCGTCGAAAGGTAATGCCCGTAGATGGCCGGACAGCCTTTGCGGATCACCTGCGTATAGGCAAGCGCCGAGAGCGCCTCAGCGTTGAGCTGCGCCACAGCAGCAGCCGTCGAGGCGGGCGTGTTCGCGCCGCCGAGCACGAACGGCGAACACAAGACCGGCTGGTTGCGCCGGCAGAACGCTCGCATGGCGCCAAGCATCACCTGATCCCACACAAGCGGCGAATTGCCGTTGCAATTGCCCGTTGTGACTGCGTGGGTCTCAAGGAAGCCCTCGCCGAACAGGATCTCGCACATGTCGAGCACATCCTCGGCGTTCTTGGACGAGGTGGTCATACCCATGAAGATCTTGTCGGAATGCTTCATCGACGAATAGGTGATATGAAGGTGTCGGTGCGCAACGACGACATCCATCGGCTCGACGATATGGTGCGCCGATGAATGCAACGCCGGCATCATGTGCGCCAGTTTGTGAAAGGTGCCCAAATCCGCGATGGTTGGACCACGCCGAACATCGTCAAGATCGCGCATATAAGGAGCGCCCGTCATCGGCACGAATATCGACTTGCCGCCGCCAAGCTCGACATTCTTCAAAGGGTCGCGTGCGAAATATTCGATTTCCGGGGGAATGGTCTTGATAAGCTCCATAACAAGGCTTCGGTCGAGGTGAACGCGATCATCGGCGCGCACGTCCGCTCCTGCCCGCCTCCAGTCCTCAATTGCAATCGGATCTCGGAAAACCACGCCAACTTCTTCCAGGATCGCCAGAGACGCTTCGTGAATGCGCTCAACCTGCTCGGCGTCCATAGGCTCAACCACGGGCAACCCGCGCTTAAGTGTCGGCAGCATTTCGACGTTCGGTGCCGTCCTGATCGTGCGCCGCGCATCCCGCCCGCCTCTTCGCGAAGCTCTTGCTTCAGCAGTCATGTGGTCTCCAAAACTAAGAATCTAAGAAAAGCGAGGCAATGAGTGAGCGCCCTCAGGGTGACTATTGCTTAATCCTGGGAATTTGACCTAATGCAAAAGTCTCACCCCGGTGTTGACTAAAGCGCTGTCCGGATTGCGGGCGGGCAGTTTGGTTGCAGTGTCTATGGTTCGTCGCTACTACGATCTTCCGTCCCTTACCGCTCTTGCAGTGTTCGAGGCTTCTGCACGGCACCTGTCGTTCAAGCTCGCGGCCGCTGAACTTAACGTCACACCGGGTGCCGTGAGTCGACAGATTAAAGCTATTGAAGACGAGATCGGCGTCCCCCTTTTCGTACGGCTAGGAACCGGAGTTATGCTCACCAGTGCCGGTGAGGACCTTTATGCGGTACTGGCCACCGGCTTTTCAAGGGCGTCCGAGGTTGTCAGAAGCATTAAGAAGGGTGATCGTTCCAAGAACGTCACGATTGCCTGTTCAGATGGCATTGCGTCAATGTGGCTGATACCGCGCATGCGGGGCTTCTGGAATCGTTATCCCGAGATCGCAGTCGACCACCTGATTTCCGACAATTCGCGCGACTACCGGCGCGCTGAAGTCGAGTTGCGGATCCGCTATGGCTTCGGTTCATGGCCGGACGAAAGCACAGAACTGCTATTCGACGACACAATCTACCCTGTGTGCGGGCCGAGCTTTGCTCAGGAGCACCGGGATGCCACAGCAGAGTCGCTTCCCGAGCTGCCGCTCCTCCACGTCAACTGGGTAGATCCAGATTGGACCGGGTGGGACGAGGTATTCCGGCGCGCCGGTATTCCCCATGGAACTCCACGCGGCCGCAGATTCGGCAAATTTTCGGTGACGTTGCAGGCCGCTCAGGCCGACCAAGGCGTTGCCGTGGGTTGGCGCCGGTTGGTGCTGCCGCTCATAAAAGAGGGCAAATTGGTCAGGATCACCGACCTCGAGCTGCCTGCTCCGGGCGGGTATTATCTTACTTGGAACGACAACCGAACACTTTCGCCCGCCGCCGAGCTCTTGCGAAAATGGCTAAGAGAGGTTGCAGCCGAAGAGCGGGAAAACTGATGCCTGTAGCTCGTGTCCCGGCACGTCCTTTCCATTCCTGAAGTCGTGACGCGAATTTTGCCCGGTCTATCATCGCAGCAAGAGACCGCTTTGGTCGATGTGGAAGGAAAGGTTTGGTGGGTCGATGCAGCCATGATGAGACGCCTCGCAGAACGAACCAGACGAATGCCTTCCTTCTGGGACACGCATTGGCATCCGGCCCGAAGTCGCCGGCGTGTGTCGGAGGGACACTCGTCGTTATCAAGCAGACCTTGGCCGCACGTTCGAGCGCGGCGCGTGTCGCGAGGCTCACCGCTAGGCTCGCTTTGCCGGCCGATTGCCCAAGAGGTGCCCTCGCGGTGTATCGTGCTCGAGACGTTCTTTTCGATGTGACCGATAACGGCAGATTTCTGCTGGCGAGGTCAACCAATCGGCGGAACGCACCTTCTATTCGATGGTCTGGCGTGGGCATACGAGAGCCCGAGTTCGTCAGAGCGCTCTCCGGCCAGATGGCAGTTCCCGCTGGCGAGGCGTGAGAGCATGTTTGGCGCACGTACCTATTTTATCCTCGCTCGCAGAGAGATCAGTCGCGAGCGCACAGTAGGCCTCGTCGTCAAGAGATGGCGCTGTGTTCCGTACTCGGGTTTCAATGAGCTGCTTTTTCTCTCTTCGCGAGCAACGGAGACCGATTAACCCGCCGGGAAGCAGACCATTCATCTCATTGGCGGATCATTAGCGGACATTGCAACGGCCGGCTCGCTGGGTCCCAGCAAAAAAGTCGCCTGTCGAGTGATTTTATTTCGACTGCTAGGCGCACCATCCTTCCCTATAACCATGGACCTGAACCCAATTTGGAGCCAGGCAGATGTCGTTCAAAGGCGTTATTCCGCCCGTTACCACGCCGTTTCATATGGACGGATCGATCGACCGCGACGGCTTCTGTGTGATGGTCGAGTATCTTGTGTCGTCGGGCGTGCACGGCATCATCGTCGGAGGGACGACCGGGGAATACTATGCCCAGTCCCGCGATGAACGTGTCAGCCTACTGAAGCTTGCCAGGAGCTTGGTGAAAGGGAAGATGCCTCTGATCGCCGGCATTGGTGCTATTCGGACCGACGACTGCATTGAATATGCGCTGGTTGCAAAGGACCTGAAGTACGACGGCATCCTGATCGGCTCGCCGTACTACGCTGTTCCCACGCAGCTCGAACTTGCCAACCATGCTCTGGCGATCGACAAGGCCGCCAATCTGCCGGTGATGCTCTACAACTATCCCGGACGGACCGGCACGATGATGGAGCTCGAGTTCCTGGATCGAGTCGGTCGCAGCACCAATTTCTGCGCTATCAAGGAATCCAGCGGCAGCATGAACCAGTTGCACGCGCTGGCGCGTGACTATCCGCATATCGACCTGTTCTGCGGTATGGATGATCAGGCGCTCGAGTTCTTCGCCTGGGGCGCCAAGGGCTGGGTCTGCGGCGCCGGCAACTGTCTGCCTGCGGAGCATCTTGCGCTCTATGACGCATGCGTAATTGAGAAGGACTTCACCAAGGGCCGGCAGATTATGTCGGCGCTGCTGCCTTTGATGAGACTTCTCGAACAAGGCGGGAAATTCGTCCAGAGCATCAAATTTGGCTGCGAGCTGGCAGGGTTGCCGGCTGGCCCTGTGCGCCGGCCGATGCGCGCACTCGACGACGATCAGAAGCGGGAACTCGAGACGACGATCCGCACCCTTAAGGCAGTCATTGCATCAATCACCGCAAAATCCCAAAAGAGGGCGTCCGAGAATGTCATCGCTATTAACGCGTGATGAGTACCAAAATCTGGCGGAGAGCCTGCCGCTGCCAACCAACGCAGTGATCGACGGGACGGCGCGGCCGGCACAGTCCGGGGGAACGTTCGAAACCATCAATCCCGCGACGGGGCAGGTGATTGCTCGGATAGCCTCCTGCGGTCAGGTTGACGTGGATCTCGCCGTCCAAAAAGCCCGGCTGGCGTTTGAATCGGGCGCTTGGTCGCGCGTGCATCCGAGCGAGCGCAAGCGCGTGCTGCGCCGCCTTGTCAAGCTGATGAAGCGCAACGCTCACGAGCTTGCCGTGCTTGAGACCATCGAAAGCGGCAAGCCGATCTACGATGTCGAAACTATTGACATTCCCGAGGCCCTCCATTGCTTGGAATGGCACGCGGAAGCCACCGACAAGGTATACGGTCAGACGTCGCCGTCAGGCGATGACGTCGTGTGCATGATTGTGCGCCAGCCGCTGGGCGTGGTCGCTTGCGTACTGCCCTGGAATTTCCCGATCTTGATGCTGGCCTGGAAGATTGGACCGGCACTTGCGACCGGTAACTCCGTCATCGTCAAGCCGGCCGAGCAGACGAACATGTCGACGCTGCGGATTGCCGAGCTGGCGCACGAGGCCGGCTTGCCGGAGGGCGTCTTGCAGATCGTCACGGGTCCGGGCGATGTGACCGGCAAGGCACTCGGCATGCATCCCGATATCGACATGGTCGCCTTCACCGGATCCACTGATGTCGGCCGGAAATTCCTGGAATATTCCGCCAAGTCCAACCTCAAGCGCATCGTGCTCGAATGCGGGGGGAAGAATCCGTGCATCGTGCTCGATGACGCCGAGAACTTGGACGTTGTCGCACAGCATGTCACCCAGGGTGTCTTCTGGAACATGGGCGAGAACTGCTCGTCCAATTCCCGCCTGATCGTGCACGAGAAGATCAAGGACCGCTTGATGGAAACGGTCCTCCACAAGCTTAAGGAATGGCCTTTGGGGGATCCGATGGATCCAGGCAATCGGTTGGGCGCTATTGTGTCGAAGGAGCAGTTCGACCGCATCATGGGCTACATCAAGAAGGGGCGGGCGGAAGGCGCCAGGATCGTCACGGGCGGCAACGCCCAAAAGCATGGCAAAGGCTATTTCATAGAACCGACGGTGTTTGACGATGTCACGCCGGAAATGACGATTGCGCGGGAAGAGATCTTCGGGCCGGTGCTGTCGGTCATCAAGGTGGCCAACGCTGACGAGGCGCTTCGGGTCGCCAACGACACGCAGTACGGGCTTGCAGCGTCGATCTTTACCGCCAATCTCGGAACGGCGCATCGCATCGCAAGGGATCTTCGCGCCGGGACGGTGACCATCAATTGCTATGGCGAAGGAGACGTCTCGACGCCCTTCGGCGGCTTCAAGCTTTCGGGCTTTGGGGGACGAGACAAGTCGTTGCATGCCCACGACCAATATACTGAACTCAAGACCGTCTGGGCGGACATCTCCGATCCCAAGGTCTCGCGCGCCGTCGACTAAGGCGGAAAGCATGGGCGTATATCGGGCCACAAAAACGCCAGCCGACATCAACATGTCCGGCTGGTACGGAATCCTTCCGCCTCCCAGGGCGTATGAGGTGCTGCGCGGCCGCCACGAGGCCGATTGGGTCATCGTCGGAGCCGGCTTCGCCGGCTTGGCGGCCGCGCGGCGCCTTTCTCAGTTGGTTCCGGAGGACCGGATCATCGTCCTTGACGCTCAACGCATCGGGTGGGGGGCGGCCGGGCGCAATTCCGGTTTCATGATTGACCTGCCGCATGAGCTCAGCGGGGAGAATTACGGCGGCGCCCAGGATCACGACCGCAAGCGGATCCGCATGAACCGCGCAGCGATTGAGTTCTCTGCCTCCGCAGCGGATGAATATGGACTGCAACCCTATTTCGTCCGCGCTGGTAAATTCCATGGAGCCGCCACTGCGCATGGCCTAACTATTCTGCGCGAGTTCGAAAATCACCTGACCGGTCTTTCCGAACCATTCGAGCGGCTCGATGCCCAGCAGATGAAAAAGGTCACCGGAACCGACTTTTTCGTCGGAGGCACCTTCACGCCCGGAACCGTAATGGCCCAGCCTGCCGGCTTTGTCCGTGGACTCGCCGAGGGCCTGTCTGGGAGCGTAAAACTGTTCGAAAATTCGCCGGCCCTATCGATAAAGACCGGAAAGCTGCATACATTGCACACACCGGAAGGCGAACTCACCACGCCACGACTGATCCTTGCGGTGAATGGTCATCTGGAAAGCTTCGGCTTCTTCAGGAAGCGTCTGCTGCATGTCTTCACGTACGCCAGCATGACCAGGCCGCTGTCCGGAGGTGAGCAGGCCACTCTCGGTGGAAAGCCGAATTGGGGCCTGATCCCAGCCGATCCTATGGGCTCAACCATCCGGCGAGCCGGCGACCGCATCGTCGTGCGTAATACTTTTACCTACAATCCAGACATGTCGACCAGTACCGAGCAAATCTCCAGCATCGGGGCCGCGCATGACCGATCGTTTCGCGCCCGGTTCCCGATGCTCGGCGACATTCCCATGGAGTTTCGCTGGGGAGGACATCTGTGCCTGTCACTGAATTCCGCGCCGGCGTTCGGGGAAATAGAGGAGCGAGTGTTTGTCGCTGGCTGCTGCAACGGACTGGGAACGGTGCAAGGGACACTCTATGGAATGTTGGCGGCCGATCTTGCCGCTGGCATGCACGAACCGATGCTTGCCGATGCGCTCAACGAGCCGGCTCCGGTTCGGCTATATCCGAAGCCGATCATGTCGATCGGGGCGCCGCTGAGGCTTTGGGCGATGCAGAGGCGCGCCGGCAGGGAGTTCTAGGCAGGGCGACTCAACGGGGGGTGAGACTTTTTGCAGGGTTGAACCACTGGTCTTCACCAGCCATTCAGAGAACATGAACCGAACTTTCTTCAAAAGGCAGATTGAGCGATGACTGACATAGAGATGAAGACAGCGGTGATAACAGGCGCCGCCGGAGGTATCGGGAAAGCAATCTCCCAGGCAGTTCGTTGCCAACGGCTATCGGGTGGTTGCGGGCGACGCCGACCAGGCTGGTCTGGACAAGCTAGAGGCTGAGCTCAATCGAACCGGGCAGAATGTCTCTAGCAAGGCCGGCGACCTCAGAGACAAGGCCTATTGGGAGGATCTTATTGACTACTCCATCCATGCTACAGGGTGCCTGGACGTGCTCGTTAACAACGCAGGTATCATCACCCGCGGAAGCACAGACGACCGACGACGATTGAGAGCGGACGTTCGACGTCAATCTGACATCGATATCCTACACCTGCCGGAAAGCCATTGGTCACGTGAAGGGCCAAGGCAGCGGCGCGATCGTCAACATCTCTTCGTGTTGGGGGCTATATCCCGGTCCTGGCCACCCTACTGCACCAGCAAGGCCGCGGTGGCTTCCTTTACCAAATGCCTTGGCCGCGATCACGCACCAGATGGGATACGGGTCAACGCGGTCTGCCCAAACGAGGTCAACACGCCAATGATCCGAACCGGCTTTGTCCGCCGTGGCTTCGATCCGGACAATGCAATAGCCGAGCTCAACAAATCGGTTCCGCTTGGCCGGATCGCTGAGCCGGAAGACATTGCCGATGTGGTGCTTTTCCTATATTCCGACGCCGCCCGCTACATCGCCGGCACGGTGGTCGAAGTGAACGGCGCGAAACCTGTCTATTGAGGGGGCACCATGGTTGACAGACTGACTGGCAGGATCGCAATCATCACTGGCGGCGGCCGCGGGATCGGCGCCGGCATCACGCAGCGCTTTGTGGAGGAGGGGGCAAAAGTCGCCATTGTGCAGAGAAACCCGCCGCCCGAGTCGATGCTCAACGAGCGCGTCATTTACGTGAAGGCGGATCTTTCGAACTCCCAGCAAATTGCCTCGGCCGTCCAGACTGTCATTGAGCGGCTCGGCGGCCTGGACATCCTCGTCAACAACGCCGGGGTCATGTTTGAGAAAACGGTCGAGGAGATGACCGAAGCAGATTGGGACCAGATGATGGACATCAATCTGAAGGCCCCATTCCTGCTCACAAAGGCGGCCATGCCGCACTTTCGGAAGCAAGGTAATGGGAGCATCGTCAACATCGGCTCGATCGAAGGCCTGGCTTCAAACCCCGGTCACCCCGCATACTCTGCTTCGAAGGCAGGTGTTCATGGCTTCACCGCAGCCGTTGCGGTCGATCATGGGCACGAGGGCATTCGCTGCAATGCCATTGCGCCAGGCTGGATCAATTCGGATCTGAGCGAGATCTATATCGACAGCATGCCGGACAGCGCACGTGTCCGCAGGGAACTGATGGCCATGCATCCGGTCGGGCGCTTGGGCGAACCGAGGGACGTCGGAAGTCTTGCCGTCTGGCTTGCTTCGGATGAAAGCGCCTTCGTGACCGGTCAGGTTTACGTCATCGACGGTGGGCGCACGAAGAAGCTGCCGTTGCCGGTTGCGTGAGCAGGCTAAGCCCGGCCGATGGGCGGCCTTGGTCAGGCGGTCGGATCGACCTTCTCCCTAATGCGCCTTATGATGCGATCAATGAGAATTGCGAGAACAACCACAGCCAGCCCCGCCTCGACACCCCGCCCGACCTGCAGGCGCGAACCAAACGACGTGCGCGTCAAGCGTTGCGGTGGGGATGGGCCGTTCATATTGTTGAGGGCGGCAAACTGACGGTTCATCGGTTCAGGACACAGTGTCCCGCCGAGAATTTCGCCGATGACCAACGCGCCAGGCTCGGCCTCGCCAGCAAGCCACCAATTGACGAACGCTGCTGTCTACCCCGGATTTGGGCAGACGTTGGATGCCTGGCGTGCCTTTGGCGCCGGCGGGAAGAAACACATCGCCGAAAGGCCATTTACAAGGCTGCTTACGGCGGATGACAAGACAGGCTACGAAGGCAAGGTCGTCGAGAGCCCGCCCCACCGCGCTCGAAGCATGAATTTGCAGGCCGCCGCAACTAGCTTCAGACAGGGGTCGAGCCGCATGGCTGTTGGCTCATCCGTGGAGATGCGGACATTGCGCGACCGCTGTGTCTAACGGCGACGGGCCTCTGCGAAGCTGGAGTGTTTGATCCCTGAGGCTTGGGTCCCCTCTTCAGCGCCCGGCGAGTTGCAACGGGACGGTTGCTGCGGGAGTCATGCCCCGGACACCAGCGCAGGGATGGCGAAAGCTTCATTCGCTTCGTCAAGGATGGAGAAACTGTAACGGCCATCGGCGTCGAAATCGACGGAGTAGCTCAGGCGGTCGAGTATGTTGTTGTCCTGGTCGAACGTAACGATCCGCGGCTTCAGAGAGGTGATATGCGCTTCGTCCAGGTAGATGGAGTTGCAGACAATGATCTGGTCGTCCGGCTGACAAGTGCGGGCCGCCGCTCCGTTTAGAATACAGCATCGTGAGCCGCGCTCGCCCAGAATGACATAGGTCGAAATCCGCGCCCCGGAATTCTTGTTCCATATCTCCACGAATTCCATGGGCAGGATCCCTGCTTCTTCGCAGTGGTCAGGGTCGAGCGTTATCGAACCGTGGTAGTTGATGTTTGCTTCGGTGACGTGGATGCCGTGCAGCTTGCCGGCGACTAGTTTTCGCATTGGTCTGGTGTCCCTATTCATCATCAAAGGTCAATCTTGGCATCCGGACCGCGCCGCTAAACCCCGACGACGAGCGCACCGCCGCTAAGACCTGCACCGGCCGCCGCCAGCAGGATCTTCTCACCCGGCCGAAACGGGTTTATCTGATGGGCCAACGACAGCGAGAGCGGGATCGTGGCGGCGGAAGAGTTGCCGTAATCGGCGATCGTCTTGACGATTGCGTCGTCGGCAATGTCGAGGTTTCGTCCAACCGCATCGAAGATGCGGGCATTGGCCTGATGCGGCACGAACCGATCGATGTCCTGTGGCTGCATCTGGGCTGCGGCGAGTGCGTCCCGCGAGCAGGCGGTCATCATCTCGACGGCCTTTGCGAACACTTCGGGGCCGTCGGTGATCGTCATGCGGGTTTCCCCGAGGTTGAGGTCGCCATGGAACGGCTTGTTGCTTCCTCCCGCCGGAATCTGGATCAGCCCGTAGCGCGAGCCGTCGGAATCCACCGACGCGCCGAGAATGCCGCTGTCCAGGTCATTGCACGGACCAATCACCACGGCGCCGGCGGCATCGGCAAACAGCACGGCGCCGGCGCGCTCGGCCGGGTTGATGCGGCGGCTGAGGATGTTGGCGGCAATGACAAGGGCCGCCTTGCCATGCAGGCGGGTGAAGCCGTCCGCGAACATCAGCGCATAGATGAAGCCGGCGCAGGCGCCGGTCAGGTCGACAGCACCCGCACGCCCCAGCCCAAGCCGATGGGCGACCAGCGGCGCACTGGGCGGCAGCAGGTGATCGGGTGTCGAGGTTGCAAGCAACAAGAGACCGATGTCGCCGCACTCAATATCGGCGTTCGCCAGCGCCATGTCGCCAGCCTGCGTGGCAAGACCAGACAGCGTATCTTCGTCTGTTGCCCAGAAGCGGGAACGGATCCCAGTGCGCCGCTCGATCCAGCCCGGCTCGAGCCCGAGATTGCTCTCGATCTCGGCATTCGCCACCTTGCGCGACGGCGCATGGTGCCCAAACCCAAGTATGCGCACCGACCTGCTCATGGCCTGGACCCGAAGCGTTCACCGGCCTCCTCGATCGCGTCATAGAGCCCGTCGAGCTCGTCGCCGGTGATGCAATAGGGCGGCAGGAGATAGAGGACATTGCCGAGCGGGCGCACGAGCAGCCCTTGGTCGAGGAAGAATGCGCGCAGCTTCGGTCCGATCTCGGCGAGATAACCTGCGGAATCGGTTCGCAGGTCGAGAGCCGTGATCGTGCCGGTTGTCCGGCAGTCGGTGAAATTGGGATTGTCCCCGAAGCGTTGAAGCCGGGCGGCCTGCATCGCACTCAAGGCCGCGACCCGCTCGGCCACGGGCTCGTCGCGCCAGATTTCGACATTGGCGAGTGCAGCCGCGCAGGCAATCGGATTGGCGGTGTAGGAACTCGAATGAAAGAAGGTCTTCTTGCGGTCCGTCGAATAGTGGGCCTGGAAGATCGCATCGGTCGCAAGCGTGGCGGCCAGCGGGACCACGCCGCCTGTCAGCCCTTTCGAGGTGCACAGGATGTCCGGAGAGATGGATGCCTGCTCGCAGGCGAACAGGGTGCCTGTGCGGCCCCAGCCGGTCATCACTTCGTCGGCGATCAGCAGCGTTCCGGAGGACTCGGCGATGTTCCTCAACTCGGCCAGAACCCAGGCCGGATACATGAGCATGCCGCCGGCGCCGAGCACCAGCGGCTCGACGATCAGCGCGGCGGCGTGCCGGTCGCAGGCAACTGCCTCGAACCGATCCAGCGTCTCCTGCTCTCGGCCGGCTGCCGGGAAGGGGATGGTATCGACCTCGAACAGCAGCGGCTCGTACGCGGCGTTGAACACGCCGCGGGCGCCGACGCTCATCGTCCCGATCGTGTCGCCATGATAGCTGTGCTCCATGACGACGATGCGCGAGCGCGGCGCGCCGATGTTGCGGAAATAACCGAGCGCCATCTTCAGCGCGACTTCGACCGAGGTCGAGCCGCTGTCGGAATAGAACACCCAGTCGAGACCGGCGGGAGCGAGGCTGACAAGCGCCTTGGCCAGGCGTTCGGCCGGCGCGTGCGTGAAGCCCGCAAAGATAATCTGGTCGAGGCTTGCCGCGGCCGTCTCGATCGCCTTCATGATGCGGGGATGGCGGTGGCCGTGGGTGACGACCCACCAGGAGGAAATGGCATCCAGGATGCGCGTGCCGTCGGCCTTGTGGAGATAGGCGCCTTCGGTCAGCACGATTTCGGGGATAGTCGGCTCAAGCGCGTGCTGGGTAAAGGGATGCCAGACATGAGACATCAGCGATCTCCCGGAAACGAGGCGAAGGCGAAGCCGGCAATTATTGCGTCTCTCAGCGTCTGGTCCGTTAGCGGATCGAGATAGGGCAGCCTGCCAAGCTGCGGCACACCACCCATTTCCACGATTGTCCGTTGTGTGTCGGCCATCTCATCGCCGATGAAAGCGATGCCGGCCAGCGGGATGGAGCGAGCCCGCAGCGCCTCGATCGACAGCAGGGTGTGGTTGATGGTGCCGAGCGTGGTGCGGGCGCACAAGATGACCGGCAGCTGCCATTCAGCGAAGATGTCGATGAACCTAGTGCGTCGGTTGAGCGGCACCATCAGCCCACCCGCGCCCTCGATGACCAGCGGCGTCGGCAGGACGGGAAAAGTAAGATCGGCAGCCTCGATCGCGACGCCGTCGATCTCGGCCGAACGATGCGGCGACAGCGGGCTATTCAGGCGGTAGGCCTCCGGCAGCACGCGCTCCGACGGCAGGCCGGCAAGCCGCGCAACCACCTCGCTATCGGTCTCGCCCTCGAGACCCGATTGAACCGGCTTCCAGTAGAAGCCGTCGAGCAAGCCGGCGAGCCCGGCCGCAAACACGGTCTTGCCAATTCCGATGTCGGTACCGGTGATGACGATGCGTTGGATCATGTCGCCTCCGGGGGTGTTTGGGCCAACACCTCGACGAGCGCTGCGACCATGGCGGAAATGTCAGCTTCGTCGACGTTAAGCGTCAGCGAAATGCGCAGGCGCGATGTGCCCTCGGGCACGGTCGGCGGACGAATGCCGCGAATGTCGAAGCCGCGCGCCTGCAGCGCTGCCGCCACCGTCATGGTGCGCCTGTTATCGCCGATGACGAAGGGCTGGATCTGCGAGCCGCTCGGCGTCACGCCGCAGCGCTCGGCCAATTGCCGGCCGGCGAAGGCGACGCGTTCACGCAACTGGACACGGCGTTGGGGCTCATCGGACAGGATGGCGAGCGCTTCGCGCGCCGCCACCGCCATCAGCGGTGAGGGCGCGGTGGCGTAAATGAATGGCCGGCAACGGTTGATCAGATACTGGCACAGTGTCCTCGGCCCGGTCACGAGCCCACCAGACGCGCCGAGCGCCTTGCCGCATGTGTGCAGCGCCAAGATGTTGTCGCGACCCTCGAACGCGGCAGCCAGCCCCCGGCCGTCGGGCCCCCAGACGCCGGTGGCATGCGCCTCGTCAACCACGATAAAGGCTTCATGCCGGTCGGCAAGCGCGACCAGGCTTTCCAGCGGCGCGCTGTCACCATCCATACTGTAGAGGCTTTCGACCGCGACCCAGACGGATCCCATGCCGCCTTCGGCGCGCCAGCGCTTGATCGCATCCTCGACAGCATCGACGTCGTTATGCGCGGCGAGTTTGAACTCGGCGCGTCCTGCCCGCGCGCCCTCATGCATACTGGCATGGGCGAGTTCGTCGAGGACCAAAAGGTCGCCCTTCTGCGGCAGGGCGGTCAGCAGGGCGAAGTTGGCGATGTAGCCGCTGCCGAAGAACAGCGCGCGCCCGTTCCCAAAGAACGCCGCCGCGTCCGCCTCCAGGGCCTCGTGTTCCGGCGCGTTGCCGCGCAACAGCCGCGACCCGGTGGCGCCAACCGGCGTGCCCTGCGCGATCGCCGCCGCAACCGCGTCGCCAAGCCTTCTCGAAGCGGCAAGCCCAAGATAGTCGTTCGACGAGAAATCGAGCCCGGCGCGCGGCGACAGTCTCCGCAGCCGGTCCTTGCGCGCCAGTCCCTGCAAGGTCGCGTCATAGCGGGCAAGCGGTGCCCCGTTCATTGCGCCTCGCGTTCCATGGGCTCGATGCCGAGACGGCGAAACAGCAGAGCATCCTTATCCTCGCCTGGATTGTTCGCCGTCAGCAGCGTGTCGCCGACGAAGATCGAGTTCGCGCCGGCAAAGAAGCACAGCGCCTGCATCTCGTCGGTCATCGCGGTGCGGCCGGCTGAAAGTCGGACATGCGATTTCGGCATCATGATGCGTGCCAGCGCGATCACGCGCACGAATTCGATCGGCTCGATGGGCTTGGCGTCGGCAAGCGGGGTGCCCTCGATGGGGATCAGCATGTTGATCGGAACGCTTTGCGGATGTTCTGGCAGGTTGGCCAGCGTCACCAGCATGTCTATCCGATCCACTGGCTCCTCGCCCATGCCGACAATACCGCCGCAGCAGACCTTGATGCCGGATTGGCGAACGTGCTCGAGCGTCTCCAGCCGGTCGGCAAAGCTCCGCGTGCTGATGATCTCGCTGTAGTAGCGTTCCGACGTATCGATGTTGTGGTTGTAATAGTCGAGGCCAGCCTGTTTGAGGCGAGCCGCCTGCTCAAGATCGAGCATGCCGAGCGTCATGCAGGTCTCCATGCCCAGCGCCTTGACGCCTTCGACCATCGCCACCACCGCATCCATGTCGCGCGCCTTGGGGTTTCGCCAAGCCGCGCCCATGCAATAACGGGTGGCGCCGGCATCACGCGCCTTGGTCGCCTCGGCGATGACGCGCCGAACCTCCATCAGCTTTGACGCCTTCAATCCGCTTTCGTGATGCGCCGACTGGCTGCAATAGCCGCAATCCTCCGGACAGCCGCCGGTCTTGATGCTGAGAAGCCGGCTGATCTGGACCTTGTTGGGATCGAAATTCTGGCGGTGGATGTTATGGGCGCGATGGAGAAGATCGTTAAAGGGCAGCTCATAGAGCGCGCGAACTTCCGCTTGTGACCATAAGGGCCGGACACTCTCGGAGTTGATCTGCGGTCTATTCACTACCATTCTCTCCTTCCCCAGCGTCAATGCCGCCTGTCTTTACGGCATTCCGCTGGGTTTTCCAGGTCCATCACATCGCTGCCGTCCGAACATGCACATCCCGAAGGGCTGCCAAAGGCTTGACGACAAGCGTCTTCATTGATTGCGGCGCCTACCTTCAAGGAGATCGACGACCGCATGCGCGGCATCCAAGATGTGCGTTCCAGGGCCGAACACAGCAGCCACCCCGTGGTCCATCAGGAACTGATAGTCCTGGCGCGGCACCACGCCACCGCACACAACGATGATGTTTTCGGCACCCTTTGCTTTCAACGCCGCGACGAGCTGCGGCAACAGGGTCTTGTGTCCAGCCGCGAGCGAGGACGCTCCGATGACATGAACTGCAGACGCAACCGCCATGCTTGCTGCCTCTTGCGGGGTTTGGAAGAGCGGCCCGGCGACCACGTCGAAGCCGAGATCGCCGAACGCCGATGCGATCACTTTGGCGCCCCGGTCATGGCCATCCTGGCCGAGCTTGGCCACCATCAACTTCGGCCGGCCGCCGAGCGAGACGGAAACGTCCCTGATACGGGAAGTTAGGGTTTGATATTCCGGTTCATTCTGGAAGGCGGCGCCATAAACCTCCGAGGTCACCTCAGGAACGGCCACATGATCGCCGAAGGCGCGGCGCAGAGCGTCGGAAATCTCCCCCACCGTCGCGCGAGCGCGCACCGCTTCGACAGCTGATTGGAGTATATTGCCCTTGCCGCTGGTCGCGGTCTCACCAAGCGCGGCAAGGGCTGCGTCGACGCGCTTGGGGTCGCGTTGACGCTTTGTTTGTTCGAGACGGCGGATCTGCGCCCCCCGGACCGCCGCATTGTCGATCTCAAGACTTTCGATCGGAGCCTCGGTCTCCAGCCGGTATTTGTTGACGCCGACGATCACCTCGTCGCCGAGGTCGATCGCGGCCTGGCGGCGGGTCGCTGCCGTCTCGATCAGGCGTTTTGGCAGACCGTCGATGACGGCCTTGGTCATGCCGCCGATGGCCTCAATTTCGTCGATGAGCGACCACGCCTTGTCAGCAAGTTCGGCGGTCAGGCTTTCGACATAATAGGAGCCAGCCAGCGGGTCGACGACCTTAGTCACGCCGGTCTCGTGCTGGAGAATGAGCTGGGTGTTTCGCGCAATGCGCGCCGAAAACTCCGTCGGCAGCGCGATCGCCTCATCGAAGGAGTTGGTGTGGAGTGACTGCGTACCACCCAGCACCGCGGCGAGCGCCTCATAGGCGGTGCGCACGATGTTGTTGTAGGGGTCCTGCTCTTGCAGGGACACGCCCGATGTCTGGCAGTGCGTGCGCAGCATCAGCGATGAAGGCTTCTTCGGTTGGAACTCTTCCATGATACGCGACCACAGAAGTCGCGCCGCCCGCAGCTTGGCGGCCTCCATAAAGAAATTCATGCCCACCGCGAAGAAGAACGAGAGCCGCCCGGCAAAATCGTCGACATCGAGGCCTTTCCTCAGCGCAGCGCGGACATACTCCCGCCCATCGGCCAAGGTGAAGGCGAGTTCCTGCACCAGCGTCGCGCCGGCCTCCTGCATGTGATAGCCGGAGATGGAGATCGAGTTGAACTTCGGCATCTCCTTTGCGGTGTACTCGATGATATCGGCGACGATCCGCATTGAGGGTTCGGGCGGATAGATGTAGGTGTTGCGGACCATGAACTCCTTCAGGATGTCATTCTGGATGGTCCCGGAGAGCTGGGCCGTCGGGCAGCCCTGCTCCTCGCCGGCGACGATGAAGCAGGCAAGGATCGGGATGACCGCACCGTTCATGGTCATGGAGACGGAAATGTCCTTGAGCGGTATGCCCTCGAACAGGACCTTCATATCCTCGACGGAATCGATTGCTACGCCAGCCTTGCCGACATCGCCGACGACACGCGGATGATCGCTGTCATAGCCGCGATGCGTGGCGAGATCGAAGGCAACCGACACACCCTGCTGGCCGGCGGCGAGCGCCTTGCGGTAGAAGGCGTTCGACTCCTCCGCGGTCGAGAAGCCGGCATATTGCCGGATTGTCCACGGCCTGCCGGTATACATCGTTGCGCGTGGCCCGCGGACGAATGGCTTCAGGCCGGGCAGCGTGGCGAGGTGGTTGATCCCATCCAGATCGTCTGCCGTGTAAAGCGGCTTGACGTCGATGCCTTCAGGCGTGCGCCAGACCAAAGCGTTTGGTGGGGTCTTCAGCTCCCGTTCGGCAAGAGTGCGCCAGTCGGCGAGTTTCGCGTCGGCCATCACTCGAACTCCAGAATGGGTTCGTCAACGGCGAGGCTTGCGCCAGCCTTGGCGGCGATCCGTTTGACGACCGCGCGCCGTGCGGCGCGCAGGACGTTCTCCATCTTCATGGCCTCGACGGTAGCGAGCACCTGTCCAGCCTCGACCTGTTCTCCTTCGGACACCGCAATCGCGGTGACCACACCGGGCATCGGGCAAAGCAGCAGCTTGGAGGTGTCCGGGGGCTGCTTCTTCGGCATCAATCTCGCGAACTCGGCGATAGCCGGGCTGCGTACATGGGCGACAACATCCATTCCGCGCCAGCGCAGTCGGTAGCCGGTTCCTGACCGCGATGTTTTGATCGACGAGGTCTCAGTGCCAATTTGGAAGTGCGCTATATGCCGTCCCGGCAGCCAATCGCTGACAACCCTCAGTACCGAGTCGTCATCGAATGAAACCGCCGTCCCGTCTTCCTGATCACATAGGGCGACGGGAAAGGCATGGTCGCCAAGCGTGACGTTCCAATCGCTGGGGACTTTGCGACGATGATTGTCCATCGCCCCGGAGATCAGGATATTTCGGTGCTGGAGTTTCCAGTTGATGTGTGCCGCAACCGCCGCGAGCTTGCGCTCATCCGCATCGGTTGGGGACACACCTGCGAATCCATCCGGGAACTCCTCGGCGATAAAGGCCGTGCTTAGCCGCCCCTCGCGAAACCGGGGATGGTCCATGACAGCGGCGAGAAACGGCAGGTTATTGCCGATACCTTCCACTTCGAAATCATCCAGCGCTGCAGCCATGGCGTTGATTGCGCCCAGCCGATCGTGCGCCCAGGTGCAGAGCTTGGCGATCATAGGATCATAGTGCATCGAGATGTCCGAGCCCTCGACCACACCGGTATCGTTGCGGATGAGTGAGCCGTCCATACGTGCACCCTCAGTGGGCGGCCGGTAACGTGTCAGACGACCGATCGAGGGCAGGAAATTGCGATACGGGTCTTCGGCGTAGAGCCGGCTTTCTACCGCCCAGCCGTTCAGCCTCACGTCCTCTTGGGCAAAGCGCAGCTTTTCGCCTGCGGCGATGCGGATCATTTCCTCGACCAGATCGATGCCGGTTACAAGTTCGGTGACCGGATGCTCGACTTGAAGCCGGGTGTTCATCTCGAGGAAGTAGAAGTTGCGGTCGCGGTCGACGATGAACTCAACCGTGCCCGCCGAGTGGTAGCCGACCGCCCTGGCTAGGGCGACCGCTTGTTGTCCCATCGCGCGGCGCGTCGCTTCGTCAAGGAACGGGGAGGGGGCCTCCTCGATGATCTTCTGGTTGCGGCGCTGGATAGAGCATTCCCGTTCGCCGAGGTAGACGATGTTGCCGTACTGATCGCCGAGCACCTGGATTTCGATGTGACGTGGCTCGGTGACGAATTTCTCGATGAAGATGCGGTCGTCGCCGAAGGCGTTCTTGGCTTCGTTTCGCGAGGACTGAAAACCTTCGCGCGCCTCGACGTCGTTCCAGGCAATGCGCATGCCCTTGCCGCCGCCGCCGGCGGATGCCTTGATCATAACCGGAAAGCCGATCCCACCGGCGATACGCACCGCTTCGTCCGCGTCCTCGATCAGCCCCATATGGCCGGGCACAGTAGAAACACCGGCCGATGCCGCGATCTTTTTCGAGGTAATCTTGTCGCCCATCGCCTCGATGGCGACAGGCGAGGGGCCAATAAAGGCCACGCCAATGGCTTTGAGCGCTTCGGCGAAATTCGAGTTCTCGGACAGGAAACCGTAGCCTGGATGAACCGCATCAGCGCCAGTGGCGGTGACGGCATCGAGGATGTTGGCAATGCGAAGATAAGAATGGGCCGAGGCGGCGGGACCGATAAGGACTGCCTCATCAGCCTGCCGCACATGCAAGGCGTCGCGATCAGCGTCGGAATAGATGGCGACAGTGGCTATGCCAAGCCTCTGCGCCGTCTTGATTACCCGGCACGCGATCTCGCCACGATTGGCAATCAGGATCTTCTTGAACATTTTTTGCCTACTCAAAGCGGGATCGTGTCGTGCTTCTTCCAGCGCGTCTCCACGCTTTTTCCCCGCAGCGCCGCAAAGGCACGTGCGATCCGCTTGCGTGAGGAATGTGGCATGATCACCTCGTCGATGAAGCCGCGCTCGGCGGCAATGAAGGGGTTGGCGAAACGCTGCTCGTATTCCTTGGTACGAGCAGCAAGCCTCTCGGGATCGCCGAGTTCGGACCGATAGAGGATCTCGGCCGCGCCCTTTGCGCCCATCACCGCGATTTCGGCGGTCGGCCAGGCGTAGTTGATGTCGGCGCCGATATGTTTGGAAGCCATCACGTCGTAGGCGCCGCCATAAGCCTTGCGTGTGATCAACGTGACCATCGGTACGGTGGCCTGAGAAAAGGCAAATAGCAGCTTCGCGCCATGCTTGATAACGCCGCCATATTCCTGGGCTGTGCCCGGCAGGAACCCTGGCACGTCGACGAGGGTCAGGATGGGGATGTCGAAGGCGTTGCAGAAGCGAACGAAACGCGCCGCCTTGCGGGAGGAATCTATGTCGAGGCATCCGGCCAGCACCATGGGCTGGTTGGCCACCACGCCTATTGTCCTGCCCTCGATGCGCACAAATGCGGTAATGATGTTGCGGGCGAAGGCAGCCTGAAGCTCGAAGAAGTCGCCTTCATCGGCGATTGCCGTGATCAGTTCCTTCATGTCGTAGGGCTTGTTGGCGCTCTCCGGCGCCAGCGTGTCGAGGCGCAACTCGATGCGCTCTGGATCGTCATGAAACGGCCGCACGGGCGGCTTTTCCCGATTGTTCAGCGGCAGGAAATCAAAGAGGCGCCGAACCTCTTCCAACGCCTCGATATCGTTTTCGAAAGCGCCGTCCGCAACAGAGGATTTTTGCGTGTGCGTTGCAGCGCCGCCCAGTTCCTCCGCGGTCACGATCTCGTTCGTGACCGTCTTGACCACGTCGGGGCCAGTCACAAACATGTAGGAGGAATCCCGAACCATGAAGATGAAGTCGGTCATGGCTGGCGAATAGACCGCACCTCCGGCGCACGGGCCCATGATCACCGAAATCTGCGGAATGACGCCTGAAGCGTCGACATTGCGCTTGAAGACGTCGGCATAGCCGGCCAGTGAGGCGACACCTTCCTGGATGCGCGCGCCGCCAGAGTCGTTGAGGCCAATGACCGGCGCCCCGTTGCGCACCGCCATGTCCATGATCTTGCAGATCTTCTGGGCGTGCGTCTCAGACAGCGACCCGCCAAGCACCGTGAAGTCCTGAGAGAAGACGTAAACAAGCCGGCCGTTGATCGTACCCCAGCCTGTGACGACGCCGTCGCCAGCCACCTTCTGTTCAGCCATGCCGAAGTCCGTGGCACGATGCGTGACATACATGTCGTATTCTTCGAAGGAGCCTTCATCGAGGAGCACTACGAGGCGCTCTCGGGCGGTCAGCTTGCCTTTCGCGTGTTGGGCGTCGACACGCTTCTGTCCTCCACCCATCCGGGCTTGCGCACGACGGATCTCGAGTTGGTCGAGAACGGCTCGCATCAGCGGTCAGCCTTCGGTGCAAAGTTCAAAGCCGTCGGCAACGGCGTCGCGGCGAGCCGGCTTTGCCTCGAAATCGGCTTTGCTTTGCTGGACAATCGCATGAGCGCCTCCACTGATGAAATTACGCTCCGCATTAGTTCGCCGGCAATGAACGGGAAAGGCTTGACCGGGTGCGATTGCGAAATGTATGAATTTGCAAACAGAAACATGCGAATTTGCAAATGGCAAACGGTAAGCTCTTCATCGGACGCCGCGTGCGCGAACTGCGGGAGGCCAGCAAGGCTACCCAGGCGGCATTCGCCGAGCGGCTGGGTATTTCGACCAGCTATCTTAACCAGATAGAAAACAACCAGCGGCCGGTGTCAGCCGCGGTGCTTCTTGCGCTGGCCGAGAAATTCCAGATCGATATCGCTTCGATCGGCGGCAGTGAGGCAGACCGGCTGCTCTCGGCACTGAGCGAGGCACTTGCCGACCCGGTATTCAGCGGTGTTTCGGCTGGGTTTCAGGAACTCAAGCTCGTTGCCCAAAACGCTCCGTCTCTCGCTCATGCGCTGATTATCTGCCATCAGGCATATCGCAGAAATAGCGAGCAGCTTGCCAGCTTCGACGACCAGCTGATCCGAACCAATGCTTTTGCGGAGCCGACACCCTATGAGGAAGTGCGGGACTTCTTTCATTTTGTTGACAACTACATTGATGAGCTCGACCGGGCAGCTGAGAAGTTGGCCAAGACCCTCGGCGTGCCGGATCGAGATGTGGGTACCGTGTTGGCGGATCATCTGGAAGAGCGCCATCACGTTCGCCTTGCACGCGCTGGCATCGCCGAGCGAGTTATTAGGCGCTTCGACGCCTCCGCGCGCGTGCTGTATTTGAACTCTTACTCGCCTGCATCGACGCGCAGTTTTCAAATGGCATTCCAGATAGGGACCTTGGAGCACCGGGCGGAGATCGACGCCATCATCGAGGGAGCGCGGTTCCGGACCTCCGAAGCGGCGGAGATATGCCGGATCGGCCTGCAGAACTACTTTGCCGGCGCGCTCATGTTGCCATACCGGCCCTTCCTCGCCGCGGCAAAAGAACTTCGGCACGACCTCCACCTGCTTGCAATGCGCTTCGGCGCCAGCCTTGAGCAGGTGGCGCATCGCCTTTCAACGCTGCAAAGGCCTCGGATGAAGGGCGTTCCGGTCTTTTTCGCCCGCATCGACCGTGCCGGCAACATCACCAAGCGCCACAGCGCCGCGAAGTTGCAGTTCGCCCGCTACGGAGCAGCTTGCCCGTTGTGGAACGCTCATCAGGCATTTGAAACCCCAGGGCGCATGATTTGCCAGCTGGCCGAGACGCCGGACGGCGTGCGTTATCTCAGTATCGCCACGGAAATCACCAAGGCGGATGGGGGCTTTGGCTCTCCTCACAGACGTTATGCGATCGCGCTCGGATGCGAGATCTCCGATGCGGGCGATTTCGTCTATGCAGACCGGCTGGACTTTGCCAGCAGCTCCGCGTTTGAGCCCATCGGCGTTTCATGCCGCATTTGCGAGCGAATGAACTGCATCCAACGCGCTATTCCGCCGCTCAAGAGCACGATCACGATCGATCACGACCGACGTAGCGAACTGCCATACACGATTTGCTGATTTACGATCACCCAAGGCCTAGGTTGCGACATTGGACACCTTTGTTGTGGGCCAGTCTCCCGGCTTGCAAAGGAATTTAGCTTGCACCTGTTGCAAGGGCCTTGCCGCATGTGGGCAACCTCACAAAATTGTCCAGCTCCACGAACGCGGCGGCGAGGCCGCGCCCGTTCCACCTGTAGACGCCGTTGGCATGCGCTTCATCAATGAGCATGAACGCTTCTTGGCGATCAGCCAAAACCATGAGGTGTTCGATCGGGCGAGGTCGCCATCCATGCTGTACGGGCTTTCGACCGCGATCCTGACCCGCCGATGCCGCCACCATCGCGCACGCCCGTATGACATCTACAAATGCGTCGGAATCATTGTGTGCGGCGACGGCGCCCGAACCGCAGGTCGTTGAATGGTGCGCCGCATTGGGGTGCTGGTATCGAGCACCTTCAAGCATCCGCGTGCAGCTCCGAACGTGATATTGCTCTTCACTCCCTCTCCATCAGTTGGCGTCCTGTGGAAGGTCGCGGACGAAGCAGCTCTCAAGATCGCCTACGACGATCTGCGGGCGAAGCTAGGGATCTCCACCACCCGGAGCCAACCGGGCTTGGTCGTACATCCATCTTCATGATGCAGCTGGTGCGTAGAGACCGGCATCGTCCAGAATGCGTCGGTGGTTGAGCAGATCCAGTGCCAGGTCGCGGTGATACCTGCTGACCAGGCTCGCCCGCCGTTCCGGGTCCGGTGTCGCATCGATCCCGCCAATGACCGCCGCGATCCGTTCGGAGAGCTGACGCAGCGCCTTCCACTGTTCGGACTGATCCGCCAGTGCGCCAAGGCTGGCCGAGGTCGACTTGCCGATGCCGGCGGGAACCGTCGAGCCCAAGTCAACGTATCCCTCCGGCAGCGCGCCTTTCAAATTCCGCACCGCCTTGAACTGGATCGCATCGAAGATCTGGTCGACGGCCTGCTTGGCACCTGCGACGCGCGTAGGATGGTCGGTGTCAGCAGCGACGTGCGGAAGCAGCTCAAGCCTGCCGGGATACCGCTTGTTTAACGGCAGATAGGGAGTAAGCGGCCCTCTCAACGCGCCATCGCTCGCGTCGCTGAAGATGTCCGCATCCACCGCCACATGGCTGACCTTGCCCGAGACCAAGGCTGCATCGAGCGCATCGATGTCGATAAGTTCGCCGCGATCATAGTTGATAAGCACCGCGCCATCGGCCAGTCTTGACAGAACGTTATGGTTCACAAGACCAGCATTGGTGAACTTGCCTGTCGAGGTGTCGAGGCGTCCGAGGCCGACGTGAATCGAGAGGACGTTGGCGTCCGTCGCTGCCTTGAGCGGCGTTTCGGCATATTCGAAGCCCTCAGACTCGATCCAAACCCGATGGCGCTCCCGGGCATAGACGCGAACGCGCATGCCAAAGGCCGATGCCAGTTTGGCAACCTCCCTGCCGATATTGCCGTATCCCAGGACAGCCAGTTTCTGCCCCTCGAGCTTTGCGGTCGGGAAATCTTTCAGGTCGCGCCCGGTGTCGAAGTTCCCGGCCACGGTCCTGTCATGCAACTCGTCGACGGGGAGGGTAGGAATGATCTTGAGGAGCGCCTTCATGGCCATCTGAGCCGTTGCTCGGCTATTGATACCCGGTGTGTTCATGAGCGGCGCGGCGCCACTGTCGCCGTCGGGGCCGCCCCACGAGCTCGAGCCCATGTTGCCGGTGCCGGCCCCAATTCTGACGCCACCATGCGCAAAGACTGACTGCTTGGGAATGAAGGTGGCCGCCGTGATGATGGCATCGTACTCGCCATGGGCCGTACAGCCCAGAAGCTCGTCCTCGGTGCTCAATCCCGGCTGATAGAAGAAGTGGATTTTTCCCCGGTTCAGGGCGTTGCGATCCTGCAGTGGGCCGAGGTGGAACTTGCCTCCCTTTTCACAGATGTGGGCTGCGATCTCGCTGCTGTCTGGTATGCCATTTTCGCCAAGGCGCAGCCCTAGCAAGTCGGCAATCAGGACGGTGTAGGCCCGTTCGGGATCATCCTTCCTGGCAAGGCCGACGGCCGAGGGGGTGCTTTCGAACCGCTCGCCTTGCGCGGCCAGTTTCTCCTCGAGAACGGCAATCTTCGCTCTGCGATAGGCATAGGCGAGGTTCTCGAGCAGGAGGCGGACGTCCTCCGGGTCGCGGATGCCCCCGATCCAGGCCCGGTAGTCGCCGGGCATGCCGGGAAATGCGTTCACGTACCGAGCGGCGTCCAGGCCCTTCTCGTACTCGCCATTCACATGCGTGATGCCTTCATAGCCGAGAAGCTGCTTCGAGCGGGCAATAATCCGGGCATGAACCTCCTTGTCGGTGATGTCGGGGTCGACGACCTTGAGCAGAACGACGGCAGCGCCGCGCTTTTCAGCTTCGCTGACGGTGAACTTCAGCAGCGAGTTGTTGTCGACCCAGTCAGAGATCACCCGGCGGTTCTCGACCGAGCGGCGGTTTAGATCGCTGACGGAGCCAACACGACGGGCAGCCTGGAGCAGGCCAAATGTGGTCTCGGCGAAGGCCAGTGCGCTGTAGGTGTTGATGACGCCACCAAGCATGCGCTGCTGTCCTGCGTCATAGAAGGGACCGATAGCCAAAGATCTCTTTCCGCTGACCGGAAGCTTTGCATCGACAGGAGGGGCCAGCTTTAGCTGGCGCGGAATGGCCCAGGCGGGATTCTTCTGATTGTTCTCGACAAGCTTCAGCGCCTGCGGCGTGAACGAAACAACGAAGTAGCCGGAGATGCCGCCAATCGCCTTCTGGAACGGCATGAAGACGCAACATTTCGCGAGAGCTTCCCGCACGATACCCTCACCCCAAGGCATCGCTCCCAGCATCGACGTTGCGTCGAGGACGGCGTGGCGGTTTTCAGGATCTCGATCGAGCCACGTCAAAAGCTCCTCGATCTCCGATCGGCTATAGGTGTTGGCACCCGTGGTCTCGTGCCCGACGCCGAGGAACAGCGTCGTGCCGAGCGCCTCGAGTTCCTTTACGGTGGGAATGGAGCCCTCGACGCTGGCGAACTGAATTTTGTCGGCGCTGCCGCTTTGCGCAAACTTCTGAAGTTCGAGAAGCTGGGTAGCCCAGGATTGCCTGAAGAAGCCCGCGCCGCCGGACTCGGCGGCCTCCGGTTTCGTCGTGTCGACGTAAACGCGCTGGTTCTCTTTGTTCGGGTTCATGAGGTGCATGACCGCGACCGTGAAGCCGCTATGCCCGCCGCCAAGTCCCACGGCCATCAGATTCTGTTTGGGAAATTCGAAATACTGATGGATGGAGTGCATCATGTCCGTCAGGATCTTGTCCGCCGGATAGCCTCGATGCATGCTGCGAGCGATTTCAGCCGTCGTGAATGGTCCGAGGTCGTTGCCCTTGTCATCGATCTTGCGATAGTTGGCCTCCAGCCAGGCATCGAATTCGTTGCGCCGCAATCTCCCCGCAACCTCATCGATTGTCGCGTCCGTGATCGGGCCTACTCCGAAGAAGGGATTTGACGGCGCCTTTGGGGCGCCCGACCGCGTAGCGCTCTTCTCGCGGCCGACCTGTTCTTTCATTTTCACGATCGTGCTCATTTCGGAGTTATCCTTTCATTTTGCCCCCCGCGAAAAACACCGGGCGCTCGGGCAAAGCCCCGCGTATCCTGAGTTCAGTACCGCTGATGGGTGTTGAGATCCGGCCGCGATCGTAAATGTTCGTTTGTGCGCCGGTGCGACGCTTGCGACAGTCCGTCGACAATTTGAGACATAGACAAAGCGCATGGCCATCGCGTGCTCGCGAGCTTGTTATCGATCGTTTGTGCTATTGAAGCGGCCTTTGTCCCCTGTGCTGGAGCTATGGCGGAAACTGGGTGATGACGGTTTGAGGAGAGCGGCGTATCGAGGCGGGTGATGAAGCCTGCCAGAACCTCTCAAGG
>NZ_JAMYRB010000025.1:0-2500 GCF_040321165.1 Mesorhizobium sp. M0500
GCCTATTGGACAAACCAAATTTTGGGGTGGGGGTTATCCCCGGTGAGGGCTGTTTGGGGGTGCGCCTGGGCGGTGGGGGTACCGCCGGGGGCCCCCGCGGTCATCCCGGCGGTCGAGGACAAGGATACGGGTGCGGCCTCGGGCATCAACAACGCCGTCTCGCGCATCGGCGGCCTGATTGCCGTGGCGGCGATGGGATCGCTGGCGGCCTGGGTCTATGCTGGCGTGCTCGGCACCGCTGCCGGCTCCGGCATTCCGGGTTTCGGCGAACCGCCGCCAGCCGGCCTGGCGCCCGGCCTCGATGCGGCACGACTTGCCGCCAGCGACGCGGCATTCGCCGCCGTTGCCGCGGTGACCGCGCTGCTTTGCCTGTTTTCGGCAATCACCGCGTGGACGACGGTTTCCGGCGAGCGGCTGCCATGGGCGCGCGACACGGCGAATCAGCACGGCTGACGCCGAAAAACGTCGGCTCAGCCTTCGATCTTGGCGCTCGCGACCTTCAACTGATTGCTGTCTTCCTGCTTGAGCAGGTCGTCGATGCGTTCGCGCTCGCGCTTGAAGGCGACGAGGTCGTCGCCCTTCAGCGTCTTACCGACCGGTAGGCGGACGCGCATCGAATCGACCTTTGTGCCGTTGACGATCAGTTCGTAATGAAGATGTGGACCGGTGGAGAGGCCGGTTGAGCCGAGATAGCCGATAACCTGACCCTGGCGAACGCGAACACCCGGCTCGATGCCTTTGGCAAAGGCGCTCTGGTGATTGTAGGACGTCTCGTAGCCATTGGCGTGACGCAAGATGATCTGCTTGCCATAGCCGCCGGCCCAGCCGGCTTTTTCGACGACGCCGTTGCCCGCGGCAATGATCGGCGATCCCACGGGAGCTGCCCAGTCGGTGCCGGTGTGCATTTTCACATACCCCAAAATGGGGTGACGCCTGGCACCGAACCCGGACGTAAACCGGCCATTGGGCAAGGGATTGCGCAGCAGAAACTGCTCGGCGCTGCTGCCGTTTTCGTCGAAGTAGTCGGTGCTGCCGTCCTGCATCTGGAAACGGTAGAAATTTCGCGTCGTGCCGCCGAAAGTCGCGGAGACGTAAAGCAGCTCGGATTCGTCAGACGCCTGGTCGTCGCCATCGGGCTGCGAGAACAGCACCTCAATGCGGTCCGTGGGATTGAGGCGCGACTGAAAGTCGACACTGGATGCCAGCAACTTGATCAGCCGTTGCGTCATCGCCTTGGACATGCCGTAGGAATAAGCGGTGCGGTAGATGCCGTCATAGATGTTCGGCAGATTGCCGCGTACTATGGGCGCAGGCGAATCGTCGAACGCCGTCAGCAATTCGGGATTTGGCTCCGGCTCCTGCGCCGGCACGTACTGGTCGTGGTCGTCGAGCGCGATGGTGACGATGTGCTGGGTCCTGTCGTACACGCTGGTGCGAACGATCTTGGCGGCGTCGCCATGGACCTCGAGCCCAACGCGCAGCACGGTTCCTGCCTTGAGGGCCGTGGCATTCAGCAATTTGGCGATCGCCTCGGCCATCCCGGTTGCGTCGTCACCGGTATAGCCCGAATCGGCGAAGGCCTCGGCAATGTCGAGATCCTTGGTGAAGGGGATGATTTCCTCGGCGAAGGCCGGCGCCTGATCGTCGACCGCGGCACGCGGCGACACCGAGACGTTTTCCGGGACGATCTTGACGTCATAGGAGCCGGCCATGCTCTCGGCGAAGCCGTCACCGAACCGCTGTGGGTCGACATAATGCAGCGAAGCGACCTGGACAGCGCCGTCGCTCAGATCGGTGCCGGCCTCGCGCACGACCTTTTCCACCTCGTCGGCAGAAAGGTCGCTCTTTTCGTCGAAGGCCGCCGTCTCGATCGGAAAATCGACGGTCTTCAAGCTCATCTCGCTTTCGACCTTGGCGCCATAGATCTGGCTGGCGGCGGCGGCGGCCGGCTGGGCGGCATTGTCGTCGCCATTGCCAAACACCTGCATCGGGTCGAAAGGCGGATAGGCCCGGCTGGTCGTGTGACCGGCGGCAAGCGCCATCTTGATCTGCACGAAAGGCATGGTGTGGATGACGTCGCGGTCGCCAACCTTGGTCACCATCGACACTTCCATGCGCCGGCGATCCTTGGCCTTGGCGATCTGGCGCAGCGCGACCAGCCGTGTCGTCTTGGCGATCTCACCGGAATCGTCGCCACTGGCAAGGCTGATCAGTTCGGCGATCTCGGGTGGCGTCGCCAACTGCTGGCGGCCGTCAAGCGCTGCAAACAGCGCCACGCCCATCAGCACGCTCGAGGTCACGCCGGTAAGGAAGGTGCCCGACAGCCAGCGCGCCGAAACCTCGCGCCGGTCGGGAGGGCCGCTGCGGCCGTCCGCGATCAGCGGCGGCTCGTTGCCGAGGTCGGCTATGACATCTTCCGTGTCTGGCATCCAGAAAGGCTGCTTCTTCCCCGGGGCGGAACGGCTTGTCGTTCTTGTTGTGGCCATGACATTTGCCTGTC